>CAZQDT010000001.1:0-69574 GCA_964592005.1 uncultured Eubacteriales bacterium
TAAAAAGTTCATAAAAAACCTCCTAAAAATTAATTTATTTATAAAAATACTCTTTATAATATACAATTAAAAACGGGAAAAAGGAATGGATAAAATTAATGTTTTTATTCCAAATTATTTTCTCCCCATTTAGCTATTTCAAAAAAAATTGGGAAAAGTTCTTTTCCTTTTTGTGTTAATGAGTATTCTACGTGAGGGGGTATTTCGTTAAATTGTTCACGATAAATGATTCCTAAGCTTTCTAAATCTCTTAATGTATTTGTAAGCATTGTATTTGTTATATGTGGATAAGCTTTTTTTAGTTCTCCAAAACGCATAGAAGGATTTTTGCAGAGTTCATAAATAATATGAGTTCTCCATTTTCCACTTAAAATTTCTAGAGTTCTTCTGACAGGACAATCATCACTTATTTTTTCGGTCATAATTTTGTTTAAATATTTTTCAGGTGTCAATTCTTTTTTCATAAATGCCTCCGATACATTTTAACATACTAAGTATAATTTTTCTGCGTACTTGTTCTTTTTTATAATACATAGTATAATTTTTGTACTGTAATAAGTCAAGAAGAATTAGGCAGAGTTTAGAGGAGGATTTTTATGAAAGTTGTAATTATTTATTATTCAAAACATCACGAAAATACAAAGAAATTAATAGATGCTGTTTCAAGTCAAAATGAAATAGATTTAATTGATGTAACAAAAATGAAATCATCTGACCTTAGTAAATATGATATAATTGGTTTTGCGTCAGGAATATATTATTCAAAATTTCATAAACAGGTTTTGGAATTTGCACAAAATAACCTTCCAGAAAATAAAAAGGTATTTTTCTTTTATACATATGGGGCAAAGAAAGATGGCTACACAAATGCTATAAGTAAAGTTGTAGCTGGGAAAAATGCAAAGATTTTAGGTGAATACGGTTGTTATGGTTTTAATACTTTTGGTCCATTTAAATTAATTGGAGGGATTGCTAAAAATCATCCTAATAAAGAAGAATTAGAAGAAGCTAAGAATTTTTATGAAAATATTATAAATTAAAAATGTATTTTGCATTTTTGAAAAATATATATATTAATAAAAACTGATACATTGGAATAAAATGGTATTCTATGTGTATTAGTTTTTTTATTAAAAAATTTTGATTTTTCCTGTATTAGTAAAATATTTCTATTGACAAGGATATAGTTTTATCATAAACTAAAATAGTTTTAAACTAAAAAAGTTTTATAGTAAAACAGTTTAAATATTAAACTTTTTTAAAGAAAAGGAGTATATTATGAAAGAAATTTCAGGGGGACAGGATTTAGCTTATAAAGTCTTAGAATTAAGAATTAAGCTGGGAAGATGGATGACTTCTAATTATGATTGTAATTTTAATAAAAATGGTAAAAATAAATTGCCACTTACTTCAAGACAGTATGACATATTAGTTGCTGTAAATGAATGGAATTTACATACTATATCAGATATGAATAAATTAATAGTATTGAGTAAGAGCAGTTTATCAATTACTTTGAATAAAATGGTAGAGGAGGGGTATTTGGTAAGAGAACAGGCATCTAAAAAAGAGGATAAAAGAAAAGTTTATTTCAATATAACAGAAAAAGGGATAGAGATATATAATGAGCTGAATAAAACTATAATTTCAGCAATGTCAGAATTTTACAATAAACTTAGTGATAAGCAAAAGAAAGATATAGAAGCCTGCATTGAAAGTGCAAATAAATTATTTAATGAAATTGACCAATAATAAAGAAAGGATAGGAAATATGAAACGAAAAATATCAATTATACTTTGTTTAATGTTATTATTGATGTCAGGCTGTTCGAGTGTTACATCTTCAAATAATGAGCAGTCTACTATGCAAAAAACAGTGGTTTCAGTAGAGGTAATGGAAATTGAAAAAGCAGATATAAGCAGTGAATACATATATTCAGGTAAAGTTACTCCAGCAAATGAAGTAAATGTATTTAGTACAGTTTCAGGAAAAGTATCTCAGGTAAATTTTGATATAGGTGATAATGTTAAAAAAGATGATATACTTTTTACAATGGATACGGAAGATATTGTAAATAATATAAATATTGCAAAGGCATCTTTGGTATCCGCTGAAGCAAATATAAATTCAGCTAAGACAAGTCTTGAACTTGTAAATGGTGCAAGTATGCAGACGCAGATTGCAAATGTTAAGGCAGGAGTAGAAAATGCAAAATCTGGTGTAGCGAGTGCAGAGGCGGGAATTTCTAATGCCAATATAGCTTTGGAAAATGCCAAACTTACATTGGAAAATGCTGAACTTGTATTTAATGATACTAAAAAGAGTTATGAAGATACTAAAAAGCTTTTTGAAAGTGGAGCGGTTTCTCAAAGTGTTTTAGATCAAGCAAAAACAGGATATAATCAGGCGGAAATAGGTTATTCACAGGCAAAGCTGGCATATGAACAAGCAAAAGTGGCATACAGTCAAGCGGAAGTTGGATATCAACAGGCAAATACTGCATTGACTCAAGCAGAGGAATTGTATGATATAACAGTAAATCAAGCACCCTCAGAAAATCAGAAACAAGCAGAAAATGCTTTGAAAATAGCAGAAGCGTCTAAAGCATCTGTCGAAGCACAGCTTGTAAGTTATGAAAAAATGCTTAAAGATGCAGTTATTAAAGCTCCGATAAATGGAATAGTAACAGCTGCAAATCTTAAAGAAGATACACTTCTTTCAACTTCAAGTATACCATTTACTATTATTGATATAGATAAAGTCAATATTAAGGTAAGTATTTCAGAGCAGCTTATAAATAGTCTGAAATTAAATCAGGAAGTTGAAGTAAAAGTTTCAAGTGTTTCACAAGATAAGTTTAAAGGGAAGATTGTTTCAATAAATCCAGCAGCTAATGCTTATGGTACTTATGATATAAAGATAGAAATAGAAAATACAGATCATACTTTAAAAGCAGGTATGTTAGGAGAGGTATATTTTACAAAAGAAAAGAAAGAAAATGTAGTTGTAATTCCAAGAAATGCAGTGATTTCAAAAAGCAATGAAGATTATGTGTTTGTGGAAGAAAATGGAACTGCTAGAAAGGTGATAGTTTCTTTAGGTATAGATAGCGGAGAAAATATAGAAATAACAGAGGGACTTGAAAGTGGAATGAAGCTTATTGTAAAAGGTCAAAGTTATGTATCCGATGGCAGTGAAATACAGGTTTCACCTGCTTTAAAGGAGGAATAATTTATGCTTTCAAAAATTTCAATAAAAAGACCTGTAACTACGGTAATGCTTATACTTATGGTATTTTTGGGAGGAATTTTAGCCTACAGCACTTTAAATCTTGAACTTATGCCTTCTATGAATATACCTATGGCGGTAGTAAGTACTACTTATACCGGAGCAGGACCAGAGGAAATAGAAAACCTTATAACAAAACCTATTGAATCGACTATGGGAACAGTAACTAATGTAGAAACAGTAAGTTCAATTTCTTCAAGTGGTTCTTCAATAGTAATGATAGAGTTTGTTGATGGAACGGATGTAGATATGGCAGCTTTGGATATGCGTGAAAAGATAGATATGATAAAAGGTTATCTTCCTGATGATGCAGATGATCCTATGGTGCTTAAAATAGATATCAATGCAGAACCTATAACTATCGGCATTACAAGTGATAAAATGGATTTGAAAGAGCTTAATACTCTTATAAATGATGAAATATCCAATACAATAGAAAAAATAGAGGGTGTATCTTCAGTAAGTGTTTCAGGTGGTCTTGAAGATGAAATAGAAATAGTTATAAATCCTGAAAAATTGCAGGGATATGGATTAAGTGCAATGCAAATAGTTCAAAGCCTTGCATCAGAAAATCTCAATTATCCTGCCGGAAATGTAATGCAGGGTGAAACTAAATTACAGGTTAGACTTTTGGGTGAGTTTGAGTCAATAGATGATATAAAATATTTGCCGATAACAACGCCAACAGGGGCAGTAATATATTTAGATGATATAGCAGAAATTAATCAAACTTCAAAAGATGTAGAAGCAGTAAGTATAATAAATGGAGTTAGGGGAGTAACCCTTTCCATAGATAAACAGTCTACTGCAAATTTGGTTGAAGTTTCTGATAAAATTACAGAAACAATACAAAAGCTTAATAAAGAATATCCTAATATAACCATAAAGATGATTTCTAGTAGCGCAGGTTATATAAGATATTCTATAAATAATGTTGTTTCAACAGCATTTCAAAGTGCTTTGGTTGCTGTCATCGTTTTGGTGATATTTTTGAAAGACCCAAAGACTTCTTTAGTAATAGGTATGTCAATACCCGCATCAATAATGGCTACTTTTGCACTTATGTATTTAAAAGGAATGAGTATGAATATTATTTCTATGGGCGGTATTACCATAGGAATAGGTATGCTTGTAGATAACTCGGTTGTTGTACTTGAAAATATATTTACACATTGGAAAAATGGAGAAGAACCGAAAGAAGCATCTTATAAAGGTGCATCAGAAGTTGCAATGGCGGTTACAGCGTCTACTCTTACAACAGTAGCGGTATTTTTGCCATTGGCATTTTCGAGTGGAATAGTAGGACAGATATTCCAGGATTTGTCATTTACAATATGCTTTGCACTTTTATCATCATTAGTAGTATCCCTTACATTTGTACCAATGATGTGTTCAAGACTTCTTAGTGAGGATAAAAGAGGAACACAGCCTAAGAAGGGTTGGTTTACAAAATTTTTGGATGCTTGGGAAAGAGGGCTTGATGGAATAAATAATTTCTATCAAAAGGTTCTGAAATGGTGTCTTAAAAATCAAAAGAAAACGATTGCAATAGTATTGGCAGTATTTTTTGGAACTTTAGCAATTACTCCGATTATGGGATTTGATTTTATGCCGGAGATGGACGAAGGTTCAGCAAGTATAACTATTGAAATGCCAAAAGGTACGGTATTGGATAAAACAATAGAAGTGGTAGATATAGTGCTTGAAAGAATATCTGATATACCTGAATTGAATTTGATATATGCAAATATTGGTGGTGGAAGTAGTTTTTCGGCAGGTTCAGCTGATTCTGCAACGGTTACAGTATCTCTTGTAGGAAAAACTCAAAGAGAAAAAAGTACAAAAGAGGTTGTAAAAGAAATAGAGCAAAGACTTTCTGGTGTAGCAGGAGCAGAAATTACAGTAGCTGCTTCTGATGCAGCTATGGGACAGCTTGCAGGTTCGACTCTTTCTTTACAGATTTCTGGTGATGATATAGATGTGCTTAAGGAAATAAGTAATGATGTTATAGCACTTATAAATGAAATACCGGGAGCAAAAGATATTGAATCTTCAGCAGGTGAAACTGTTTCTGAAACTAACATAGTAATTAACAGAGCAAAAGCTTCTCAATATGGTGTAACTGCATCTTCGATATCAAGTGCTTTGAGTAGTGCGGTCAAGGGTACAACTGCTACGCAATATAAGGTAGATGGTACGGAGATAGATGTTACAATTAGATATGACAAAGAAAGAGTAAATTATATAAATGACCTTAAAAATATAACTGTAATGACTTCAACAGGTGCGTCAGTACCTATAACGGAAGTAGCAGATATTGTAGTAGAAGATAGTGCGGTTTCCATTTCAAGAGAAAATCAGCACAGATATATTACAATAGAGGGAAATATAGAAGGGAAAGATACAAGTACAATAGAAAAGCTTGTAGAAGAAAAACTTTCTGGTTATGATATGCCAGATGGTTACAGTTATAGTTTTACAGGAATTATGGAACAGATGGAAGAAGCTTTCAACAGTCTGTTTTTGGTTTTGATTGTAGCAATACTTTTAGTATATATGATAATGGCATCACAGTTTGAGTCACTTGTATATCCTTTTATAGTTATGTTTTCAATGCCAATTGCTATTACAGGAGGAATTTTAGGATTATTTATTACAGGAAATACAATTACGGTAGTATCTTTTATGGGCTTTATAATGCTTGTAGGTATGGTTGTAAATAATGCCATTGTGCTTATAGATTATACAAATCAGATAATAGAGCAGAAACATATTAAATGTGAAGAAGCTTTGCTTGAAGCTGGTCCAAATAGATTAAGACCTATTCTTATGACAACGCTTACTACAATAGTAGGTTTAGTACCTATGGCAATAGGCTCGGCAGAAGGTATGGAAATGGAAAAACCTTTGGCAATAGTTGTTATATTTGGACTTCTGATGTCTACTATTATAACGCTCGTATTTATACCGGTATTGTACTCTATGATAGATAAATTGAGATTGAGAAATAGAAAAAAACGTAATAAATATAATGTAATAGTAGAAGAATAAATATTTTGCCGTTTTTTGGTAAAAATCATATAAAATTTAAAAATGGTTTGAGATTAATTTTATAAGGTATTAAGGAAAACGACAATATTAGAAGAATTTATCTAAAGATTGATAAAATTATAGTAGTTGTTTGTGCAAATTACCTTGTGATGAGTAATCATTATGGTAAAGTTATGAAATATGGCGAGTTGATTTTGATAGAAAAGAGAAGTCAATAAAAATAATTTTAAGCGTTTTGGTATGTGGGTTGCTTGTATTGTTTGGCTTACAGAAATTTAATATGTAAAATATATTTTCTTAAATTTTATTAGATAAAAATCAATAGAAAGACTTTTTCATATTAATTTTTAATAAAAGTCTTTCTATTCATAGCGAGTATGCGTCAAGAAATAGTTATTATATATAATTCAATAAAGTTTTGCTTAACTCGCAAAAGTTTTTGTATTTGAATTAAATTGAATTATATTATATAAATTCAAAGAATTTAACTATTTCTTAGCAACGGAGCTTAGTATTGTAATAGTTTAAAAATACGAAGCGAAAGCGTTTTCTGGAAGAATGTCAAAAATTGGTTTTGAAAATGACATTCGTACGTTTTTTCTGTTGTATAGCAAAAAAATTATTGACAAATGTTATATAAGTAATTATAATTTCAATTAATAAATATAATCTAACCCGGTTAGCAAAATGTATTATAGGAGGATATTTTATGGCGACTCAAGAGCAGATTGAAGCCTTGTTAAGTGAACTTAGAAAAGCCCCGCCTTCAGATTGCTTTCAAAATATTGATAAAAATGCTGCTGGTTTTCGTGCTATTTTACAATATTTATATCATTCCACTAGTACTGTTACAGCAGGTAAAATCAGTGAGCATATGAATGTTAGTACTGCAAGAGTGGCTGTGTTGTTAAAAAAAATGGTTGCAAAAGGATTGATTAAAAAAGAGAGTGATTCTAACGATGCAAGAGTGGTGGTTGTTAAGCTTTCAGAACAAGGATTAAAAATTGCAGAGGAAATGCATAATAGTGTTTTTACACAGGTAGGTAAAATGATTGATAAAATTGGTATGGAGCGAATGATGGAATTTGCAGCCATAGCAAACGAAGTACATTCTATTATGTCACCATCGGATTTACAATTATAATATAAAAGAAATCGGCAGAGAGATTCTGCTTTTCTTTTAGAAAATTATCTAACTGAGTTAGAAATGTTTTAGATTAAAGGAGATTGTAATATGTTAAAATTACTAAAAAAGCTTACAAAGCGTGATTGGTGCTATGTGGCTGTTAGCATTGCATTTATTGTTGTACAGGTATGGCTTGATATGACAATGCCTGATTATATGAGTAAAATTACGGTGCTTGTAGAAACAAAAGGTAGTGTTATGTCAGATATATGGAATGCAGGCTGTATGATGTTACTTTGTGCGTTGGGTAGTCTTGTTGCATCAATAATTACAGCAATTTTTACAGCAAGAATTGGTAGTAATCTGGCGGCTTCACTCAGGGAGGCTATGTTTAAAAAAGTACAAACTTTTTCAATGGAGGAAATTGGAAAATTTTCGACTGCAAGCCTTATTACACGTTCTACTAATGATATTCAGCAAGTGCTGATGTTTATTGTAATGGGTTTACAGATGCTTGTTAAAGCTCCTATTACTGCAATTTGGGCTATTTTTAAAATTGCAGATAAGGAATGGCAATGGACAATATCAGTAGCTGTGGCTGTTGTTATTTTGCTTGTTGTTATTAGCATTTGTATTACACTTACCATGCCGAAATTTCGTAAAATGCAGAAATTAACGGATGATTTAAACCGTGTGACACGTGAAAACTTAAATGGTTTGCGAGTAGTTAGGGCTTACAATGCAGAAAGTTATCAGGAGGAAAAATTTGAAGGTGCAAATGATGCACTTACAAGAACACAGTTATTTACGCAAAGAACTATGGCTTTTATGATGCCATCAATGCAGTTAGTAATGAGTGGTCTTTCTCTTTCAGTTTATTGGATTGGGGCATATTTGTTAAGTAACGTTGTTACTACTGATGAAAGAATTTCTATGTTTGGGGATATGATGGTATTTACCCAATATGGTATGATGGTTGTTTCTTCATTTATGATGTTAGTTATGATTTTTATGATGTTGCCAAGGGCTTCTGTTTCTGCAAAACGTGTAAATGAGGTGCTTGATACGGTTCCAACCATTCATAATGGTACAGTTACTAAAGGAAAAAGTGGAATAACTGGAGAAATTGAGTTTAAAAAGGTATCTTTTAGATATCCTGATGCTGATGAAGATATTCTTCATGATATTTCATTTACTGTTAAGAAAGGTGAAACTGTTGCCTTTATCGGTTCTACTGGTTGCGGTAAGAGTACAGTTGTTAATCTTATTCCACGTTTTTACGATGTGAGTGAAGGAGAAGTTTTAGTTGATGGAGTTAATGTCTGTGAATATGATGAGTGTGCACTTCGTAACAAGATTGCTTATGTTTCACAAAAAGCAATCCTATTTTCGGGAACGATTCGTTCTAATATTGCTTATGGTGAAAACGGTGGAAATTTAATTACTGAAGAAGATATTGCAAATGCAATAGATACTTCTCAAGCAAAAGAATTTGTAGATAGTCTTGACTATTCTTATGATGCTTATGTAGCACAAGGGGGAACAAATTTCTCAGGTGGACAAAAGCAGAGATTGTCAATAGCTCGTGCGATTGCAAGAAAGGCGGAAATTATAATTTTTGATGATTCATTTTCTGCTCTTGACTATAAAACTGATCGTGCACTTAGAAAAAGGCTTGATGAAAAATGTAGCGATATAACAAGAATTGTTGTTGCACAGCGTATTGGCACTATTCGTGATGCAGATAAAATTATAGTTTTGGAAGATGGAAAAATTGTTGGTATGGGTAAGCATAATGAATTGATGGAAAATTGTGAGGTTTACCAGCAAATTGCTTTTTCACAACTTTCAAAGGAGGAATTAGAGTAATGGAAAAGAAAGAATATGAATTCGGCCAAGCAACTCAAAAACCGATGCGACGTGGTCCAGGAGGTCCGGGAGGACGAATGGGTAATGGTGAAAAAGCCAAGGATTTAGTTGGTACTTGGAAAAAGTTATTGGGTTATTGCAAAAAATATAGTATTGCATTTATAATAGCTATCATATGTGCGATTATAGGTACAGTATTACAATTGTTAGGACCTGATAAGCTTTCGGATATTGCAAAATATATTGAAGAAGGTTTGTTTACAGGTAATATTGACCTTGATGCTATTTTTGATGTAGGCATTATACTTATTTGTTTTTATGCTGCAAGCTGGATACTTGCGACAACTCAACATTGGATTATGGCAACTGTTACGCAGCGAGTATCTAAAACGATGCGTTGTGATATTTCTGAAAAAATTAATCGTTTGCCAATGTGGTACTATAATAGCCATTCAACTGGTGATGTACTGTCACGTGTAACAAACGATGTGGATACAATTGGTCAGTCTTTAAACCAAAGTATTGGTAATTTGATTTCACAAATTGTTTTATTTGTTGGAAGTCTATTTATGATGTTTATTACAAACTGGGTTATGGCATTTACGGCGGTATTATCAACTCTTATTGGTTTTGTATTTATGATGGTTGTTATGAGTAAAAGCCAGAAGTATTTTATGCAGCAACAGCGAAATTTAGGTGCTTTAAATGGACATATTGAGGAAATTTATGCAGGTCATACAGTTGTTAAGGCTTATAATGGTGAAGAACAGGAAAATAAAAAATTTGATGAATTAAATGCAAAGCTTAGAGATAGCGGATTTAAAGCACATTGCCTTTCCGGACTTATGCAACCATTTATGGCTTTTATTGGCAATTTTGCTTATGTGGCAGTTTGTATTGTTGGTGGTGCTTTAGCACTGAATGGTAATATTGATTTTTCAGTTATTGTAGCATTTGTTATGTATGTACGTTATTTTACACAGCCACTTTCTCAGATTGCACAATCAATGCAAACGTTACAGTCAGCCGCTGCTGCTGGAGAAAGAGTTTTTGAATTCCTTGAAGCTGAAGAAATGGAAGACGAAAGCCAAAAGACAAAGCGTCTTGAAAATGTAAAAGGTGCTGTTGAATTTAAACATGTTAAATTTGGATACGAAGATTCTGATAAGACTATAATCCATGATTTTTCAGCAATAGCGAAGCCGGGACAAAAGATTGCGATTGTTGGTCCTACGGGAGCAGGAAAGACAACTATGGTTAATCTTCTTATGCGTTTTCATGAAATACAAAGTGGCGAAATTTGTATTGATGGAATATCTACAAAAGATGTTAAACGTGAGGATGTTCATGAACAATTCTGTATGGTTTTACAGGATACATGGTTATTTGAAGGGACTATTCGTGAAAATCTTGTATATTCGACATCTAATGTATCGGATGAAAAAATTAAAGAAGCATGTAAGGCAGTTGGTTTGCATCACTTTATAAAAACACTTCCGCAAGGATATGATACAGTTTTATCGGACCAAGTTAATCTTTCGCAGGGGCAAAAACAACAGCTTACGATTGCTCGTGCTATGATTGCAGATAAGCCAATGCTAATTTTGGATGAAGCGACATCGTCAGTAGACACCCGTACTGAGTTGCAAATTCAAGATGCTATGGATAAGCTTATGCACGGAAGAACTTCGTTTGTTATTGCACATCGTCTTTCTACGATTAAAAATTCTGACCTCATTCTTGTAATGAAAGATGGTGATATTATAGAAAGTGGTAATCATGAAGAATTGCTTAAAAAAGGTGGATTTTATGCAGAACTTTATAATAGTCAATTTGAACAGGTATCATAAGATGTAAAAATAATACAGAGATTATATAAAAATTGGTGTGGTTAAAAATCAAATGTCATTAAGTTTACAGTGTTGACAGCTGCAAACCCCAAAAGAGGTAGAAAGTTTTAATCTTTTTGCCTCTTTTCTTTGTTTTTGAGCAACACAAATAGACAGATTTTCATCTGTCAAAAAAATAATTATTCAAATATGTAAATTTATGACATTGGGTTAAAAATCACACTAATTTTTTTAAAATAAAGATGATTGTTTAAATAAAGTTAAATTAGTAATATATTAAAAACTAAAGAAAAAATATTAAAAAAAGGACAAGAAAAATATCAAATTAGCAAAATAAAGCAATAAATAGGTAAAAAATGATAAAAAATGCTTGAAAACTGGGGGGGGGGGGGTGGTATAATAAAACGATGTATAGTTTTGCAGTAAAATTATTGAAAGGGGTAAAACACAAATGAATTTGGAAAGCCGATTGAAAAATTTAAAAGTGGCAGAGAAATTGAAAGTTTATCGAATTAGTACTATTGTATTAATTTTAGGTATGGGAATTGTATCAGCAGTATTGAGTTTTGTGATGTATTTAAATATTAAAAACATTACAGAAGTATGGTCGCCTTCCTTAGCATATGTACAGGAATGGGATACACTTGCTTCTGATTATCGTTTGAAACAGTACGGACATTTGGTGGCTGCTGATGAAGAAACTATGAAATCATATGAGCAAGAGATGGCAGTCGTAGAAAAGAATATGGAAGAAGTACGTGCAGAGTTTAAAAATTTAATTTCTACGGAAGTAGAACAAAAAGAATATAATAATATAATTGAAAAATGGGAAGAGTATGTAAAACAGTCAGAAAAAATACTTGAACTTAGTCGTGCAGGTAAACCTGAAGAAGGCGGACTGTTGATGGTGGGTGAAATTTATGATACATATAAAGATTTTTGTAAAAGTTTTGATGAACTTGAAAATTATGAGAATAATGAATTATCAAAAGCTAAAACTATAATAAAAGTGGTATTTATTATAATGATTATAATTATTGCTATTGTAGTAATTTTTGCTGTTTTTGCAGCGACTTCTATTGGTAAAGTGATTGGAAAGATGATTACAGAGCCGGTAGCACAGATAGAAAAAGCAATAGTTGCCATGAGAGATGGAGATTTTTCTAAAGAAAACTTACTTACTTATGAATCAGAAGATGAGCTTGGTGTAGTAGAAAAGAAATTGAAAGAAGCTTTGATAAATTTAACTAACTATGTAAAAGAAATTTCAGATGAATTGAAAAAAATTGCAAAAGGTGATTTGACTAGAAATGGTGAGGATATCACAGACTTTTTAGGAGAGTTTTCTAGTATAAAGGAATCACTTATGTATATTTTGAAAAAACTTAATGTTGCACTTAATCAAATTCAGGATTCTTCAGTTCAGGTTGCAAATGAATCAGAAGAAATTTCAAAGGCATCACAATCACTTGCAGAGATAGCAAATGACCAGGCAAGTGCAATTGAAGAATTAACAGCTACTGTGAATACTGTGGCTAGTTTAGCAACAGAAAGTGCAAAAACATCACAGGAAGCCTATGAAAAGGTTAAAAATTCTACAATCAAAGCTGAAGATGAAAAGCGTAAAATGGAAGAATTGACAGAGGAAATGAAATATATTACAGAAATTTCCAAGGAAATTGGAAATATTATTACTGCAATAGAAGATATTGCATCTCAGACAAATTTATTGTCTTTGAATGCGTCTATTGAGTCGGCTAGAGCGGGAGAGGCAGGCAAAGGATTTGCGGTTGTTGCAGACCAGATTGGTAAATTGGCATTGGATAGTGCACAATCGGCTGTAAATACAAGAAATCTTATAAATAAGACTTTGATAGAGATTGAAAAAGGTAATGCGATTACAATATCTACTTCAGAATCTTTTGACCAGATTATAGAAGAAATGAAATCTTTTGCAGAAGTAGCAAATCAAACTATGCAAAATGCAAATGCTCAAGCAAGTGCATTGGAACAGATAGAAAATGGTATAGAGCATGTTTCGGCATCTATACAAAATACATCTGCATCAGCGGAAGAAAATTTTGCAATAAGTGAAAATTTATCAGATAAATCATTGCAATTAGATGAATTAGTAAAGAGATTTGATTTATTTGAAAATAAAAAATAAATGTTTTATTAAAAATGAGGTTTACTTTATTGAGTAAGCCTTATTTTTTTTATTTTAATATTTCTTTAACATTTCTTAAAAAAATCATAAACAAATAAAAACTATAATTAAAACATAAATTAAATGAATTAAAAATAAATCAAGAAAGGGAGAAATTAAAATGTCAAAATTAGCAGATACAAATGAAAAAATTGCAGAAGTTGTAGTAGAAGGTTATAAAAAAATTGAAGATGGTTTTGTTGGAGGGTACAAGAAAATTGAGAATGGTGCAGTCGAGGGTTTTACAAAAGTAATGGATAAATGTGTAGAAGTATTGTTTGCAAAAGAGGGTGAAACAGTGGAAGAAGCAAAGAAAAGGCTTTCAAGATAAAAGTAATTTTAACAAAACTTAAACATTTTATAAAAAATTATAAATATTAATAAAAAAAGAAAGAGGTAATAATGATGAATAAGAATGACCAAGAATTTTTAGTACAAAAAATCCGTACACAGTATACAGAAAAGGAGTATACACAGCTTGATGAACTGAAAGCATTAGATGCCAAAGTAAAAAATCCGGCAAATGCTTTTGCATACATATTTGGAAGTTTGGGAGCAATTATTATGGGAGCTGGAATGAGCCTTGTAATGACAGATATAGGTTCAAGTATTGGTATTGAAAATGCAATGACACCGGGTATTATTATAGGAGTTATAGGAATGCTTATCGCAATTATCAACTATCCAGTTTATAAAAATATCCTTAATTCACGTAGAAAAAAATATGCAGACCAAGTTATGAAACTTAGTGATAAGATTATGAGTAATAAATAATTATTTTTGTAAGAAGATAACTAGAATATTTTATTATTAATGAAAAAAGTGGAGTATATGAAAAATATAACTCCACTTTTTACAGTTTTTTATAAAAAATATAAAATAGAAACAAAACTTTAACATTTCTATTGTATAATTATTAAAGGAAACAAAATTTCTGCTAAAGTCGCAAAAGTTTTTAAAAATAATATATGGGAGATATGGAAATGTTTAAGATATTAGTGGTGGAAGATGAAAAAGAAATGAATAAAACTGTATGCTCGTTTTTAAATCAAAGTGGTTATGAAGCTATTGGTTGTTTAAATGCGACAGATGCCTATGATGTACTTACTGATAATGTTATTGATTTAATTGTTTCAGATATTATGATGCCAAATATAGATGGTTTTGAATTTGCAAGTAATGTACGTGAATTGAATGAGAATATACCTATCCTTTTTATGACTGCACGTGATGATATTGCATCTAAACAAAGAGGTTTTCGTATCGGTGTAGATGATTATATGGTAAAGCCGATAGACTTAGATGAATTATTTTTGCGAATAGGTGCACTTCTTCGCAGGGCAAAGATTGCGGCAAATCGAAAACTGGAAATTGGTAAATTTGTAATGGATGCTGATGAACATACAGCATATTTTGAAGGAGAAGAAATATCAATGACTAATAGAGAATTTAGTATTCTTTATAAATTATTATCTTATCCTAAAAAAACTTTTACAAGAACACAGCTTATGGATGAATTTTGGGATGCCGATACAGAAACTGCACCGAGAGCGGTAGATGTCTATATGACAAAACTCAGAGGAAAACTTTCAAAATGTAATGATTTTGAAATTGTGACAGTCCATGGATTGGGATATAAGGTGGTGCTGAAGTGAAAAAAGCAGATTTTTGGAGTAAAATCTTAAAGGCTATTTATAGATGTTTACTGTTTTTTCTTTTGGTTGCATTTCTTGTTACAAGTTCAACTATGTTATTTGTTTCTGTATTATCGGAAAGTTTGGAATTACAACTTACTGAAGCTAATATGAATATGGCTGCAAAGTTGACATTTGGAAATGTTATATTTTTAAGTATTTTATTTACTGTAATTGATGCTGTACGCAGAAAATTTACGACTGAAAAAGCTACAAAACATATAGCGAAAGCAGCAAAGAAAGTAGTTGAAGGGGATTTTAGCGTAAGAATTTCACCTATGAACAGATTGGGAACAGATGAAAATTTTAATGAAATTATTAAATGTTTTAATACTATGACAGAAGAACTTGCAGGTGTTGAAACGCTTCGTACGGATTTCATTGCAAATGTATCGCATGAGATGAAAACACCTCTTGCTGTTATGCAGAATTACGGAACACTGTTACAGACTCCTAATCTAGCTGAAGAAAAAAGAATTGAGTATGCAAAAGGAATTACAGAAAGTTCACATCGTTTGGCTGATATGATGACTAATATTTTAAAGCTTAATCGTCTTGAAAAACAGCAGATTTATCCTAAAAGAGAAGAATATGATTTAGGTGAGCAGCTTTGTGCCTGCCTTTTAAATTATGAAACTGTATGGGAAAAGAAAAATATAGAAATTGAGGTAGAAATGGCAGAAAATGTAAAAGTGAATGCGGATAGTGAACTTTTATCACTTGTCTGGAATAATCTTTTTTCAAATGCTTTTAAATTTACTCCTGATGGTGGTAAAGTATCAGTTTCTCTTGAAGATGTGAATGATTGTGCAGTGGTTAAAGTCGGGGATTCTGGCTGTGGTATGACATCTGAAGTAGGAGCACATATTTTTGAGAAATTTTATCAGGGAGATACATCTCATGCAACACAAGGAAATGGTTTGGGACTTGCCTTAGTTAAACGTGTGGTAGACATTTTGCAGGGTGAAATAAGTGTAGAAAGTGAACTTGGAAAAGGTAGTGTTTTTACGGTAAAATTTTGGAGGATTTAATATGAAAGATTGGAAATCAATATGTAAAAAATTACTATTTTTGCCCATATGGTTAATTATTATTTTAACAGTTGTGAGTACAATAGCATTGGTTGCAGTTTTTATAAATAAATTAAGTGCATCGCCTGTAGCTTATATAGTCTATATTGTTTCATTCTATACACTTACAGTGCTTTGCATTGCCTGTTGTTACACAATTCCTAGGTATTATAAAAGTATTAGAAAAAAACTATATGAAAATAAGTATGCAAATCGTTATTTGACAGATGTGGCTTTTAAAACTCATGTAAGTCTTTACAGTTCTCTTGTTATAAATTTAATTTATGTAGCAATAAAGGGAGTTTCAGCAGTTGTATATCGTACATATTGGTTTGCGATATTTGCTGTTTATTATGCTATAATGGCAATAATGCGTTTTTTGCTGGTTCGATATGTAGGAAAAAATAATATTGGCGAAAGTCGCTTGAAAGAGTTGCAACGTTCACGTCTGTGTTCATATATATTGCTGACGGTTAATCTTGTACTTTCTGCTGTAGTGCTTATGATGGTTTATTATAATCGTGGATTTCATTATAAGGGATTTTTGATTTATGTAATAGCACTATATACTTTTTATATTACTATCACAGCTATTAAAGATATTGTTAAATATCGGAAATATAATAGTCCGGTTATGTCAGTTTCTAAAATAATTAAGTTTGCATCAGCGTTATTTTCTATGCTTTTTCTTGAAACAGCAATGTTTTCACAATTTGGTGGAGATACTTCATTAGAAACTCAACGTATAATGATTATGGCAACAGGTGCAGGCATTTGTGTAATAGTGGTTGGAATGTCAGTATATGTGATTATAAAGGCGACAAAAGAGATAAAAGTAATAAAACAAAATAATTAAATGAGGTGTAAATATGGATAATCAAAGTGATGAAAAAAGTTTTAAATTTACATATTCTGCAAAAGAACAAGATGAAATAAAAAAAATACGACAAAAATATATACTTGAAGATGATAAAGTAGAAAAACTCCGCCGTTTAGACAAGAATGTAACTAAAAAAGGAACAATGTATTCCGTTATTATTGGAGTGGTTGGAAGTTTGCTTTTAGGAGTAGGAATGAGTTGTACAATGGTATTAAATAAGATTTGGTTTATACCTGGTATTATTGTTGGTGTGATAGGAATAGCTTTAATAATTGCCGCATATCCGGTATATAATTATATTACTCAAAAAGAACGTGAAAAAATAGCTCCTGAAATTATCAGGCTTACAGATGAGTTAATGAAATGAAAGAGCAATAAAAGAACTTGAAATTCTAGTGCTATGGAATGGGTAGATAATGTATAAAAGTTAGGAAAAATAAAAGATTTGCATAAAATTAACATCCTAAGTGTTGTATAAATCTTATTGGTTTTACAATATTTAGGATGTTTTGTGTTGTTTATTAAAAAATTTTATTTCAAAATATTTTAATATATGTTAAAAATTAAAAAATTTAATTGATTTTGCATTTAAAGTGTGATAATATACAGAAAATAGTACTATTTAATATTTATCAAAACAATTCAAAAAAATTCCCGGAATAAAATTTAAAGTAAGGCTTGAAACCCAAAAGATAGGAGAATACAATGAAAGAAATAATAAAATTAAAAAATGATTTAATGTTTAAAATAATGTTTATGAAAGAGGAAAATAGAGATATATTGCAGGATTTTATAGCATCGGTGTTGAATATTCCATATGAAAGCATAAAAAATATTTCGATAAAAAATTCAGAATTGTTGCCGGATATGGTAGTAAATAAATTTAGCAGACTGGATATAAATCTTGAATTAAATAATGAAAAACTTATAAATATAGAAATGCAGGTGCGAAGTCAGGATTATTTCAATGACAGAACATTGTTTTATCTTGCTAAATTGTATACTTCAAAATTAAAAAAAGGGGAAGAATATGATAGACTGCAACAGAGTATTTCGATAAATATAGTGGCATTTGATATATTTGAATGCGAAGAGTATCATTCGGAATTTTTGATGATGGAAAAGAACAGACATGAAGTATTTACGGACAAATTTTGTATACATTTTTTAGAATTAAATAAAATAAACAACAAGACTGGTGAAGATAACCATTTAGAATTGTGGTTAAAATTGATAAATGCTGAAAGCGAGGAGGAATTGAAGATGATAGAGCAGGCGGATGTTCCGATGTTGTTAAAAGCGGTGAATGTAGTGAAACAGATGAGCGAAGACGAAAGATTGAAAGAAATTGAGAGAATGAGAGATAAGGCATTGCACGATGAAGCGAGTGAATTGGGAAGTGCGAGAAGAAAAGGAATGAGTGAAGGGATAAGTATAGGAATAAGTAAGGGCAAAATTGAAGGAAGAAATGAGGGAATAAGCAAATTTATGGAAACAATGAGAAAATTGGGATATGCAGAAGAAGAAATAAAGAAGATATTGATGAATATTTCTGATTGATAAAAATAATTATGATGGGAATGAAAAGCGGTGAATGTGGTGAAACAGATGAGTGAAGACGAGAGATTGAAAGAAATTGAGAGAATGAGAGATAAGGCATTGCACGATGAAGCGAGTGAATTGGGAAGTACAAGAAGAAAAGGAATAAGTAAGGGTAAGATTGAAGAAAGAAGTAAATTTATAGGAATAATGAGAAAATTAGGAATTTTAGAGGTGTAATTAAACAGGCAATAAAAATGAGTAGAAATATTATAGTTAAAATTGATAAATGCTGAAAGCAAGGAGAAATAGAAAATAATAAAAAAATTGTAATTAAAGACAAGAAATCAATTGTCATTATATTAATATTGTTTTAATTTTTTTAATTTAAAGATATTTTAAATTAATATATAATTAATAAAACTGCAAATTTTTAAAGGTTTTATGAATAGAAAATACATAAAAGTGAGCTTTTTAAGAAAAAATAAAAATTTAAAAAATTTTATTTTTATCTCTTTACTAAAAAGCAAAATAGTTATAAAATATAAACAGATTGGGTATTTTTTATAAATAAATAATTGTAAGATAAATTATGCCTAGTAAAAATTACAATTAAAAATAAGAAATTTTTTTGGAAAGGGGTGTTTTTGGAGAGAAAACTCTTCTAAAATGTTTTAAAGTTAAGCATTTTATGCAAAGTAAAAAGGAGGAAAAGAGAAATGAAAAGTGTTCAGATTAAGAACAGAGTAATTGCGATTCTGCTCTCATTTGCTATGGTATTGGGAATTATGCCGGTGAATGTGGTATGGGCAGATGAAACAGTGAGTAAGTACATATTTAATCACGATGGAGAAACAGCAAAAGAAGTTATTGATGAGTTAAAAGATTGTTTTAATTTAGTAACTAATTATGGGAAAACAGGTGCTTTACAATTTAAAGCTAAAGACGGAAGTGTTGACGTAAAGGATTTAGGAATAAGTTCGGGTATTGCTGTATTTGAAATTGAATTTTGTCCAGCTGGTAAAACTGTACAGACAGCATTGTTTAAAAACAGTAAAGATGAAACTTTATTTGCAATAAGTTATGTATATCCTCAAAAAGGGACAACGGGATTATATTTAGCTAGTGCGGCAAGTAAAACAGAAGTAAAATTGCAAGATGCTAAAAGTAATATGTGGTCAAGGGTAAAGGTTGAAATTGACTTAGAAACTTCTAAAAAATTAGGAGTATTACAATATAGAATAAGTTCAGCATACTATAATACAAAATCAAGTTATAGTGAAGATTATTCGACTTGGACTAAAAATTCTGATGTAACACAAGATAAAGTGGTAGCATTAGGGAATGATAATGGTACATTTACTAGTGCAATAGATGGAACAACAGACCATCCTTTTGATTTAGGTAAGATAACTCTTTCTTCTTCAACAAATACTCGTTGGCTTGGAGATATCAGTCTTTATAACGTTACCTCCATTGACTGGGCAACAGCTCCTACTACACAGTATGTAGGAACTTCCACAATAGTTCCTAATGGCAATGAGGAATTAAAGCTTACATATTCAACAGGAGCTACTGAAACTGTAAAATTATCAGATTTATCAGCAGATGATTATACAGTAGATTTTGATAACAGTAAAGTAGCAGCTTCTGTACCTCTTACTCTTACATATAAGGGATTAAAAACACCAGCAGTAAATGTTGAAGTAAAAGAAGCAGATGTAACAGCTATGGAAATAGTGGATAAAGCTAATGCACAAAAAATATATTATGTAGGAAAGCCATTCCAAGATGATTTAATGCTTAAATTAACCTGTAAAGCTGTAGATGTAACATTTAATACAACAGTAAGTTTGGCAGAAAAAATAAAAGAAGGTACTGCTTCAGTTGATTTTACTTCAGCTGAACCAACAGGAGAAGAAGGTAAAACTGTTACAGTAACATATGGTAGTTTTAAAGATACAATAGAAAATGTAGTAGTTAAGACACCTACTGTTAAAGAATTTAAAGTTATACCTAATAAAACACATTATACTATTGGTGAAAAGTTAGATTTAACAGTAAAATTGGTTTATGATAGTGGAGATGAGGAAATTCTTGAAGAGGGTACAGGATATACTGTATCAGAATTTGATAATACAAAACCGGGCATTGTATTACCAACAATATATTCTCTTAAAGGTGATAATAATGTAACTCTTTCATTGGTAATTATGATATCTGGAGATAAAGCTTCGTTTGAGTATGTTGATGGAACAACAACAGATATAACTGGTTTTACCATTGATAGTACAACCCAAAAAACAAATAGCAGTAATAAGCTTAAAGTAGAAACAGCAGTAAGTGATAAGACTTGTAATATCAAAAAAGAAATAGGTACATTGGAAAGTGGTAAGGTAGTAATAAACACAGAGATGTATGTAGCAAAAGGTAAAGCTGCATTTTATAAAATACTCGATAAAGATGGAAATGCACTTATAAATTTTGGAAACTGGTCTAAATTTAACTTATATGAGGGAGAGGTTTCAGGAGGTTCTCCAAGTTTAGATGTAAGCAATGAAACAGAAACAAGAGGTAAATATTGGCTTAGAGTTAAAACAGTAATAGATTTGGACAAATCTAATGTTGATGGAATATTAAATTTTAAAGCAAATATATATTACTATAATGGAGCTTGGATTTTCTTAAAGACTGTAACTCAAGATGACTATATAGGAAGTACATTTGAGAATGCAAATGGCTGTGCGACAGACTCTCTTAAAAGCTTCAGTATAGGTTCTTTAGCATTTGGAGGAGATTCGACAGATACATATTTTGACAATATCGAAGTATATACAATACCATTAAAATCTTTTGCAATTAATACATTTCCAAAACAAACATATATGGTAAATGAAAAAACATTAGACCTTACAGGTATTGTAATTGATGAGGAGTATGAATATATAGATAATGAGCAGATATCAGATGTTGATTTGATTAAACAGAAATATGATATATCAGGCTTTGATACTTCGACAGTAGGAACAAAAACGATAGTTATAAAAAGTAAAGCGGATAATACTAAACAGACGAGTTACGATATAAACGTAACAGAGGCAACGTTGACTGATATTTCCGTTACTACAAAACCTGACAAGGTAGATTATTTTGTAGGGGAAACATTTGATAAGACAGGAATAGTGGTAAAGGGAACTTACTCAGACAAGACTACAAGGCCTTTATCAGAAAGTGAATATGAAATAGGAACGGTAGATTTATCATCAAAAGGAACAAAGACGATTACTGTTACAGCAGTAGCAAAGAATGAAAAGGGTGAAGATGTTACAACTACTTTTGATGTGGAAGCAATTTCCATAGAAAGTATTGAAGTGACAACACTTCCTACAAAATCAGAGTATTATGTAGGAGAAACACTTAATACCAATGGAATGGTTGTTAAAGCTACACCAAGTAAAGGTGAAGTGTTTGAAATGGCTGTTTCAGATTATGAAGTGGAAACAGTTGAATTATCAGAAGCAGGTACAAAGCCTGTTAAAGTAAAAGCAATAGCTAAGGTAGAAAGCGGAAAAACAGTAGAAACGACATTCAATATAACTGTAAAAGAACCAGAACTTGTAAGTATTAAAGCAACAGCTTCTAAGACAACTTACAAAATAGGAGATACTTTTGATAAATCAAAAGTTGAAGTAAAAGCTACTTATAGTAATGAAACAACAAAAACTATTGCAGCAGATGATTTTGAAGTATCAGGATTTGACAGTACAAAAGTGGCAGAATCTCAAGAAATAACAGTTACTTATAAAGGAAAAACGGATAAATTTACAATTAAAATAATAGAGGCTTCAGCTATAAAAAATCAGTCATTCTACTATATTGACCAAGAAACAACAGATGAAACAGTATTTACAGGAAATGCAGATGGAGTATTTGCAATAGCAACAGGTGAAAAAGGTGGAAATACAACACCTAAGATTTCTGTTAAGAATGGTATAGTTTCTAAGACTTTTGATTCACCTATTACAAGTGGAACAGTTACATTTGAAACAGTAACTTATCATAATTCTGCTATATTTGCTACAAGAATAGTAGATAGTGAAGGAAAAGGCTTGATAAATTATTCACAACAGACAAGTGGTAATCTTAATCTTTATGAAGGTGTTGCAACCACAGGTTCAGTAAAATATATGAATTTAGCATCAAAAGATAAAGTTAAAAATAAATGGGTTAAAACAGTTACAGAAATAGATTTAGATGCTTCAAATACAAAAGGTATTTTACAATTTACACTTGATGTATATTATAAATCAGCTTATACAGATGAAGAGTGGACAAAATTGGGAACATTTACACAAAATGACACATATGTATCTTCAAGTTTTGGATTTGCAAATGGTGCGGCTGATAGTACAATTACCACATTTGATATAGGTGGAATTGCATTCGAGTCAGCAGGTACATCTTATGCAGATGATGTTTTATTTAATGATGGAAATGGTATTGAAGGTATTGTTACAGTAACTTCTAAAGAACTTACAAAAGTAGAAGTTACAAGCGAGCCAACTATTAAAGAGTTCCAGCAGGGAGCTAAATTAAATACAACAGGTTTAGTGCTTACAGGTACATATTTATGGACTTATTCAGATGGAAGTACAACAGAAAAGACAAAAGAAGTAACAATATTTAAAACAGATTATGATTTTAGTAAAGTTGCAAATGATGTTCCTGTAACAATTACGGTTGAAGCAGGCACAGATGGGTTGAAAAAAGCATTTACATATATTTACAAAGTAAATGTAATTGAAAAAGCAGACAGTTCCTTTATAACATTTGAATATACAGATGATGATAATGTAGGAATTGTAGGATTTGACGGAAGTAAAGTAAGTGTTACACGTACTGATATATCAGGTAATGAAAGTAATAAAATTACAGTAGCAAAAGGTACTACAACAAAGACTTTAGATGAAACAGCTACGACAGGTATAGTACATTTTGAAACAGATTTCCTTACAACTGCTACAAGTAAAGCGTCACTTTTCCTTAGAATACTTAATAGTGAAGGCTTACCTATGGTAGATATAGGACAATATGGAAGTTCAAATTTAAATCTTTATTTAGATAAAGCTACAAGTGGAACAACAGCAGGACAATTTAAAGGTCTTACAGTTAATAAATGGGCTAAAGTAGCAATGGATATAGATTTAAATGCTTCAGCAACAGCAGGACATCTTGTTTTTGATGCAGAAGTTTGGACAACAGATGATTATGAAGCGGGCAACTGGAAAGAATTTGCTAAATTTGATGAAACATTGTATCTTAATAGTACAACAGCAGCAAGTGCAACAGGAGCAGCTTCGACAAAAGCAACAGTATTTGATGTGGCAGCAGTAGAAATCCAAAATGCAGGAAGTGCAACAATTTACTTTGATGATATGTATTTTGAAGCTGTTCAAGATGGAGCAACAAAGACATTTACAAATTTGGAATTAACATCAGCACCTTCTAAGAAAGAATATTTTGTAGGTGACACACTTAATACAAATGGGCTTGTACTTACAGGCACATATGTAATTAAGACAGCAAACGGAAAAGAATATACAAGAACAGCAAGAGTTTTACAATATGATGTTGATTTTAACAGCCAGCAAGAGGCAGAAGAAACAACAGTAACAATTTCCGTAGGCGGTAAGAGTGTAGCATTTACAGTTGTTGTAAAAGCTAATGCAGCACTTGATGGTATAGAACAATATTTGGTAGATTATGTGAATAACAAATTGGTAAAATTACAAGATGATAATTCGATATACTTGAACAAGAGAAATATATTACTTCCATCAGACAGAGGCGATTTTGTGACATTGACATGGAGTATAGATTCTGATATAGCAAGTATCAATGAAAGAGTGCTTACAGTAGTTCCTTCTATAAAAGAAGAACTTACAGCAGACCTTGTGGTAGAAATGTATACAAAGAATGAGTCGGGGGATAAAGTTTTAGTTAAGAAAACTATTAAATTGGTAATTCCTCAGGCTTCTTCAAAAGATACACCTACTACTGACCTTTTGACAGATGAAGCTTTAAAGGAAGCTATTGAATATATGGTAGAAAGAGGTTTGTTTGATAATCAGGGTAGCCTTTTAAATTCAGAAGATATTTTGGGACAACTTGACAGAAATGTTCTTGTAGAAGAGATGGTTTCAGTAATAGTGAAGTTATTTGATATTGATACAACGTATACAGATACAGAAATCAGCAGAGATGATATAAATTATTTCTCATGGTATAAAGATGCTGTTGTAGCAGCTTTCCAGCTTAGTGTTGAAACACAGGCAAGTCGTGAAAATAAAGATAATTATGGTATTGGTGATGAAATTACAAAAGCAGATATTGAATATATGCTTTCAAGAATAGTTGCCATAGACCAAACAACTTTGCCATCAGATTACTTTAGTCAGATGTTTGAGTAATAAATTTACCACTGTGGCTTTGTCCACAGTGGAACTTAAAAGAAATGAAAGGAGTGTTTCTCTTGAAAGATAAAAGATTTATGGCGGCTTTACTTGCAGGAACTATGGTATTATCCAATGGTGCAGTAGTTAATGCCGATATGAAATATGAAGCAGGACTTCCAGCACAAAGTGACTCGTCAACCCAGTTGGTAGATGTTCTTGAGCCGCTTTCAGATATTCCTGCTTTCCCGGGAGCTGATGGATATGCTAAATATGTTACAGGTGGACGTGGAGGAAAAATTATTCATGTAACTAATTTGAATGCTTCAGGAGAAGGTTCGTTGACTGCGGCATTAGAAAATGGTGGTAAAACAAGCGAGCCTAGAATTATTGTATTTGATGTGTCGGGTACTATTGTTATAGGAAAAGAATTATATAAGAAAAGCTATTCAAATGTTACTATTGCAGGTCAAACAGCACCGGGCGAAGGTATTACAATAACAAATGAAAACTTTTATTTAGCACATTCTGATAATGTTATTATAAGATTTATTAAATTTAGGCATGGTCAGGCGACAGCAAAAGATGACTCTTTCTATGTACAAAACAGTACAAATATTATGATTGACCATTGTTCATTTGAATATGGTAGTGATGAATCCTGTTCTGCAAGAGAGAATTCTAATCTTACTTTCCAGTGGTCAATATTGACTAATGGCGTAAGAACTCACTCAATGGGTGGTTTACAGGAATGGAATTCAGAAACAATTCACCATTGTTTAATGGGTAACCAGAATGACCGTAACCCTAAAGCCAAAGGTATTATGGATTTTACAAATAATGTAGTTTATAACTGGGGTGATTATCCTTTTGTTGCAGGTGGTAACTCAGGTGGTCAAGGCTGGGGTAATGTTGTAAATAACTACTTTATAGCTGGTTCAGATACAAAAGACCCAAATCATGCTATTACAAGAAGTAATGGTAAATATTTCTTGCATTTGGCAGGAAATTTAATTGATTCAAATAAGAATGGTAAATTAGATGGTGTAAATACAGGTATTGATATGATTGCAACCTATAATGATGCTAAATATCCTGATAGATTTACATTCCCTGATGATTATACCCTTCCATTGGTGTTGATTAAAAATCGTATGGCTATGGCTGAATTGGATTATGTTGACAGTGCAGAAGATGCCTACTATAAAGTAATGGATTTTGCGGGAGATTCAGTATATTATAATACAGATGGTACAACAAAATTATTCCATGATGATATAGATACGGAAATTTTATCAGGTGTTCAAAATCAGACTGGAAAACTTCTTCTTCATAATAAAGAAAGTCATAATGAAAAAGGAGAAATCTTTGACCAAAACTTTATAAATAATCGTCCTCAAATAAATGTAAATGACCCATCTTCAGAGTGGTATCGTCCTGATACTGACCAAGATGGTATGCCAGATGCTTGGGAATTGGCTAATGGATTAGACCCTAATAATGCGGAAGACAGAAATAATAAAAATGATGCAGGATATACAATGATAGAAGTATATTTGAATGAATTGGCAGAACCGGCATTCCCTGACAATACATATTCTACTGAAGATAAAAAAATAGCAGAAATTATGAAACCTGGTAGAAAAAATGTTCTTGTTTTAGAAAAACAAGGGAAAGAATATTACTATGATGTTATTAATGGTAAAAATCAGTTAATGATTCCATTAGCACCAGTGGCTGAATATTTAGGATATAAAATGATTAATGTAGCAGAAGATACAGTAACTATGAGATATCCAGAAGAATTTCCATTAGGTGGTCTTAACTGTGAAGGTAA
The DNA here is from genome assembly GCA_964592005.1 of uncultured Eubacteriales bacterium. Lineage (GTDB taxonomy): Bacteria > Bacillota > Clostridia > Lachnospirales > CAZQDT01 > CAZQDT01. The sequence goes on from CAZQDT010000001.1 coordinate 26,864, forward strand.
TAATGATGTTATTACGTTTTCGGCAGGAGATGTTAAATTCAATGAAACTCTTGTAACTTATGAAGGAAAGTTGTATATGCCTATCAATTATGTATCCTATGGTATGGTAGGTGTTTATGACCAAGTATTGGTAAGTAAAGAGGATAATATAGTTAATATTTATATAAAAGATGCAGAATTTTATAAAGATTGGCATAAAAATGATGCAAGACAAGAACGTTTAAAATCTGCACCATCTATGCTGGCAGAATTTGTAGAAAATAAAACAGAAGATAATACAGAAGTTAAACAACTTAAGATTACTTTTGATAAAGAAGCAGCTTTGGCAGATAATACAACAGCAACAATAAGTATTACAAAGAAGACACCATCTTTGACAGTATCAGAAAGTGTATATAATAATGTCTATTCAACATCTACATTTACTGCAAATATAAGTGATGTGGATATTTGGGGTTCAAATAAGGTTGCGGTTATTAATTTTGAGAATTTTAGAAGTGTTAAAGGAAAATCTTTAAGTGATGATTTTGATGAAACAGCAACTTATACTGTAAAAATAGATGCAGGTGCTTTTGCTGATTATTACAATGATTATTATGGAACAGATTATGTTACAGATGAAAAAGAATTTGAAATAAGTTCTATAACAAAAACAACGAATAATCCATCGAACAAAGAGGTTAATGGAGAAACAGAAAATGAATATTTTGTGCAGGAAGATACTTCAACAGTGACAGTTAAAGAACTTATGCAGGCAGTTTATAAATTGCTTGCTATGAAAGAAGTAAATGCTTCTAACTATGACCAGATTAATGATGGAACAGTAATAGAACCAGATGATGCCAATAAAGATGATGACGGAAAAGATGATGACAATAAAGATGATGACGGAAAAGATGATGACGGAAAAGATGATGACAATAAAGATGATGACGGAAAAGATGATGACGGAAAAGATAATGACGGAAAAGACGATGACGGAAAAGATGATGACAACAATGACGATGACTACGATAGTGATGATGAAACAGAGCCAGAAGAGCCACAATTACCTACAATGATTGGTAAGGAGACAGTGGAAGAAGCAGGGAATGTTTCTGGAACAGATTCTAAAGAAATTGAAATTATTGTAGATGAAAAGGTTGAAGTTACTAAAGAAGCAGTAGAAGAAATTATTAAGCAGGAGAAAGATTTAGTAATAAACACAGGAAATACATCATTGATTATAAGTAATAGTACATTTGTTTCAGAAAATGTTGAAACGAAGATTGAAGCAAGTATTGAAAATCCTTCAAGTAAAGATTTGAAAGAAATCAAAAATGATATTAAGAATGATTCAAATATCACAGAATTGATTAGTTCTAAAGAAATAAGTATTACAACTGATGGTAATGAAGTAGACCTTGTGAATAAAGAACCATTGACAGTATCTGTAAAAATACCAAATAATGTTAAAGATACAGATAAACTTACAGCTGTAAGATATGAAGAACAGGAAGATGGAAGTCTTAAAGCTGTTAAGATAGGTGGTACATACGATGCTGAAACAAAGAGCTTTACATATCGTACAGATAAGACTGGTATAATAGCAATTGTAAAAGCAGAAGAGGTAAAACAGGTAAAACTTACAATAGGAGCTAATGAAATGAATATTAATGGACAAAACATAGTAAATGATGTTGCACCTATTGTAGAAAATGATAGAACATATTTACCAATAAGAGTTATAGCAGAAAGTTTAGGTGCTGAAGTTGGTTGGGAGCAGGAAACACAGTCTGTAACAGTTACTTTAAATGGTAAAGTACTTAGATTTAATGTAAATGAAGAGATAGAAGGATATGGAAAACCATTAGTTATAAATCAAAGAACATTAGTACCTGTAAGATATATAGCTGAACAGTTGGGTGCAAATGTATTGTGGGTACCTTCTACAAATGAAATTGAAATTGTAAGATAAATAAAAAAAATCAGCTTCTCTAAAGAGAAGTTGATTTTTTTTAAAATAATATTGAAATAAATACAAAACTATGATATAGTAAATATAAAGAAAGCATCCACTCCAAAGTGGATTGCCTACCGAATGAAGATTTTGTTTTTAAGACGCTACCTATTCTGTGGCTAGACAGGATAGGTAGTATTTATTTGTGCTTATTATTCCTATCTATGTAGGTAAGCAACGCAAGTAACAAACTGCCAAAAGCAATCAATAACATTAATATGTTTATAAATGTGGATATGATTTCAAAGTTTGTCATAGCATTACCTCCCTTCTTATATTCTAAGTTCGGGAGGCTACCACCCTGTCATGGATGACTTTCATAGGAGCATTTTAACATATTATTGTAAATTTTGCAATCAAAAAGATGGTTTTCAAACAGCAAAAACCATCTTTTTGATTATATATTTTATGTTTCAATTCCTGCAAATTGATTTTGATAAAGGTTATAATAACAACCTTTCTGTTTGAGCAATTCTTCGTGACTTCCTGCCTCTGCAACTACTCCCTTATCTATAACAACGATGATATCGGCATCACGTATAGTTGAAAGTCTATGAGCTATGATAAAACTTGTTCTGCCTTTCATAAGTGAAATCATAGCATTTTGTATGTGCATTTCCGTACGTGTATCTATGGAAGAAGTAGCCTCATCAAGTATAAGTATTTTAGGGTCTGCAAGTACAGCTCTTGCAATGGATATAAGCTGACGCTGTCCCTGACTAAGATTGCTTCCATTTTCTGTAAGCATTGTGTTGTAGCCATCTGCAAGTTTTTCTGCAAATTTATCTACATTGGCTGTTATAGCCGCTTTTTTGATATCTTCATCTGTTGCATTAAGATTACCATAACGTATATTAGCGGCTATGGTATCTGAAAATATTATAGTGTCCTGAAGAACAATAGCAATACTTTTTCTTAAAGTTTCTTTAGGAATATCATTTATATTTATACCATCAAGCTTAATAGTGCCACTATCGACATCATAAAAACGTGTAAGAAGATTTACGACAGTAGTTTTTCCTGAACCGGTAGCACCTACAATGGCAATCTTTTGACCACTTTTTACATTAAGGTTAAAACCTTTTAAAACAGGTTCATTAGGAACATAAGAAAATTTTATATCTTTAAATTCAAGATTTCCTTTTACATCTTCAACTTTGAAATTAGCTTTTCCTGCATCTAATTCAGGTTCTGCATCTATTATTTCAAATACACGTTCAGCACAGGCAATTGCTGTCTGAATTGAAGCATATTGATTTGCAATTTCATTTATAGGTCTTGTAAACTGTTTGGAATATAAAATAAAAGCTTGAATAATACCTATTGTGATAACACCTTCAATAGCAAGCCAACCGCCAAAACCGGCAATTATCAAAAAGCTTAGATTTCCTATGACATTCATAAGAGGTCCCATACAACCACCGACAGCTTGAGCTTTAATTGCACATATTTTATATTCCTGACTTAATTCATTAAATTGTGCTTGAGATTTTTCTTCTTTCCCAAAAGCAATAACTGTTTTGTAACCACTTACCATTTCTTCTACATGGCCATTTACACGTCCGAGTATTCGTTGTTGTTCAGGAAAATATTTTCTCATAAATTTTGTCATATATTTTGTGGTAATTACTGTAAATACAATAGTAATCATACTTATAAAAGTAAGTAAAGGACTGTAATACAACATAATTGCAAAACAACCTATAAGAGTAATTACACCCGAAAATAAAGAAGCAATTGACTGTGAAATAGTGTTTGAAATATTTTCAACATCATTTGTCATACGGCTCATAATATCTCCGTGTTTATGGGTATCTACATATTTAATAGGAAGATATTCAATTTTTGAAAATAAATCCTGACGCATCTTTTTGACAGTAGACTGTGACAATTTCGCAGCTGTAATACCTTGTATATAGGTAAGTGCAGAAGAAATCAAGTAAGTTAAAAGTAAAATTACTAGGGTGCTTATAAGACCTTCTTTATCTATATGTAAAGTATTCTCATCAATGGTTATTTTATCTATTGCCATACCCTGTAAAGATGGTGCGGCAAGTGAAAGTAAAGTAGTTGCTAACATAATTACAATTAAGGTTATAACTAAATATTTGTTGCTACCAACATAGGCAACAAGTTTTTTGATAGTGCCTTTGGCATCTTTTGCTTTTTCAACAGGCATTCCTCTTCCTGGACCGCCCGGTCCTCTTCCACCCGGTCTTAATGGAACGGTAGGAGTTTCTCTTCTTTCTTCAGCCATTATTTATCCTCCTCCTTTTTCATCTGAGAGTTATAAATATCTTGATATACTTCACAGCTTTTCATAAGATTTTCGTGATTATCAAATGCGACAAGGTTTCCGTTTTCGATTACCGCTATTCTGTCAGCATTCATAACACTTGCAATACGTTGTGCAATCATAATTATTGTAGTATCTTTTAAATTTTCACGAAGAGCTTTTTGAAGTTTAGCTTCTGTTGCGAGGTCTAAAGCAGAGGTACTATCGTCAAAAATAAGTATTTCGGGATTTTTTAAAATAGCCCTTGCGATTGACATACGTTGCTTCTGACCTCCTGAAAGAGAAGCACCTTTTTCGCTTACGTAAGCATTATAAGTACCATTAAATTTAGCGATAAATTCAGAAGCTTGTGCAATTTCGGCAGCTTTAGCAACTTCCTTATCAGTTGCTTTTTCATTTCCCCAGCGAATATTTTCAGCTATTGTTCCTGAAAATAATTCACTTTTTTGTAAAACAAATCCTATTTTGTTTCTTAAATAATCGAGAGAATATTCTTTTATATTTACTCCGTCAATAAATATTTCTCCGTCAGTAGCATCATAAAAACGTGGTATAAGATTTACAAGTGAAGTTTTTCCGCAACCCGTAGCACCTAATATAGCGATAGTTTCGCCATGTTTTATATCAAATGAAATATTGTTTAATACAGGTTTTGATGAAAAATTAGGGTAATGGAAATTTACATTTTTAAAACTTACAGTACCAACAGAAGTTTCTTTATTATTTTTGCCATCGTAATTTCCACTTTTTACAGCTGGTTCTGTATCAAGAACTTCAATAATTCTTTTTGCAGAAGCACTTGCACGGGAAACGCTTTGGAACATATTTCCAAGCATCATAACAGACATCAAAATTTGTGTTATATATGTAATAGCAGCCATTACTTCTCCGACTTGCATATTTCTTGCTTCTACCTGCATACCGCCCATATAGATTATAGCGATTACTGATACATTCATTATTACCATAAGTATAGGGTTAAGTGTAGCCATAAGTTTTTGAACTTTTAAAGTATGATTTATAAGGTCATCATTTGCTTCTGAAAAACGGTTTATTTCATAATCTTCTCTTACATATGCTTTTACAACTCTTGCACCTGAAACATTTTCCTGTACAACAGAGTTTACTTTATCAAGCTTTGATTGAACTATTCCGAAAAGAGGACTTGCTTTTGAGAGAAGCAGCCATAAAAAACAAAGCTGAATAGGAAGTGAAACTGCCATTATTAAGGCAAAATTTACATTAAGTGAAAGAGCCATTACTATACCGCCCACAAACTGCATGGTTGTTCTTACAAACATTCTTAATGCCATTCCGACAAAATCCTGAGTAGCGGTAATATCATTTGTAAGACGTGTAACAAGTGAACCAGTGGTGAATTTATCAGTCTGTTGATAAGATAAATTCATTACACTTTTGAAAGTATCTTTACGTAAATCATTTCCAAAACTCATAGCGGATATATTGCCAAAAAGGCTGGAAAGAATACCGCCAAGACACCCTAAAAGCACAAGTCCAAACATTAAAATTCCGGTTTTGAGAATTAATTCCATATTTCCAGCGAGTACACCATCATCTACTATCTTTGACATAAGTTTAGGTTGCAAGAGGTCCATAGATACCTCTAACACCATAGCCAAAGGAGATAGAAGGGCAAAAAGCCAATATGGTTTTAAATATTTTTTTAGTTTCATTAAAACCCTTCTTTCTACATAAAATATATTTAATATCCAATTACTTATTTTATCATATAAAAATTAGGATAACAAATGTTTTAAAAAATTTAATTAAACTTTAATATTAAAGTGTTAATGATAGGTTATGCTTTAACCATGACAAATACACAAATGTCATTTTTTGCCCCAATTTTTGACATTATTCCAGAAAACAGAATGCCCATATAATATAGATTAATGCGTTCTTCTTAGAGAGGACGTTTTGAAATATTTACAAAAATCAAGAATTATGGTATTATCCTATAATAATATAAAAATGACATATTTTTATATATTTTAATAAGGGGGTTATTGTAATGGATGGTAATACAATCCAAATTTTAATAGCTATGATAATATATATGGCTATTGTAATTATTATTGGACTTGTTTTTGCCAAAAGAGCAAATCAAAGTTCAGATGATTATTTTTTAGGAGGGCGTTCGCTTGGACCATGGGTAACAGCAATGAGTGCAGAAGCATCTGATATGAGCGGCTGGCTTCTTATGGGTTTACCTGGTTTAGCTTATTGGTGTGGTTTAGCAGATGCTGCTTGGACAGCCATAGGTCTTGCGGTTGGTACATATCTTAACTGGCTTATTGTTTCAAAAAGACTTCGTCGTTATAGTATAAGAGCAAATAATTCAATTACTCTTCCTGATTTCTTTTCAAATAGATTTCGTGAAGACAAAAAAGTAATTATGACATTATCAGCATTATTTATTCTTATTTTCTTTACCGTTTATGCGGCAAGCTGTTTTGTTACTTGTGGTAAATTATTTGCTACGCTTTTTGATATGCCTTATGTATCAATGATGATTGTAGGAGCAGTATTTGTGTTATTATACACAATACTTGGTGGATTTTTGGCTGAAAGTGCTTCAGATTTTATGCAGAGTATAGTGATGATTGTAGCACTTATTGTTATTGTGGTGGTAAGTACAGTAAATGCAGGTGGCATAGGTGAAGTTATTGAAAATGCAAAGTCTATACCGGGATTTTTTGAATTTTTTGGATTGGCAAATCCTACACTTGGTACAGATAATTTACAGATAGTTGAAGCTGGTAAGCCAGTGTTTGGTGAGTCTTTGAATTATGGTTTGTTAAAGATTTTTTCAATGCTTGCATGGGGATTGGGATATTTTGGAATGCCACAGGTATTACTTCGTTTTATGGCAATTCGTAAAGAAGAAGAACTTGTTCGTTCAAGAAGAATAGCAATGGTATGGGTAGTTATATCTTTGACAGTTGCTATATTTATCGGTATTGTAGGAAGAAGGCTTTTCCCAACAGTACATTTAACAGCATCTGATGCAGAAAATATATTTATTACACTTGCTACAAATTCATTGCCTCCTATTTTAGCAGGTTTTGTAATGGCAGGTATTCTTGCGGCAACTATAAGTTCATCAGATTCATATCTTTTGATTGCGGCATCTGCTGTTGCTAAGAATATTTATCAAGGTATGTTTAATAAAAAAGCAACTGATAAACAGGTTATGAATGTTTCAAGAATTACATTGCTTGCTATTGCTTTGATTGCGATTGTGATTGCTATGGACGAAAATAGTGTTATTTTTAAAGTGGTTTCATTTGCATGGGCAGGTTTTGGTGCTACATTTGGTCCTATTATGCTGTTTTCTCTTTTCTGGAAGAGAACAAATAGTGCAGGAGCTATTGCTGGTATGGTAGGTGGTGCAGGAATGGTATTTTTATGGAAACTTGTAATTAGTAATTTGGGTGGAATATTTGGAATATATGAATTACTTCCTGCATTTATTTTCTCTGCAATCTGCATTGTTGTTGTTTCTCTTTTGACAGCACCTCCTTCAAAAGAAATTGAAGAAGATTTTGAAGCTGTCAAAGTAAAATAAATATTATATTTAAAAAAGCAGCCAAACATTAATTATGAATGGCTGCTTTAGTTTTATATTAACTCTTCCTCTTCTTCTACTGGCTCATTTACTTTTACAGAAAGTTTGACAACTCTCAGATTGTCCATTTCCTTAACTGTAATTTCAAGATTTTTATATTCAAATTTATCGCCTTCATTTGGATAATCGCCGAGCATTTGGATTGCCCAGCCACCTAATGTAGCGTTGTCATCGTCAAAGTCTTTATCATCAATATCCATTTCATCAAAGAAGTCGTATATACGCATATCACCATCGACTTCATAGAAATCATCAGATACTTCCTTGACTTCATCTTCTATTATATCTGATTCATCCCAGATATCACCGACAAGCTGTTCTAAGACATCTTCCATTGTAAGTATACCCATTGTTCCGCCATATTCATCAGTAACTATGACTATATGGGATTTTTTGGATTTCATAATTGTAAATACTTCAGAAATCTGCATAGTCTTGTGAACAAAAACAGCAGGCATTAAAAGTTCTTGAATATTAATTTTTTGTTCATCGACAAGCTCTTTAAATACACTGTTAAGATGAAGTATACCTATAATATTATCTGGAGTATCCGAGTAAACAGGTATACGTGAACGAGGTGAATTTTTAATAGTTTCAATTATTTTATCATAATCATCTTCTATGTCTATGGCAATCATATCGACACGAGGTGTTATGATTTCATATGCCAAAACATCATTGAAATCTAAAGCACTTTGGAAAAGTTCACTTTGTTCTTCGTCAAGAACTCCCTCATCTTCAGCAGTATCTATAATACTCTCTAAATCATCTTCAGTAACAGATGGTCCTTTAGGAAGAAGACCTTCCCATAATTTGGATACTAATTTTACGAAAGATAATATCAACCATACAAAAGGTGTTAATACAGTCATAAGAATTCTTAAAGGTACGGCAGCAATTATTACAAATGTATTAAAAAATTGATTTGCAAGTATTTTAGGGAAGATTTCACCAAAAATAAGTATTACTACCGTCATTATTAAGGTAGATGCCCAAGCAAAATTTTCTCCTAAAATTTCAATTATTATTACTGTTGCAACTGATGAAGATGCAATATTAACAAGGTTATTTCCTAACAATATAGTTGTCAGTGCCTTATCATAATTTTTATATATATAGTAAGCAAATTTTGCGACAATATTGTTGCCATTTTCTGCCTTGTTTTTTAAACGATTTTCATTTACTAAGGTGTAGGAAAGCTCAGAAGCTGAAAAGAATGCAGAAAAAGCAATAAATATAACTATTAAAAGGTAACTCATTATTTAACACCTCCTAATTCTAAGTCATATTCATCATAAATTTCTCCTACAAGCTCTTCAAGAATATCTTCCATTGTAAGTATTCCTAATACTTTATTTCCTTCATAAATAAACACTAAGTGAGTTTTACTACTGCTCATTTTTGATAAAAGGTCATCAATAGGAGTATTCGCATCTATTTTCTTTGTTTTGTACATAATATTTAAAACTTTAGGATTATGTTCTTTATTGTTCATATAGGCTTTAAGATATGCTCTTATCTGTAATACTCCAATAGGATTATCATTTTTGTCAACTACTACAAGTCTTGAGTAAGTAGTTTCTTTAATTATTTTTACAATTTCTTCAGGGCTCATATCTGAAGTTATTTTCATAACTTTATTCCAAGGTGTAGCAATATCTTTTGCAATAGTGCCAGAAAATTCAACAGCACTTTGTATAAGTTCACTTTGCTGTTCATCTAAAGCACCTTCTTCTACGGCAGTTTCAATCATATCATAAAGTTCATCTTCAGTAACGGTAGGTTCTTCTTCAGCAGAACTTTTAAAATGTTTGCTTATAAAATCCGTTATAGTTGAAAAAATAAATGATATTGGTTTTAGTATTTTCATTAAAAACATTAATGAAGAGGCTATCGTTAAAGCAAAAGTTTCGTTGCAGGCTTTCGCAAAATATTTTGGTATCATTTCTGAAAGCAGAAAGACTACAAATGTCGTAACAAGTGTTCCATATGCCACAGCACCGCTTCCCCACATTTTAGTAACTAAGACCGTAGATATTGTAGCAACACCTATGTGCATTATATTGTTTCCAATAAGGATAGTAGTTAAAGCATCATCAAAATTATCAAGTATGTATAATACTTTTTTTGCTTTTTTATTTCCATCATCTGCATAACTTTTCATACGAATTTTGTTTACAGAAGCAAGGGAAATTTCAGCACCTGCGAAATAACCACCACCAATAAGTAATGCAACCAATAAAATTATCGAACTACTGACGTCGTCCATTAAAAAAACCAACTCCTTAAAATTATTTATTTAGGGTAAAACCCTAGTATTTTTAATTATACTATGAAATTGCTTAATTCGTCAAAGTTCGATTTTGACGTAAATATAAAAAATAACCCTAAAACTGATTTTTTTAGGGTTTATTTAGAATTTAGGTATATCTTTTCTAGGATAAATTAGTTGTATCGCTGAATTACTCATTTTTTTCAAAAGAAAACATATTAGTTTATACTAACTTTTTCTATAACACTTGAGATTTAGATGTATATGAATAACTATTTATAAATTGTCTAGCAGTTCTTCCTGAACGTCCTTTTTGTGAAAGTTCCCAAGCAATAGCAGCTTTTTGCATTTCTTCGTTGTATTCCAGTCCTTCTTTTACAGCAATAGCCTCTACCATTTGTAAATACTGCTGTTGGCTAGGTTTATCATAAGTTAAAGTAAGACCAAAACGGTCAGAAAGAGAAATTTTTTCATTAAGAGAATCAGCAGCATGGACTTCTTCATTTGGATTTCCGCCTCTGTCAGACCAATTTTCCTGTATAATATGTCTTCTGTTTGAAGTTGCATAAAATAACACATTATCGGGTTTCTTTTCTGTACTTCCTTCTAAAAGAGATTTCATATATTTATATTCTACTTCAAAATTATCAAAAGACAAATCATCTAAGAATATAATGAATTTTTTACCTCTTTTGGCAATATATTTAAGAATATTAGGAAATTGAATTATTTGTTCTTTAGAAATTTCGAGCAAACGTAGTCCTTGTTCAAAATATTCATTTGCAAGTGCTTTTACAGAAGAAGATTTTCCAGTTCCTCTCGAACCTACTAAAAGGACATTATTTGCAGAATAACCATTTAAAAAGGCTTCGGTATTTTCTACAAGTTCTTTACGCTGTGCTTCGTATCCTATCAAATCATCAAAAGTTATGGTATCAATATTGCTTATACCGACTATTCCTTTTTCGTTGTCCCAGCGGAACATTTTGTATTCAGCAAGCTGACCACAGCCATATTTGCTGTAATGCTCACCCATTGCTGCTGCCTTATCTTCCAAATCCGAGCATTTTAAGAATAATTCTTCATATTTTCTTGTGCGTTTATTTATTGCTCTATAATGTTCGATGTCAAATACTTTTCCAAAAAGTTCGGATACTTCTGTCATATCAAATTCCATAAGTTCTGTCATAATCTGTACATCGTTTAAAACAGCATTATAAAGGCTTGTTCTTACTTTTTCATTATATTTTTCACATTGAAGGGTATAGATGTTTTCGTCATAAAAGAAAAGATACATTATGTAATCTCTTAAAATATTTCCTGAAAAACTATGATGTTCAGCTTTTGTAATAAGTCGGCTGCACATATCAAAGTAGCAGGCACGAAGTGTGGATAAATCTACCATTTTATTGCTGGACATAAGTTCACAAATATTTTTTAAATCCTGTATTATATCATCATTTATTATATTTCGGTATACCAAAAGGCTATCTATGCCAGTGGATATTTTTTTGTAGTAATCACGTTCCATTATTTTTCTTCCTTTCTTTTGTATTAATATATTACTTGCAGCATATCACAATTATAATCCTTTGTTCCTAAAATAGGAATATTATTTCCTTTATATTTATAAATAATTTCAACAATATTTTGAGTGATAAGCTCACCTGCTGCTAGGATAGGTATTCCCGGAGGATATGGAATTACAGGTTCGGCTGAAATCTTTCCAATGCAGTCTTTAAGAGGTAGAAAATGTTTCTCTTTAAACATAGCTTCTCTTGGAGTAATGATAATTTGTGGTATTAAAGATTGTCTGTATACAGGCTGAATTTCTGAATAGTTTAAAAATTTATCAATATTGTATAAAGCTTCTTCAAAACGGTTAAAACCATCTGCTGTGTCAGCGAATGTAGAAATAGCTACTATATGTCTGAAACCGTTCATTTCCATTTGAAGTTTATATTTTTCTCGTAAAAGTTTATTGAGTTTATCGCCATTCATATTTTTATCAAATGAATAAATAATTAATTTGCTTATATCTATATCTGTACAGGTATTTCCGATTAAATTTTCCTTTCCCAAAAGTTTTAATACTTTAGTATTTTCAACATTTTTTCTAAAATTGTTTAATTTTTCAACATATAAATTGAATTTTTCTTCAGAAATATTTTCTCTGCATATGTCAATGGAGGACATAAAGATATATGAAGGGCTGCTGCTTTGTACCATGGAAAGCATTTGTTTAAGTCTATCCCTGTCAACACGATTGCCCTGAACGTGTAAAAGAGCTGTTTGGGTAAGAGAACCTAAAGTTTTATGTACGCTTTGAATTACTAAGTCCGCTCCCTGTTCTAAGGCTGTTTTAGGAAATTCACTGTGAAATTTAAAATGTGCTCCATGTGCTTCATCTACTATCAAGATAGAATTATATTTATGAACTGTTTCGGCTATTGACTTTATATCTGAACAAAATCCTTCATAAGTAGGACTTGTTATTATTACAGCTTTAATTTCCTGTTTTTTTAAAATTTTTTCTATATCATTTGCAGAAACCGCTCCTACAAGGTCGTAAGGTTCGATAATTTGTGGCTGAACATATTTTACAGAAGCACCTGAAAAAACCAGTCCACTATAAACAGAACGATGGCAATTTCTGGCGACAAGTAAAGTGTCATTTGGATTACAAACAGAAAGTATTGCTGCCATTATTCCTGAACTTGAACCATTTACAAGAAAAAAACTTTCTTCTGCTCCAAAAGTCTGTGCTGTAAGTTTTTGAGCTTCAGCAATTACTCCTTCTGCATGGTGAAGATTGTCTACACCTTCAACTTCCGTAATATCTATCTGAAGCATATTTTCTATATCTAATACCCTTCCCTGTTTGTGACCGGGCATATGAAAAGGGTAAATGTCATCTTTTATATATTGCTGTAAAGCATTATAGATTGGGGTGTTCATATTAAAATCCTTTCTTAAAAAATCTCCCACCGAAATGGTGAGAGAATAATTATTAAAGACGTTTCAACAATTCTTCACGTTCTTTTTCATAACCCGGTTTTCCAAGGAGTGCAAACATATTTTTCTTATAGCTTTCTACACCCGGTTGGTTGAATGGATTTACTCCAAGCATATATCCGCTTATACCGCAAGCAAATTCAAAGAAATAGAATAGCTGACCTAAGAAAAATGGTGTCTGTTCAGGAATATTGAATACAAGATTAGGTACATTTCCGTCTGTATGTGCTAAAATTGTACCATTCATTGCACTTTTGTTTACAAAATCCATTGTTTTTCCTGCTAAATAATTAAGTCCATCAAGGTCATTGTCTTCAAGTTCGATAGTAATATCATCTTTTGGTGTTTCTACATTCAAAACGGTTTCAAATAATGTTCTTGCACCATCTTGGATAAATTGTCCCATAGAATGTAAGTCAGTAGTTAAATCCACAGATGCAGGGAATATACCTTTTTGGTCTTTTCCTTCGCTTTCGCCATAGAGTTGTTTCCACCATTCGGATACATAGTGCATAGAGGGCTCATAATTTGCCATAATTTCAATAGTTTTCCCTTTTCTAAGTAAAATATTTCTTAAAGCTGCATATTGCATAGCTGTATTTTCTTCAAATTTTGCATTGATACATTCTTCACGAGCTGTTTGAGCACCTTTCATAAGCTCATTTATATCTACACCACTGGCAGCAATAGGTAAAAGACCAACTGCTGTAAGCACTGAAAATCTTCCGCCTACATCGTCGGGAACGACAAAAGTTTCATAACCCTCTGAGTCAGCAAATTTTTTCAATGCACCTTTAGCTTTGTCAGTAGTAGCAAAAATTCTATTTTTGGCTTCTTCTTTGCCATATTTTTCTTCAAGTAATTTTTTGAATACTCTGAATGCTATGGCTGGTTCAGTTGTAGTACCTGATTTTGAAATCATATTTATTGAAAAGTCTTTGCCTTCAACAAGTTTCATAAGATGTTTGAGGTATGTACCGCTTATACTGTTTCCTACAAAATAGATTTCAGGTGTTTTTCTATCAGCTTTTGAAAGGTTGTTGTAAAAGCTATGGTTTAAAAATTCAATAGCAGCTCTTGCACCAAGGTAAGAACCTCCTATACCAATGACTAAAAGTACATCTGAATTTGATTTTATTTTTTCTGCGGCTTTTAAAATTCTGTCAAATTCTTCTTTGTCATAGTTTATAGGTAAATCTATCCAACCCAAGAAATCATTTCCAGCACCACTTTTGTTAAGAAGAACAGATTTGGCATTTTCTGCAATTCCTTTGATGTTTTCAATTTCACCTTGTGATACGAAATTACTTGCCTTTGAATAATCAAATGTAACTTTCATAAAATTAAACATCTCCTTTAAAAATTTAATTGTATATTACTTTTATTATACTACCATATAGACAAAATATCTATAAAAATAAATTTACATTATTCAAAATTTTTTGAAAAAATAATAAAATAGATTTCAATTTTAAAGATAATAAAATGAGTAGGAATGAATTTGAATAAAGCTTTTTTATAAAACATATATTTATATGGAAGATATAGTAAAGAGAGGCTAGTATATGAGGGAATTTTTGACATTAATGGGAGAACTTTTTCTTATAACAATACTACAAAATGTAGTTGTTTTTTTTAATGCTGAAAAATCCTCATATATGAAAGAGTTGATTAATATTGCCTGTTATTTGGGGGCTATGTACTTAATACTTCAATTTGCATATGAAAATATTTTTGGTCAGATTATAAATATGTTTAGTTTTTGATTTTCAGACAGTTGATGAAATATATTTAAAAAATTTGACTTTTTTCAAATAAATAAGCAAATAATTAGTGTAGAAAAATTTTTACTTAAAACCTTTGTAAAAAGTTTTTGCTGTGGAATTAAATTTGTTTTTATTTTAAAATATGGTATACTTTTTTTTAATGATTAAAATTAGAAAGGATTTTGTAAATGGAAATAACTAATGAAATACTTGATTATATATCAAAACTTGCAAAACTTGAACTTACTGATGAAGAAAGAAAACAGGAAATTAAAGATATGCAAAGTATAGTTTCTTATATGGATATATTAAATACTTTAGATACTTCACAGGTAGAAACTACAAGTCATATCTATCCTACAAGAAATATATTTAGGGAAGACATTGTAACATCTTCTTATGATAAAGATGAAATTCTTTTAAATGCTGCGGAAAAAAAAGATAATTTCTATAAAGTACCTAAAACAGTGGAATAGGAGGGAAAATATGACAGCATTAGAACTTGGTAAAAAAATACAGTCAAAAGAAATAGGAGTAGTAGAGATTACAAAAACTGTTTTAGATAATATAGATAAATTGGATAAAAAATATAATGCTTTTATTACAATAAATGATAATGCCTTAAAACAAGCAGAAATTTTACAGAAAAAAATAAATGCAGGGGAATTGAAATCACCTCTTGCAGGTGTTCCCATGGCAGTAAAAGATAATATAAGTACAAAAGGGATACTTACCACTTGTGCATCAAAGATGTTGGAAAATTACAGACCTATATATAATGCTACTGTAATTGACAGACTTGAAAATCAAGGGGCATTACTTATCGGAAAGCTTAATATGGACGAGTTTGCAATGGGGAATACAAGTGAAACTTCTTATTTTGGAGCAGTAAAAAATCCTTGGGATACAAGCAGAGTACCGGGAGGTTCAAGTGGTGGCTCGGCGGCGGCAGTGGCAGCGGGTGAGGTTTATTATACACTTGGAAGTGATACAGGGGGGTCAATAAGAATACCTGCTTCTTTTTGTGGAGTTACAGGAATAAAACCTACCTATGGCTCTGTTTCAAGATATGGTCTTATAGCATATGCGTCTTCGCTTGAGCAGATAGGACCTTTAGCAAGAAATGCAGAGGATTGTGCAGCGGTACTTTCTATTATATCAGGATATGATGAAAATGATGCTACGTGTATGAACAAAAAGCCTTTTGATTTTACGGATTTATTTAAAACGGATATAAAGGGAATAAAAATAGGTATTCCTTTAGAATATTTTGCAGATGGAGTAGAACCTGATGTTAAAGAAAAAGTTCTTGGAGCGGCTAAAAAATTTGAAGAGCTTGGAGCAGAAGTAGAGGAGTTTTCGCTTAATTTTACTCAATATGCCATTCCGGCTTATTATATAATAGCATTTGCGGAAGCCAGCTCTAATCTTTCTCGTTATGATGGAATTAAATATGGATATAGACCCACAAATATAAAAGATTTGGAAAGTCTTTATATAAAAGCGAGAAGTGAAGGATTTGGAACTGAAGTAAAAAGAAGAATAATGTTAGGTTCATTTGTTTTAAGTTCAGGCTATTATGAGGCTTATTATAAAAAAGCATTACAGGTGAGAACTTTGATAAAACAGGAATTTGATAAAGCTTTTGAAAAGTATGATGTAATAATTAGTCCAGTATCGCCTACAACGGCTTTAAAAATAGGACATAGTTTAAGTGACCCTTTAAAAATGTATTTAGGGGATATTTATACAGTTTCTTTAAATATAGCAGGACTTCCGGGAATTGTGTTCCCTTGTGGATTTGACAGAAATAATCTTCCTGTCGGAATACAGCTTGTGGGCAAACATTTTGATGAAAAAACTTTAATACGTACAGCTTATTCGTTTCAGCAGGTTACGGATTTTCACAAAAAAAGTCCTGTACAGGGGGTGTAAAAAATGAATTATGAAATGGTCATTGGACTTGAAGTCCATGTGGAACTTGATACAAAAACTAAAATATTTTGTGGTTGTGAAAACAAATTTGGTGGTGAACCAAATACTCACTGTTGCCCGATATGTACAGCAATGCCGGGAACACTTCCAAGACTTAATAAAAAGGTAGTGGAGTTTGCAATTTTAACGGGTCTTGCAACTAATTGTAAAATAACTAAGGAATGTAAATTTGATAGAAAGAATTATTTTTATCCTGATTTACCTAAAGCATATCAGATATCACAGTTATATTTACCGATATGCAGAGATGGTTATTTAGAGATAGAAACAGATAGTAAGAAGAAAAAAATAAGAATACACGAAATTCATATGGAAGAAGATGCTGGTAAATTAGTGCATAATGCGGAAGAAGATTATACTTTGATAGATTATAACAGATGCGGGGTACCTCTTTTGGAAATAGTAAGTGAACCGGATATGCGTTCAGCAGAAGAAGTTATTGTGTATCTTGAAAAGCTCAAAGCAATTTTACAGTATATAGGAGTTTCGGACTGTAAAATGCAGGAAGGGTCAATAAGGGCAGACATCAATCTTTCTGTAAGACCTATTGGACAAGAAGAACTTGGAACAAGGACAGAAATGAAAAATATAAATTCCTTTAAAGCAATATCACGAGCAATAGAAGCAGAGAGAAAGCGTCAGATAGAAGTATTAGAGGCAGGAGAAAAAGTTATTCAGCAGACAAGACGGTGGGACGATAATAAAAATATGAGTTTTGCAATGCGTTCTAAAGAAGAGGCACAGGAATATCGCTATTTTCCAGAACCTGATATTGTCCCTGTCAGTATAAGTGATGAGTGGATAAAAACTTTGAAAGATGAACTGCCGGAACTTCCCGACCAAAAGAAGCAAAGGTATATGTTGGAATATAAGTTGCCAGAATATGATACATCTATGATAACCAGTTCAAAATATTTGGTGGATATATTTGAAAAAACAGTTGAAATTTGTAAAAATGCCAAAGAAACAGCTAATATGATAATGGGTGATGTGATGAGAATGTTAAAGGAAACAGGAAAACTTCCCGAAGATTTGACTTTAAATTCTGAAAATCTTGCAAAGCTGATAATGCTTATAGATAGCGGAAAAATAAATAGAACTATTGCAAGGGAAATTTTTGATAAGATGTTTTTTGAAGATTTTGACCCTGAAAAATATGTAAAAGAAAATGGACTGGAAATTGTAAGAGATGATAAATTGGTGAGGGAAACGGTAAATAATGTTGTACAAAAAAATCCACAGGCAATAGAAGATTACAAAGCGGGTAAGGATAGAGCTTTTAAATTTCTGGTAGGACAATCTATGAAAGAACTTAAAGGAAAAGCGGACCCTAAATTAGTTAATGAAGTACTTAAAAATATATTGGAAAATATTTAAGAAAGAAAGCCCCAAATTAGTGAAAATATTTCTAATTTAGAGCTTTTGTTATCTTGGAAATAATAAGTTGAAATTTGTAATGTTAAATATTATAATAATGTGGTATTAAATTAAAAATATTTTAACAGGCAGGTGCAGAGAATGTATATAGGTGTAGATTTAGGAACTTCAGCGGTAAAGCTTTTACTTATGAAGAAAAATGGTGAAATAGTAAAAATAGTTTCAAAAGAATATCCACTTTATATTAATAATGAGGGTTGGTCCGAGCAAAATCCGTCTGATTGGTGGAAAGCAGTAAAATCTGGAATAAAAGAACTTTCTGATAGTGTTGATGTTTCATTGATAAAAGCAATAAGTTTCAGTGGACAAATGCATGGACTAGTAATATTAGACGAAAAAGACAATATTTTGAGAAATGCAATTCTTTGGAACGACCAGAGAACGCAAAAACAATGTGATTATCTGAATGGTTTAGGATTGGATAATCTTATAGATAATACAGCTAATATAGCACTTACAGGATTTACAGCACCTAAAATATTATGGGTTAAAGAAAATGAACCTGAAATATTTAATAAAATATCTAAAATAATGCTGCCGAAAGATTACATAGCTTATATGCTTTCAGGTGTATTTGCAACTGATGTTTCAGATGCGTCAGGTATGCTTTTACTAGATGTAAAAAATAGGAAATGGTCTAAATATATGATGGATTTATTAGATATAAATGAAAATCAATTGCCTAGACTTTTTGAAAGTTATGAAGTGATTGGAAATGTGAGTAAAAAAGCGGCAGAAGAAACAGGTTTAAGTACAGATGTAAAAGTGGTTATTGGTGGCGGTGACCAAGCAGTAGGGGCAGTAGGCACAGGAACGGTAGAAAATAATATGTGCTCTGTGTCACTTGGTACATCTGGTGTAGTTTATGTGGCGAGTGATAATTTTAAAGTTAAGTATGGAAAAGATATACTTCATTCTTTTTGTGACGCAACAGGAAAATATCATATGATGGGTGTTACGCTTTCAGCAGCAGGCTCAAATAAATGGTGGATGGAAGAAATATTAAAAACAAAAGATAATCAGGCAGAACAGAAAAATATTACCGAATTAGGCAAAAATAAGGTGTTTTTCTTGCCTTATCTTAATGGAGAACGTTCTCCTCATAATGACCCTAATGCAAAGGGGGCATTTATTGGTTTGAATATGACAACGTCAAGAGAAAATATGACACAGGCAGTGCTGGAGGGTGTAGCATTTAGCCTTAGAGATAGTCTTGAAACGGTAAGAACTTTAGGAATAGATGTAAAAAAGGTGCGTCTTACAGGTGGCGGGGCAAAAAGTGAATTATGGAGAAATATAATAGCTAATATTTTTAATACAGATGTAGAAATAATAAACTGTGAAGAAGGGCCGGCTTTTGGAGCAGCAATCCTTGCAATGACAGGAGATAACGCGTTTGAAAATGTGGAAGAAGCAGCAAAAAGTTTGATACATGTAGTGGAAACGATAAGCCCATCTGTTGAATTGGTGGAGCTTTATAATAAGAGATATGAAGTTTATAAGAAGCTTTATCCAAGCTTGAAAGAGTGTTTTAGAGAAATTTGAAATTAGTTATTTTGGAGGAATTTTTAATGGAACAAATTAGAGAAAATAAGATGGGAATAATGCCTGTAAATAAACTGCTTTTTTCTATGGCATTACCTATTATGATTTCTATGCTTGTGCAGGCTCTTTATAATATAGTGGATAGTGTATTTGTGGCACAATATAGTCAAAATGCACTTACAGCAGTTTCGCTAGCATTTCCTGTACAAAATTTGATGACAGCGGTAGGAGTAGGAACAGCAGTAGGACTTAATTCGATGCTTTCAAGACGTTTGGGAGAAAGAAGATATGAAGATGCTAATAAAATAGCAGAGAATGGAGTATTTTTGGCTATTTTAACGTGGTTGGCATTTGCATTATTTGGAATTGTTTTTTCAAAAGTTTTCTTTCAAATGTTTACGGAAATAGAAGAAGTAATTGAAATGGGTAAGGAATATATGTTTATATGCTGTGTATTTTCAATTGGCGTTTTTATGCAGATTATGTTTGAAAGAATAATGCAGGCGACAGGAAATGCAGTATATAGTATGGTTATTCAAGCAGCGGGAGCAATAATAAATATTATACTTGACCCAATACTTATTTTTGGTAAACTTGGATTTCCTGAGATGGGCATAGCTGGTGCGGCAATAGCAACTGTTATAGGGCAAATAATAGCGATGCTTTTAGGAATAATTTTGACTGTTACCAAAATAAAAGAAATTAAACTTGATTTTAGAAAATTCAGACCGGATTTGATGGCAATAAAAGAAATTTATGCAATAGGAATACCATCTATTATAATGCAGTCGATTGCTTCGGTAATGACTATTGGATTAAATAAAATTTTAGTATCAGAAGTAGCAGTATCTGTGTTTGGAGTATATTTCAAATTACAAAGTTTTGTATTTATGCCTGTTTTTGGAATAACAAATGCACTTATACCAATAGTAGCATTTAATTATGGAGCAGCAAAAAAGTCACGTATGATTTCTACAATAAAACTTGCAGCAGTTTCCGCAATGAGTATTATGTTTTTAGGTACAATTGTTTTTCAACTTTTTCCTCAATACTTATTGGGATTTTTTAAAGCAACACCAGAAATGTTAGAAATAGGTATACCAGCACTTAGGATTATAAGTATATGTTTTATATTTGCAGGACTTTGTATAGTGCTTTCATCAGTGTTTCAAGCACTTGGAAATGGATTTTTGAGTATGATAATGTCAATTACAAGACAGTTAGTAGTTTTACTTCCATGTGCATATTTACTTAAAAGATTTGTAGGGCGTGATGCACTTTGGTTTGCATTCAGTATATCTGAAATAGTATGTACTATTGTGTGTTTGTGTATGTTTAGGTGGGTATACAATAAATATATAAAAAAGATACCAAATTAAAATTATTTAATGCTGTCACATTAAGAAAATGTAACAGCATTTTTTAGATATGTAAAAATTAAATAGTTAGAAGATAGGTGATTTTTTTGAATATATTTACAATAGAATTAAGAAATGATGGTAAAGGAACTCTTTATAAGCAGCTTTATGATTTTATTATACAGGAAATAAAAAATGGAAATTTAAAAGATGGTGAAAAACTTCCGTCTAAAAGGGCATTGGCAAATCATCTTAAAATAAGTATAAATACCATAGAAACTGCGTATGAAATGCTTGTAACGGAAGGTTATGTACAGGCAAAAAACAGAAGTGGTTTTTATGTGTGTCCATTGGAAAAGTTAGAAATAACTCAAAGCAATAAAAAGCGAGTTCTTTTTGAAGAAGAAGTAAAGAAAACATATAAATATGACTTTAAGACTAATGTGGTAGATACAAGTGCATTTCCATATTCTACATGGGCAAAAATTACAAAAGAGATAATATATAATTCTCCTGAACTTTTGCAGCATGGTGATAGGCAGGGAGATTATTGCCTTAGAGAAGTGCTTGCTAAGTATTTACATGAATTTAGGGGAGTAAATTGTGTACCAGAGCAGATAATAATTGGTGCTGGAATGGAATATCTTATGAGCCTTATTACAGAAATATTAGGAAATAAAGCTATATTTGCATTTGAAAACCCCGGATATTCAAAAATATGTAAAATAATAAAAAATAATGAAAGAAAAGTAAATCCTATAAAAGTAGATGAAGATGGAATATGTCTTGTGGATTTAAAAAACAGTAACTCAAATATAGCCTATATTACACCATCTCATCAATTCCCAATGGGTGCAATAATGCCAATAGGAAAGAGGATAGAACTTTTGAAATGGGCAAATTTAAAAAATGACAGATATATAATAGAAGATGATTATGACAGTGAATTTAGATTTAATGGAAAGCCAATACCTTCGCTTCAGGGACTTGATGAAAATGGAAAAGTTATTTATGTAAGTACATTTTCAAGAAGTATAGCACCATCTATAAGAGTAGCATATATGGTACTTCCACCTAAATTGCTAGAGATATATCATAGAGATTTTAATTTTTATTCTTCTACAATATCAAGAATGGAACAACATACAATAAGTCGTTTTATAGAAGAAGGACATTTCAGCAGACATATAAACAGAATGAAAAATATTTACAGAATAAGAAAAGAAACGCTTATAGATTGTATTAAAAAAAGTTCGTTGAATGAATGTACAAAAATAATAGGAGCAAATGCAGGATTACATTTGATTTTAAAGGTAAATAATGGAATGTCAGAAAAGGAGCTTGTAGAAAGTGCAGAAAAGGAAGGAATAAGAGTTTATGGATTATCAGAGTATTGTATAAGTAATGAGAAATATATACCTGACAATATGGTAAATTTAGGATATTCGGGTTTGCTTTCTGAAGAAATAATTAAAGCTGTTGAAATTTTAAATAAAGTATGGATGATATAGTATAATTAAATAATATTGAATTATATGAATATAAAAATTTTTGTTGGTGATAATTTTAATGTAAAAAAAATATCATTGATGGAGGTTTTATTATGGACTTTAATACAAGTGAAACAAGATTAAATCTTATGAGAGCTTTTGCAGGGGAAAGTCAAGCGAGAAACAGATATACAATTGCAGCTGAACAGGCTAAAAGTCAAAAATTATATATAGTTTCATATTTGTTTCAATATACTGCTGACCAAGAAAAAACACATGCTAAAGTTTTTTATGAATTTCTTAAAGATTTAGCAGGTACTACAATAAAAATTGATGGCGGTTATCCAGTAGACATTAATCCAGATATTTCCAAACTTTTGCGTATGGCACAGCATAATGAATTTGAAGAAAATGACGATGTATATCCTGCCTTTGCAGAAATTGCCAGAAAAGAAGGGTTTGATATCATTGCCAATAAATTTACAGCTATTGCCAAAATAGAAAAAATACATGGCGAACGTTTTGGTAAATTTGCAGAACTTATTGAGCAAGATAAACTTTTTGATTCAGGTGATAATGAAACAGAGTGGATTTGTCTTAAATGTGGTCATGTCCATAAAGGTCCTAAAGCACCTAAAACTTGTCCAATATGTGGATATGAACAAGGACATTATATAAGAAAAGATATGGCACCATTTTTTATCTGTCAAAAATAAAAAAATAACAGATGCTGTTTTGATTAATTTCAAAGCAGCATTTGTTATTTTATATTGGGGGAGAAAGTTAGAGAAAGAAAAAAAGGGGGGAGAAAAATAAAACCTTTCTCTAACTTGGATTGTTTATATCTTACCATGGACTTGTGAATAAAGTTTATATAAGATGTGAACATTTTGTAAATAAATTTTATTTTTAAATGTAAATAACCCCCGCTAATAATAACGGAGGTTTAAAATATTATCTCTTACTTAATACGTCTTTTTCGTATTTTTCAATTTCGTCAAACCATTTTTCGTCGCCTATAACGCCACAGCTTTCGCAATATTGTTTCCAGATGTCACCAAATGGTAATGTTTTCATTTCTTCCTGAAGAACCATAAGTTTTGTGAAGTTTCCTTCGTCTTGAAGTTTTTTCAACATATCATGTGGAGTACACAATGCTGAAAGAAGGCATTTTTGTAAGCTTCTTAAACCTACTGTCCAAGCTGAAATACGGTTGATGCTTGCATCAAAGAAATCTAATGCCATATATACACGGTCAAGAGCATCACAACGAACGATTTCTTTTGCAATTTCTTTTGTTTCATCATCAAATATTACAACATGGTCTGAATCCCATCTAACACCACGAGTAATGTGGAGAGCTATTTCTGGGAAGAAGCACAAAAGAGCAGGAATCTTGTCAGAAACAACTTCTGTTGGGTGGTAATGTCCATTATCCATAAGAGGTAAGCAACCATCATGTGTAGCTGCAAATGACAATGTAAATTCAGCTGAACCAGATGTGAAAGATTCTACACCTATACCAAATACTTTAGATTCTACACAAGGTTTAACAAGATTTTTGTCAAATGGCTCTGAAAGAATTGCCTCGATGGATTCTTTGTAACGCATTCTAGGGCCCATACGGTCAGCAGGAATATCTTTGAAACCGTCACCAGTCCAGATATTCATAACACAAGGCATACCTGTTTCTTTAGCAAAATATTCAGAAATACGTACACAAGCCTTACCATGTTCAATCCAGAAATTACGAACATTTGCATCTGGACTTGAAAGAGTAAGCCCATCTTTGATATTTGGGTGTGAGAAGAAAGTAGGGTTAAAATCTATACCCATATTTCGTGCTTTTGCAAATTCAACCCATTTTTTGAAATGTTTTGGTTCTAATTTATCTCTGTCTGCAAATTCACCAGGTTCGAAAATTGCATAACTTGCATGTAAATTTAATTTTTTTGCACCAGGACAAAGAGCCAATACTTTATCAATATCAGCCATTAATTGTTCAGGTGTTGTAGCTTTTCCAGGATAATTTCCTGTTGTTTGAATACCACCTGTAAGAGGACCATCATGGTCAAAACCTATAACGTCATCTCCCTGCCAGCAATGTAAGGAAACAGGAACAGTTTTTAATTTTTCGATAGCTGCATCTGTATCTACACCAAATGCTGCATAAATTTTTTTAGCATCTTCGTATCTGCTCATAAATCATTCTCCTTTATGTAATATTTATTTCTAATTCACCATTTAAAATCAAGTGATAATATCATTCTAAATAAAAAAAATAATAAAAAAAAGACATTAAAATGACTAAAAAAGTGTCCTTATTTGCATTTGCGGTATTTATGAGGAGAAATACCGTATTTTTTTTGAAAGATGCGGTGAAAATAGCTAAAATTTTCATAACCGACTCGTTCGCTTATTTCGGAAACTTTCATAGAGGTAGTTTTTAAAAGAAATATTGCCTGATTTAGTCTTTTGTCCTGCATAAGCTGGGTAAAAGTTTTGCCTGATTGACGTTTGATTTCTCTGCTTAACCAGCATTCGTCATAATGAAGTTCATTTGCAATATTTTTTAGTTGTCCATCGTTATAGTGTTCTTCTATATATCTGAAAACTTTAAGCATAAGCTGTTGCTCTGTAAAAAGTGAATTTGTATGCAACAGCTCTGTGTGATTTATAAGTTGTAAAAATAAAAGTCCCATAGTAAATTGATTTATACTTCGTTTGTTAGTCTGTGGATTTACAAGGGTCCATATTAAATTTTCTATTAAATTTTGAATAGGCAGTATTTCAGCAACTCTGAAGTGTAAATATCCAGTACCATTGTTTTCTCCTTTAAAACAATCTGTAAGAAAGTTACGGATTGGATTACTTTCTTCACCCATTAATTGAATAGTAGTATCAAAAAATTGTGGTAAAATAATAAAATTAACAGCAATATCGTCTTTATTGGCTGCAAGTATTTCTTGGGTTGCTCCTGGACTTAAAATCAGAAGTTCGCCTGCTTGAAGGAGTATTTCGTTATCATTTACAAAATGTTTTGTCTGTCCACTGCACATATATACCATTTCAATGTAATTATGGGTATGTTTGGGAAAATGAATAAAACGTGTATGAGGACGTAATGTAATCAATTTTCCCTGTTCTAAAAGTAAAGAAGAATCGACCTTTGTAGAATTATCTGTCATATACATACTTCTATTGATTTCGTTTCTTCCAGACAAAATTTCTTTTTCTTCTTCAGTGATTTTGCTTAATTGTTCAAGTAAAAGACTATTCATAATGGATTTCCTTTCGGATTTTTATTTCTTCAGTTCTGTCCACATAGCATCATATATAGAAAGTTTATCGCCTACTTCTTTTGTGTATTCAGCTTTTGATATTATTTCCTTTGGAGGATTGGCAGCGGGATTGTTTACAAATTCTTCATCAAGTATTTCTAAAGCCGCTTTATTTGGGCAAAGATAAGGAAATTCTTCAGCAATCATTTTAGCCACATCAGCTCTTAAAATGAAATCTATAAATTGATGAGCATATTCTGCATTTTTAGAGCCTTTTGGTATACATAGATTATCCATAAAACGATACATTCCTTCTTCTGGAAAAACTATCTCTATATTTGGATTTTCACGCATTGAAAGAGCAATTTCAGCTGCCCACATATAGCCTAAAGAGGTAGAGCCATCTATCATAGAAGATTTAGGGCTGTCGCTGTCATAAGCTTTAATGATTGGTTTCAATTGAAGAAGTCTGTTTTTTATTTCTGTAAGCTTTGTATCATCTGTTTCACTTATAGAATATCCTAAAGATTTTGCAGCTAAACCGATGACAGCACGCATATCATCAAGAGCTACCATAGAATTTTCATATTTGTTGTCAAAAATTTGTGAAAAACTTGTAATTTCTTCGCTTATTTTCTTTTTATTTACACATAGGGTTGCTACTCCACCAAAAAATGGAACAGAATATTTATTGTTTTCATCATAATATTCATTCATATAAAATTCATCTATATTTGAAAGATTTGAAAGTTTAGTTAAATCAATTTCTTCAAGCATTCCTTGTTTTGTCATCATAAGCACCATATAGTCACTTGGTGTAATTATGTCATAAGTGCCATTTACTTCAGATTTGACTTTTGCAAGCATATCTTCATTTGAAGAAAAAGTTGAACAGTTTACTCTTATACCTGTTTCTTCCTGAAATAATTCAAGGACTGAATCGGGTATATAAGAAGTCCATATAAAAAGATTGATTTCACCTATAATTTTACGTGAAGAACAACCACTTAATGTTCCAAGACATAATATCAATATTAATAAAATACTTAAAAATTTTTTAAGTTTAATATTCAAAACTTATCACCCCGGCTAAAATATTTTAGTAAAATATATAGTTTATGAATAAATCTATCATTCTTTATGTTTTTTTGAAGCAATTATTGTATATATTGTTATTGCAATTACTAAAAACAAAAGTATCAAAGTTGATAAAGCATTTACCATAGGTGATACACCCTGTTTTATACTATCCATTACTTTTAATGGAAAAGTTTTGACTGTTCCATTTACAAAATAACTTATGATAACATCGTCTATGGATAAAGTAAAAGCTAACATACCACCTGAAAATATTCCAGGAGAAATAATTGGAAGAGTTACATGGAAAAAAGTTTTAATTCGGTTTGCACCTAAATCCATGGCAGCTTCTTCGTAAGTATTGTCATAGCCATCAAGTCTTGCTTTGAGTGTAAAAATTACAAAAGGTGTACAAAATACCACATGGGAGATAATGAGTGTAATAAGTCCTCTTGGTATTTTTACCAGTGCAAAAAGTGAGAGCAGAGAAATTCCAAGTATAATTTCAGGAATTACTACGGGTACATAAAGCAGAGCATCAATAATTCCTTTTCCTTTAAATTTATATTTAGTCATTCCTAAAGCAGCTAAAGTACCTATTATTACTGATAAAATTGTACTTGAAACGGATACAATTATGGTGTTTTTGAAAGAATCAAGTAAAGAGGTACTTTTAAAAAGCTTAAAATACCAATCGAGAGTAAAACCTTTGAAAGTAATGTAAGGTTTTACAGTATTAGCATTAAAAGAATTGATTATAATTACAAATATTGGTAAAAATAAAAATAAATATATAAAACATACAAAAATTGTACTTAATATTCTTGGTTTTGATTTATCCACTGCAATCACTCCTTTATTATTGCTGTCCTAAGTCTTCAAGTTTTCCGCCAAGTTTGGTGTATAATTTTACAAGTAATAATGTCAATATTATAAGTCCTATTGACAATGCTGAACCTAAAGGCCAGTTGTTTGAAGACTGAAATTGGCGTTCTATTAAGTTTCCTATCAATTCTGATTTTCCGCCGCCTAAGATATCGGAAATGAAAAAATATCCAAGAGAGGGGATAAATACCATTATTGCACCTGCAAATATACCTGAAGAAGTTAAAGGAAGGATTACTTTTGTAAAAGCAGATATTTTATTTGCACCTAAATCTTTAGCGGCTTCAACTAAAGTCATATCAAGCTTTTCAATAGAGGTATATAAAGGTAATACCATAAAAGGAAACAGCGTATAAGTCATACCAAGTATAACAGTTCCTTTGTTATATAAAAATTCAATAGGTTCTTCAATAAGTCCTATATTAATCAAAAAACTATTTAAAAAACCACTTGCTCCTAAAAAACTTTTCCAACCATATATACGAATAAGTGAATTTGTCCAAAAGGGAATAATTACCATTAAATACAGTATATTACGCATTGCGGGTTTGGAAGTTGCAATATAATATGCAAATGGATAACCTAAGACTATACATAAAATAGTGGTTATTGCTGCTATTAATATAGAATAGGCATAAATCTGCAAATAATTAGGGTCAAATAGTTTTAAATAATTATCCAAATTGAAAGAAAAAACTATCTGATAATTTTCATTTGTAGTACAAAAACTAAGTACAAGCACATATATAAGAGGAAGTGCTACAAAAAACATAACTAAAAATATTACGGGTGAAAGCATTGTAATCATAGGAAGATTTAATTTTTTCATATTAATTTTCCTCCCAGTCGAAGTTTTCATTTTCCATAAGTTTCATAATAACTGCATCTTGAGGATTTTCCCAATGTATATAAATTTTTTGCAATGGTTCAAGTGAAATTTTACCATTTAAACGTTGTATTTTTAATTCCTGTCCATTGTTAAGCACACAGATTGTTTTGACAAAAGAGCCTGCGTAAATATTTTCTTTTACTATTGCTTCCATAGAAAAGTTTTCGACAGGTTCAAGGGAGTAACGTGTTTTTTCAGGTCTTACAGAAACATAGAGTTTTTCGCCTAAAGAATATTCACAACCTTTGGCAAAAATATTTCCGTTCTGTGTCTGTAAATTCACATAATTGTCTTTTATTGACAAGACTTTAGCTTCAAATAGATTAGTTTCTCCTATGAATGTTGCAGCAAATTTACAATTAGGTTTTTCATAGATTTCATCAGGAGTACCGGATTGTACAATACGTCCATCATTCATAATAACAATACGGTCACTCATAGTAAGGGCCTCTTCTTGGTCGTGTGTTACATATATGAAAGTAATTCCCAGTTTTTTTTGTATACGTTTAAGTTCTATCTGCATTTGTTTACGGAGTTTTAAATCTAATGCTGCTAATGGTTCATCTAAAAGTAAAACTTGCGGATTATTTACCAAGGCTCGGGCAATGGCAACTCTTTGTTTTTGTCCTCCTGAAAGTTGTTGAGGAAAACGTTTTTCAAAGCCGGCGAGTTGTACAAGCTCAAGTATTTCTGTTACTTTTTCCTTTATTTCAGATTTTGATATTTTTTTCATTTTAAGGCCAAAAGCAATATTGTCATATATGTTCATATGTGGAAAAAGTGCATAATTTTGGAAAACTGTATTTATATTTCTTTGATATGGTTCTTTGTTTATAATATTTTCTCCTTTAATTTCTATACTTCCAGAAGTAGGAGTTACAAATCCAGCAATCATACGGAGTGTAGTAGTTTTACCGCAGCCGGAAGAACCAAGTAATGTTAAAAATTCGCCCTCATATACATCAAGGTTGAGGTCTTTTACTATGTGTGAATTATCATCTTCAAAATATTTGTTTATGTTTTTTAGTTTAACTAACACTTCTTTCTTATCCATTGTTATTCCCCTTTATAAAAGTTTTAAATAAAAAATTTTGAACAAATAAAATTTATTTTAAAGAGGTTGAATATGTGGGTCTAAAAAAACGTCAAAGGGGTAGTTTTCCATTGATATTTTCTAAGGCTTAAATATCTTACTCAATGAGATATTACAGCAACTAAAAGTGATTGTCAAAACAATTTTTTTGGGGTTAAAATTGATGTTTATTTAACATTTTTTTGAGTTGTGCAAATCTTACAATAAAATTACTTAAAAACTAAAATTATATTAAAAAGTTTTCATTATTTAGGGATTTTTTTAGGTTAAAAATTACTTTAAGTTTGTGATATTTTGTGAAATATGGATAAAATATAGATGTTATTTTTGTTGTTATTGTAATTTTCTTTTTAAGGTATAAAAATAAAATTAAGTATAAAAATTTTTATCGTGAAAATACGAAATATAATACTATAATCTTTGAAAATTGAGATTATAACAGAAAATAAAAAGATAAATGTAAAAAAATCATAGAATTTTACAAAAATTGTGATGGTTATTTTTTTAACTTTTATTGAAATTACGTTGTTTATAGGCTATACTTATTTATAGAAAAAATTTTCGTTATTGGAATAAACCTTTATTATTTCAATATAAAAAATGGCAGTTTATAGAGGAGGATGTAAAAAATGGGAGATATAACTTTACAGGAAGCAAAAAGATGTCTTAAATGTAAAAAACCTAAGTGTAAAGAAGGGTGTCCGATAGGTACGCCAGTCAATGAAGTTTTTAAACTTTTGGTAGATGGTCATATTGAAGAAGCAGGGGAAATGCTTTTTGAAAATAATCCGCTTTCGATAGTATGTTCAATGGTTTGTTATCATGAAAATCAATGTGAGGGGCATTGTGTTTTGAATGCTAAGAATGCACCTATCCATGTAAGTACGGTAGAGAATTATATTTCAAATTATTATCTTGATGTTATGAAATTTAATATAGATAAAGACCCTGAAAAGAAAGTTGCTATAATAGGAGCAGGACCAGCAGGTATAACAATTGCAATTATATTGGCTAAGAAAGGTTATGATATTACAATATTTGAAGGTCGTGACCAAATAGGCGGGGTTTTAAGATATGGTATTCCTGAGTTCAGACTTCCAAAATCGGTTTTGGACAGAATAAAAGTTAAGCTTGAGGAGATGGGAGTTAAAATTCGTCCGAATACTTTGATAGGAAGTACGATTACTATGGACGATTTGTTTAGAGATGGCTATAAAGCGGCATTTATTGGTACTGGAGTATGGAAACCTAATAGTCTTAAAATAAAAGGAGAAACTTTAGGACATGTTCATTTTGCGATAGATTATCTTAAAAACCCTAAAGTTTATAATCTTGGACATACTGTATGTATTATAGGCGCGGGAAATGTTGCGATGGATGTTGCAAGAACAGTTTTGAGAAATGGGACAAGAGAAGTAATTATTATGTATAGAAAAGGCGAAGGAGATATTACAGCATCAAGAAGTGAAGTTGAATACGCTATTTTTGATGGAGTAAAATTTGAGTTTTATAAATCCCCACTTGAAATTACTGACAAGGGTATAAGATACATGAATATGAAAGAAGTTACTGATGAGGAAGGAAATGTAAATATAGAAGAAACAGGTGAAGAAGGATTTCTTAATTGTGATTCCATTATAGTTTCTATAAGTCAAGGACCAAGAGCTAATATTGTTTCAAGTACAAAAGGAATTGATATAAATAATAGAGGTCTTGTAATAACAGATGAGTATGGTCATACAACAAAAGAAGGAGTATTTGCTTCAGGTGATGTTGTTACAGGAGCAAAGACAGTGGTTCAGGCGGTTGCAAATTCTAAAAAAGTTGCACAGGCAATAGATGAATATGTAACAGGGCTTTTAGAAAAGAAAAAAGGGGAATAATAAAAAGACGGCTGAATAGATTGAAGCCGTCTTTTTCATATTTTATATTTATAAAGTTTCCAAGGTATTCTTTCAAGTTTCATTGTCATTATTAAATCAATAAGTTCAGGTTTACCGTAAAGTATAGGTTTTCCGTTTCGGTGAAATGAAATCAGTACAATGGGATAGCTTGGAAATAAAAAAGAATTTTGATTTATAACAGCCATAGCTTTAGATTCATCATCAATAATTTCTTTACTTACTTCAATAATTGCAAATATAGACTCTTTATATTTTATTAATGAACCTTTGACTTCTACATTCATGATGTCACCTTACTTTCTGTAATGATATATTTTCCAGGAAATTTGGTCTGGGTGCACATTAACTAATAGTTTAACTATTTCAGGTTTTCCATAGTATACAGGGTGATGAGCATCGTTGTAAG
Source organism: uncultured Eubacteriales bacterium (assembly GCA_964592005.1). GTDB lineage: Bacteria > Bacillota > Clostridia > Lachnospirales > CAZQDT01 > CAZQDT01. The sequence continues at coordinate 59,221 of CAZQDT010000001.1, forward strand.
CAAATAGAACTATGGGATAGCTGCCAAAAATAAAAGCGAAACTTTTAATAAAATTGTTTGCTTTTGGAGGATTTGAGATTATGTCACAACTGGTTTCTAAAATGCCAAATGAAATATTTTGAATTTTTATAAAAGAACCTTTAATTTTACCTGTCATATAATCCCCTAATTTTCCCCTATATTTAGAACAATATAAGCATACAATATAAAAATTAAAAAGTCAACTAAATAAAACAAAGAAATTATAATTGGTGTTTAGAGTTGTATTGAAAAATTTTTAATTTAAATGAATTATTTTAACATCTTTTTTAATAGGTAGAAACCAGTAAAAGCTTGTATATAAAGTATAGTTTTTTGATAAATAAGCTTGACATTATTGAGATATTAACATAAAATTTATTATGAAACATTCTAATAAATTTTTAATATGGAATTTATTTTTCCGAATTTTACAAGAAATATGTTGTGATTTATTGGTTGTAATTACAAAAGGAAAAATTATTTCGATTTTATATAAAATATTTAGAAGAATTTTTCAAATAGACATTGCAATATATAGATGATGTATATTGGATGTAGATATGAAAGTTTTTAAAATTTAAAGCAAGAAGGTGATAGAATGGCTTTAGAAATCATCAAAAATATTGCTGAGGCTGAACAAAAAGGTGACAATATAAAAAATGATGCAATCCATGAAGCAGAGAAATTAAAAACAGAAGCAGATGCTAAATGTAGACAAATTTTTTCTGATGCTCATAAAGAAGCAAAAAAAGCAGCTGATAAGCTTATAGAACAAGCAATACAGTCTGCTCAGGGAGATGTTGAAAGTATATTGTCTAAGGCAGATGTTAAATGTGATGAAATCGGTGAGAAAGCATTGCAGAATATGTCAGCAGCAGTTGAGGCAGTAATTGGAAAGGTAGTGGGAACATATGGCAATAGTTAGTATGGATAAAATTTCCGTGGTAGCTTTAGAGAGCCAGAAAAGACAAATTTTAAAGTATCTCATGAATCAAGAAATAGTTCAGATTGATGATAGTTCAGTTCTCACAGAAGATGAAGAAATAGGTAGTTTTCTTGAAAAAGATGGTGATGAAGGAAGGACATCTTTTTATGAACACAAAATGACAGCTGTTTCTCAGGCTATTGCAACTTTAAATTTAGTTGCAAATAAAAAGAAACCTCTTTTTGCTAAAAAAAGACAGGCTGAGAAAATGAAGTCAAGTCAGGTTGAGGGACTTTATTCTTTTGCAGTAGAAGTGAATACTTTAAGCAAGAGAATTGTTGAACTTAAAGCCAATGAGAATATTTTAAAAAACCGTATTGAAGCCATGACACCATGGGCGGCTTTGAAAGTACCTTTGGAAACTACGGGAACAAGATTTACAAAACTTTTGTTGGGAATATTGCCAAGTAATACCGATATGGAAGCAGTTGATGTTAAATTAGCACAAGAAGCTCCAGAAAGTACAATAGGCATTATTAACAGTGACCAGTCAAATAACTATATGTATTTAATTGCACATAAAACAGTTTTTGACAAAGCACTTGAAACAGTAAAAAATTTTGGATTTTCTGCTGTAAATTTTTCGGATTTGACAGGGACACCTTCTGAAGTTATTTCTCAATGTGAGAATTTAATTCAGAAAAGTGAAAATGAAAGAAATGATATTAATGCAGAACTTCTTAAAAAATCAGAAAATCTTTCGGATTTGGAAACCTTGTATGATTATTTTGGAATGGAAAAAGACCAAGCAGATGTGCGTAATAAGTTTGTAAAAACTTCAACAACATTTTGTTTTAATGGCTGGCTTCCAAGAGAAAATAGTGAAGAAATTAAAAAATATTTGACAGAAAATTTTGATTGCTGTGTTTACATAACACAAGGGGACAAAAAAGAAGGAACACCAATACTTCTTAAGAATAATACATTGGTAGAGCCTTTTGAAAGCATTGTATCCATGTATAGTCTTCCTCATTCATCTAATGTAGACCCAAGTGCGTTGGTTGCATTTTTCTACTGGTTTTTCTTTGGAATGATGTTGAGTGATGCAGGCTATGGAATTATAATGACACTTGTATGTGGATTTGTATATTTTAAATTCAAACCAGATGGAGGTATGGGAAAACTCATAAAGATGTTTATGCTTTGTGGTATTTCGACTACTATTTGGGGGTTGATTTTTGGAAGTATATTTGGAGGACTTATACCATTTCCGGGACTTCTTGACCCGTTAATAGATGTTATGCCAATTATGGGACTTGCGTTGGTTTTTGGTATAATACATCTTTACATAGGTTTAGGTGTACAGGGATATATGGCAATAAGAGATGGTCATGCTTTAGATGCAATATGGGATGTTTTAAGCTGGTATCTCTTTGTTACAGGTTTAGTTATATTGATTGTTCCAACAGTTGCTGGAGAGATACCTGAAGCGGTAACCAGTGCAGGTAAAGTTATGGCAATTGTGGGTATGGTTTTGTTGATATGTACACAGGGAAGAACAGCACCTACATTGTTTGGAAAAGCATTTGGCGGTGTAAAGAGTTTGTATGGTATTACTAGTTATTTTGGTGATATTCTTTCATATTTAAGACTTATGGCTCTTTGTCTTTCAACAGGAGTTATAGCACAGGTTTTGAATATGCTTGCAGCAATGGCAGGAATTATACCAGCAATATTGATAGGAGTTATAGGGCATACAATAAATCTTTTAATTAATGCACTTGGTGCATATGTTCATACTAGCAGATTGCAGTATGTAGAATTTTTCGGTAAGTTTTATGAGGGCGGAGGTAAAGCCTTTGAACCTTTCAAATTAAAATCAAAATATGTGACATTTAAGGAGGAAAAATAATATGGATATGTTTTTCACAAATTTAGCAGATGGTAGTGTTTTAGCAATTTTAGGAGCAGCTCTTGCAGCGTTGTTAGCAGGTATTGGTTCAGCAAAAGGAACTTCAATAGTAGGTCAGGCAGGTGCAGGTGTAGTTACAGAAGACCCAGATAAATTTGGTCAGCTTCTTATTTTACAGCTTCTTCCAGGTACACAGGGCCTTTACGGATTTATTATCGCATTCTTAATATTAAATAAAACAGTAATGGCAGGAGCAACAGTTACATCAGCTCAAGGATTTATGTATGTTATGGCAGCTCTTCCAGTAGGTATTGTAGGTCTTATTTCAGGTGTTCAGCAGGGAAAAGCAGCAGCAGCAGGTGTTGGTATCGTAGCTAAAAAACCTGGTGAAGTAGCTAAAGGTATTACATTTGCAGCTATCGTTGAAATGTATGCTCTTTTAGGACTTCTTGCATCTTTCCTTGCAGTAAATGCTATATAATTATAGACTGAAGAATTAACTAATATTGAGGAAGGAGATGAATACTCCTGTGAATAATGAGAGTAAAATAATTGATAAGATAATTGCAGATGCAAATGCTAAGAAAGATGAAATTTTAGCACAAGCAAATGAAGAAGTAAATGCAAAGATAGAAGAAGCTAAAGTTAAAGCACAGAAAGAAACTAATGCAGCTATGGAAATAGCTAAAGTTGAAGCAGAAAAGGCTAAAGCTAAAGAAATTTCCGGTGCTGATATGCAGGCTAAGAAGAAAATTCTTACTAAAAAACAGGAATTGATTGAGCAGACAATACAAAAAGCAAAAGAAAAATTATTATCATTGAATGAAGCAGAAAATGAAAAGACTGTACTTTCAATGCTTTCTAAAGTAGGAGTAAATAGCACAACAGAAGTGGTATTATCTTCAAAAGCTAAAGAAAGTTTGAAGACAGCAATAAAAAAAGCAGGATATAAAATTTCGACTGAAACAAGAGATATTTCAGGTGGATTTATTCTTAAAGACGGTGATATAGAATATAATTATTCTTTTGAATCTATGATTATTGTAGAAAGAGAACAATTAGAACAGACAGCAGCAAAAATATTATTTAGTTAAGGGGGCAGAAAGATGGCTGAAAAGACATATAATTATGCCGTTGCCCGTATAAGGGTGCTTGAGAAAAATCTCCTTAATAAACAGACATTAAATAATATGGCAGAAGCAAAATCTGCTGAGGAAGCTTTAAAAGTTTTGATTGATGCCGGATATGGTGATGCTACTGAACAAATAAATGTACATGATTATGAAACTTTACTTTCAAAAGAAGTAGAAAAAACATATGCACTTATGAAAGAGTTAGCACCTGATGAAGATATGTTTAATGTATTTTTATATAAAAATGATTATCAAAATTTGAAAGTTTTGGTAAAACAGGAAGTTTCAGGAGTAAATGGAGAGGCTTATCTTGTAGATGGTGGAACTATTAGTTTGTCAAAGATTAAAGATAGCTTACTTGACAGAAGATTTAATGAACTTCCTGAAATAATGGGCAAGGCAGCAGAAGAAGCTTTAGTGGCTTATGGAAAAACTCAAAATGGTCAAATCATAGATATTATATTGGATAAAGCTACATATGAAAATATGAGTGATACAGCAAGAAAAAGTAAAAATTCTTTTGTAATACAACTTGTAGAAACTATGTGTGATTTGGCAAATATAAAGACTCTTATGAGAGTTCGTGCCATGAAAAAAGGTTATGAGGTATTTGAAACTGCTTTTTTGCCGGGCGGAAGTATCAGAAAGGATATGTTTGCAGATGCTTTTAAATCGGATACACCAGCAGCAGTATTCTATACAACACGTTATGGAAATATATGTGAACAGGGATTTGCAGGAAGCTTTACAGAATTTGAAAGACTTTGCGATAATTTCCTTATAGAATATATAAAGCAGGCAAAATATATTCATTTGACAATAGAGCCACTGATAGCTTATCTTTTTGCAAGAGAAGCTGAAATAAAAATGGCAAGAATTATTATGACAAGTAAACTTAACGGTATAAGTACAGAGAAAATTAAAGAAAGGCTGAGGGAGTCTTATGTATAAGGTAGGAGTTATAGGAGATCAGGACAGTGTATTAGGTTTTATGGCTCTTGGTATAGATATATTCCCTGCACATGACAGTGATACAATAAGACAGACCATAAATAAATTGGCAGCAGAGGAATATGCCATAATCTATATTACAGAGCAGGCTTCTTTAATGGCAAAAGAAACAATAAGCAGATATAAAGATCAAAATTTGCCAGCAATAATTGTTATTCCGGGTATACAGGGAAGTATGGGTATAGGAATGACTGAGATAAGAGAATCGGCAAAACGTGCCATTGGTGCAGATATACTTTTTAATAATTAACAGAAAGGAGGAGTCAGCTCCTCCGCTAACTTAAAAGTTGGTGGTTTCCGCTGACAGAGAATTTTATGAAAAAAGGTACAATAGTTAAAGTTTCCGGACCGCTTGTTGTTGCGGAAGGAATGAGAGATGCCAATATGTTCGACGTTGTTAGAGTTAGTGAGAAACGTCTTATTGGTGAGATAATAGAGATGCATGGAGATAAAGCTTCTATACAGGTATATGAGGAAACATCAGGTTTAGGACCAGGCGAAGAGGTAGTTACAACAGATGCACCTCTTAGTGTTGAGTTAGGGCCTGGACTTATTACTACTATTTATGATGGTATACAACGTCCTTTGGAAAAAATGTATGAAGCTTCCGGTACTAATATCGAAAGAGGAATGGATATTCCATCATTGGATAGAGAAAAGAAATGGGATTTTGTTCCAAAAGTAAAAGTAGGAGATAAAGTAGAAGCAGGAGATATTATTGGTGTTGTTCAAGAAACAGCGGTAGTTGAATGCAGAATAATGATTCCTTATGGCTTATCAGGTACAATTAAGGAAATCAAAGAGGGAAGTTTTACAGTAGTTGAAACAGTAGCAGTAGTGACAGATGAAAAAGGTGTAGACCATGATGTGATGATGATGCAGAAATGGCCTGTTAGAAAAGAAAGACCTTACAAAACAAAGAAAACTCCTGATGAAATGCTTGTTACAGGACAGAGAGTTATAGATACATTCTTCCCTATAACAAAAGGTGGAGTTGCTGCTATTCCTGGACCATTCGGAAGTGGTAAAACGGTTACACAGCATCAGCTTGCAAAGTGGGCAGATGCAGAGATAGTTGTTTATATTGGTTGTGGTGAACGTGGAAATGAAATGACAGACGTTCTTATGGAGTTTCCTGAACTTAAAGACCCAAGAACAGGAAAATCTCTTATGGAAAGAACAGTTCTTATAGCAAATACATCAGATATGCCTGTTGCAGCTCGTGAGGCAAGTGTTTATACAGGTATTACAATAGCTGAATATTTCAGAGATATGGGTTATAATGTAGCTTTGATGGCTGACTCAACATCACGTTGGGCAGAAGCACTTCGTGAAATGTCTTCTCGTCTTGAGGAAATGCCTGGTGAAGAAGGTTATCCTGCTTATTTAGGTTCACGTATTGCACAGTTCTATGAAAGAGCGGGTAAGGTTGTAGCACTTGGTTCAGAAGGCAGAGAAGGTACACTTACTGCAATTGGAGCAGTTTCACCTCCAGGTGGAGATATTTCAGAGCCAGTATCACAGGCAACACTTAGAACAGTAAAGGTATTCTGGGCACTTGATGCATCACTTGCTTATGCACGTCATTTCCCTGCAATCAACTGGTTAAACAGTTATTCATTATATCAGACACGTATTGATAAATGGGCAGACGCAAATGTTGATTCAGATTTCTCTGCACAGAGAAAAGAAGCTATGGCAATGCTCCAAAAAGAGGCAGAATTAAATGAAATAGTAAGATTAGTCGGTGTAGATGCTTTATCAGCTCCAGACAGACTTATTCTTGAAGTTTCACGTTCTATCAGAGAAGACTTCTTACATCAGAACTCTTTCCATGAGGTAGATACTTATGCTTCACTTAACAAACAGTACAGAATGTTAAAGCTTATTCTTAAATATTATGATGAAGCTGGAAAGGCTTTAAAACAAGGACTTAAAATAACAGACTGTATGAAAGCAGATTTTATTGAAAAAATCGGTCGTGCTAAATATGTAGAAGAAACAAAAGTAGATGAAGAGTACGATGCAATAGAAGCTCAGATAGTATCAGAACTTGCTGAACTTGTTAAGAAGGGGGCAGAATTATTATGATAAAAGAGTATAGAACAATACAGGAAGTAGCCGGCCCTCTTATGCTTGTAAAACAAGTTGAGGGTGTAAAATATGATGAGCTTGGTGAAATAGAGCTTGCAAATGGTGAAATCCGTCGTTGTAAAGTTTTGGAAGTTAATGGTAGCAATGCACTTGTACAGTTATTTGAAAGTTCAACAGGTATTAACCTTGCTGAAAGTAAAGTTCGTTTTTTAGGGAAAAGCCTTGATTTAGGTGTTTCACCTGATATTCTCGGTCGTGTATTTGATGGTATGGGAAATCCAATAGATGATGGTCCTGCAATAATACCTGAAAAGAGATTGGATATCAATGGAAGACCTATGAATCCAGCGGCTCGTGACTATCCATCTGAATTTATTCAGACAGGTGTTTCAGCTATTGATGGACTTAATACACTTGTTAGAGGACAGAAGCTCCCTATATTCTCAGCTTCAGGTCTTCCACATTCAGATTTGGCTGTTCAGATAGCAAGACAGGCTAAAGTTCGTGGTACGGATTCAAAATTTGCCGTTGTATTTGCAGCGATGGGTATTACTTTCGAGGAGGCAGATTACTTTATAAATGACTTTAAAGAATCGGGAGCTATTGACCGTTCAGTAGTGTTTGTAAATCTTGCTAATGACCCTGCTATCGAGCGTATTTCTACACCTCGTATGGCACTTACAGCAGCAGAATATTTGGCATTTGACTTAGGAATGCACGTACTTGTTATTACAACAGATATTACAAACTATGCAGAGGCACTTCGTGAAGTATCTGCAGCTAAGAAAGAAGTTCCGGGTAGACGTGGTTACCCTGGTTACTTATATACAGACCTTGCTACAATGTATGAAAGAGCAGGAAGGATGAAGGGTAAAGAAGGAAGTATAACATATATTCCAATTCTTACAATGCCTGAAGGTGACAAGACTCACCCAATTCCTGACTTGACAGGATATATTACAGAGGGACAGATTATTCTTAGTACAGAGTTATATAAGAAAAATATTATGCCTCCAATAGATGTTTTACCTTCTTTATCACGTCTTAAAGATAAGGGTATTGGTAAAGGAAAGACTCGTGAAGACCATGCAGATACAATGAACCAATTGTTTGCTTGTTATTCACGTGGTAAAGATGCAAAAGAACTTATGTCAATCCTTGGTGAAGCAGCATTGTCAGAAACAGACTTGTTATATGCAAAATTTGCTGATGAGTTTGAAAAAGAATATATTTCACAGGGATTTGACCAGGATAGAACAATAGAACAGACTCTTGAAATAGGTTGGAAACTTTTGAGTATTCTTCCTAAGGGAGAGTTGAAACGTGTTAGAGATGAATATCTCGATAAATATATGCCAAAGGAGTGATTAACCCATGGCAAGACTGAATGTAAATCCTACACGTATGGAGATGACAAGGCTTAAAAGATTACTTAAAACAGCTACAAGAGGTCATAAACTTCTTAAAGATAAGCTTGATGAACTTATGAAACAATTTCTTGATATTGTCAAGCTTAATAAGCAGCTTAGAGAAGAAGCAGAGGCTGCTCTTGATGAAGCTTACAAGGCTTTTATATTGGCAAGAGCAGATATGTCTTATGAGTATCTTGGGGAGGCACTTATGATGCCTAAACAGTCAGTATCCGTAGGTGTATCTACAAAAAATATTATGAGTGTTGATGTTCCTAACTTTGATATAAAGACACAGAATAATCAATCAGATATATATCCTTATGGATTTGCCTATACCTCAGGAGAGTTAGACAGTGCTGTTGAGGCGTTTTCAAGAGCTATGGAGCCTCTTTTGAGATTGGCAGAAAGTGAAAAAAGTGCACAGCTTTTGGCTCAAGAGATAGAAAAAACAAGACGTAGGGTAAATGCACTTGAAAATGTTATGATTCCTAATTATGAGGAAACAATAAAATATATAGCTATGAAGCTTGAAGAAAATAACCGTGGTAATACTACACGTCTTATGAAAGTTAAAGATATGATGGTTCAAAAAGATATCGAAGCACGTCAAGCGGAAGATGCTGCTGAAAAAGTAGTGTAATAAAAAAGGCATTTCATCTTGAAAAAGGTGGAATGCCTATATTTTTAAAGGGGAGGGGTTTTTATGAGTTTGGAGGAAAGGGCAGAAAGTATTGCGGCAGAACTTAAAAACAGACTTGGTATAGGTAAGGAATTTAATAAATTTAATGTGAATATATATAATGGGTTAGCGTTTAAGTTGAATTTAAGCTGGGAAAATGAGAAAAATGAAGAAAAAATAGAAATTAAAGTAAGGGAAGATGGTAAAATAATTCGTTATAATTATAATAAAAATATTCAAAGTAATCTTCCTGATTTTAGTTATGATTTTGCAGGACAAAGCAAGAAAAAGCTTGAAAAGTTTTCGGAAGAAAAATATAGACAAGCGAAAAATGTAGTCTTTGATTTTTGCCAGAAAATACTGGAAAAAGGCGAAAGTGTAAAATTTAGAGATAATTCAATGAGTGATTTTTTTTGGAATGATAGATATGATTTTGAAGGAAAAATTTTTATAAGTGAAATAAAAACACCAATAAATATAAATATTTCTGTGGGAAGAGCAGATTTAAAGGTTATTTGTTTTGAGAGAAAAGATGAGTATATTGGATATGATATTGAAACTCTTCCAAAAAGTGCTTGTTTATCATTGGGACAAGCAGAGGAAATTTTGAAAGATACTATAAACTTAAGACTTGAATATGGAGTAGAAAAGGGAACTCAACCATATCAAAAAGAAGCACCAAAGGCTTTTTTGAGATATAGACTTTCTAAGGATAGTGAAGAAAAAAAGTATATTATAGATGCAGTGACGGGAAAATTAGTAGATAGAGAAGAAGTATTTCATAAAATAAGAAAAGATTTGAATGAAAGTGTAAAAGAAGCAAAATCTATAAAAGCTTTTACCCCAGCAATGTTTGAAATAGAAGTAGGAGAGAAAGAAGAGATAGAATTTTTGGAAGGGGTACTTTCAAAAGACGAGCTTGATAAAATTATAAAAAGTTTGCCAGAATTTGGCGTTACAGATAAATTTTGTATTAAAAGGTTGAAATATAATTTAGCTAATAAGAACGAAAATAATGTAAAAGCAGAAATTATTTATATATGTAAGCTAAAAGATTATTGTAATTTGAATTTAAGTTCAGAGTTTGCAAATAGTTTTTTAAAGAAAAAATTTATTTTAGATGCAAATACAGGAGAAGTACAAGAAGTTTCTACATCTTATCCAAAT
>CAZQDT010000002.1:0-43999 GCA_964592005.1 uncultured Eubacteriales bacterium
GCTCAACGGTAGAGCAGCTGACTTGTAATCAGCAGGTTGTAGGTTCGATTCCTATCATCAGCTTTAGATATGGAAAGTCCGTAAAGCGGATTTTTTGTATTTTATATGGATGGGTTCCCGAGTGGCCAAAGGGGGCAGACTGTAAATCTGTTGTCAATGACTTCGAAGGTCCGAATCCTTCCCCATCCAGTAATAATTTTAATAACGCGGGGTAGAGCAGTTGGAAGCTCGTCGGGCTCATAACCCGGAGGTCGCAGGTTCAAGTCCTGCCCCCGCAACTAATAAGAACTTAACGGATAGAGATATTTGTTAAGTTTTTTTATATAAAAAATATATTGGAGGGATTAGCATTGGAGGATTTATGTTTTTATGAAATGCAGAAAATTCAAAAGGAATTGCAGGAAAAATATAAAGATAAATGGGAAGCCCTTTCACCTCAGAAAGCAAGGAATATATTGCTGTGGATGTTTATAGAAGCAGGAGAAATGGCAGATATAATAAAAAAAGATGGTGATGAAGAAATTATGAGTAATCCTAAAGTAAGGGAACATTTTATTGAAGAAATGTGCGATGTTATGATGTATTTTAATGATATAATGTTGTGTTATTCAATAGAACCAAGTGAGTTAAAAAAGGTTTATTTGGAGAAGCATGAAAAAAATATGAAACGCTGGTAAAAAAGAAAAAAGGAGTATTGCATTTTTTGGTGCATACTCTCTTTTTAAATTACAATTCTACTCCATTAAGTTTGAGTAATTCTCTTGCACTTTCTAAAGAGTCAATACCTTCTTTATTTTTGATAGGTGCAAATTCTTTATTTCTTTCTACTTCATATATAAGAACATCATCATAAAGTTGAATCATATCAAGTATTAAAGTTTCAAATTTATAGCCATTATTTTCAGTTGGTTTTATATAATTTCCATTATCATCTATGTAAGAGATTTTTTTGTTTGCCAAGTGGACAGGCAAACAGTCATAGGATTTATTTTGAAGTTTATTTATGTCAAATAAATAATTTAATGTAACACCATAATTGTATACACGCTCTCCATTTTCATCTAATATTTGATTTACTTCTTCTGTAAGTTCATAATATTCTATAATGGATGGAACACCGTTTTTCTTACATATAACACCTACCTTTTCATCTGGGGCATTTTTCTTTATAACTTTTGCACCCATAGGCATATTAGAAGCAATAGTAGCTCCTAAAAATACAGGGTCAGCTATTCTTTGAAGAACATTATCTACTGCAAATACATTTAGCCATTGAACACCAGAATCTAAAGCTTGTTTGAGTAATCCGCATTTTCCAAGAGAACTAAACCAGCCTCCGTTCCCATTAGGTGATAAAGCAATTTTCCATTTTTCGTCCATAAGAATTTTGCCATTATAATCTACGGCAGGAGCCATTTCTTGAACAAAGAATTTTATGTAATCTTTGTTATAGCCGAAATAATTATGTTTTTCAAAAAATTCTATTGTAGCAGAATTATTTTTAACACTTGTCATAATATACAAGTAAATCCAAGTATTGTCAGCTTGTTTCAATACATCTAAAATATTATTTATCAGTAATTCAAAAATATATAGTTCTTTGTTAATTCCAACATTTAAAGTACCTTTTGGACCATCAAAACCTAAACGTGAACCTTGTCCCCCGGCAAGAAGTACCGCAGCAATTTTCCCTTCTTTTATTGCTGAAATTCCCTGAGAAAAATAATTAGCAGTATTTTCTTTTATTTTGGGAATTGTCATAACTTCCATAGGAGAAAGGGAATAATCTGCTTGTTCTTCATTATTGTTTAAGTTTTTTAAAATTTCAAAATCTATTTTTTCTATATCATCAAGTAAGCTTTGTTTTTGTTCATCAGAAAGATTGTCATAAAATTTTAAAAGATGTGTTTGATTATAATTTTCTAATTTTTTCTTGATATCGGCAAAATCCATATTAAAATCCTCCTTAAGAAAATGTATTTTAAAATTATTTTAGCATAAAGTTATATCTTTGTCACTTGATTTTTGTTTGTCATTTTTAGTTTTGGGAAATTTTGCTTTAGCTAATTTTTTAAAATTTTGTAACTATTTACAACTGCTATTTGTATGAATGCCAGGAAGGTTATTATAAAAAAGCAAGGCATAAGCCTTGCTTAAAATGCTAGATATCTTATTCTGACTTATTAACAAATACACCATCGACAGTTCCAAAATACAGATTTTTCTCTGTTAAATCCGCAGTAGTTATTGTATTATTTTCAAATACCGTGTAATAGTTTTCTAGCGGATTCTTTTTGTCAAAAACATATAAAGTATCGCCATTATTAAACTTAATACTTATTGTTGTTATGGCTTCGACTGCATATGAATAAGCCACATAATTATCACATTTTGTATACGATACATACCATGTTAAGTTACCTGCACCATCTCTTACGCTGCATTGTGCAGTAGAGTTTCCATCGTATTCTACTGTTATTACTGATTCTTCACCATTAACGTCTGTTCCCTTAACAACAGCATTACCATTGGCACCATCTACATTATATTCTGCTGCGGTAATAGATAGATAACTTTCTATGTCATCAATAACATCCTCTACATCTCCTGAAAAAATTCTTTCACAGCCCAAATCTAGAGCATATGAAGACATGGAATTAAGATAAAGTGCAGCGTCCGTAGCATAAAAATCTGCATCATAATATTGAGTCAGCTCAGACATTGCATCAGAGATTACAAGTCGACAGCCACTTATAAAATCTCTGAAGTCACTGTATTTTGAATTAAAATTCCTGTTTCCTGCAATCACATTTTCATCATCATTGCCTTTATTATCTTCATCAGTTGACCTGTCATTATCCTCATCAGTCACTTCGTCCTCTGTTTGAAACATTATTTCGTCATCGTTCTCGTTTATGTTGCCGTTTGAACAGCCTGTAACAGATGTAAGCATCAGTCCAGCAAGCAGAACTACTATTAATTTCTTCATATTCAACACCCCTCTTTGTATGAATATAATAAATTATTATAACTACAATTATAATTATAATTATAATTATAATTATAATTATAATATGTTTTTTCTTGTCAGTCAATTATTTATCATTTGTAACAATCAAAAAAATATTTGACAAATAGGTATTTGCTTGTCAAAAATGCCGCTGTTTTTGTTATAAAAGAGGGAAATGAGTAAAATCCTGTTTGATGGGAATATTTCTTTTTGCCCAATCATCTAATACCTTCAACTGTTTTTCTGTATGAAACCAATGCTCCCCATTTTCTACAACAGTTAAATTACATTTGAATTTCTGTGAAAAATACTCCACGCTATCACGGTCAACCAAATTATCATTTTCACCATATAATATCGATGTTGGAAAAATCCATTTTGTAATGGGGTGTTTGAGAATGTATTGCCAATATTCCCAAGATAGTGTTTGACCAAAATCAGTTGGTATAATAAGTTCTTGTTGTAATTGAGTTTCAGAAACATTTGCCCACTTCATCATTTTTGAAACAAGTTGTTTCATATCTACGACAGGAGATACAAATAAGCATTGGTCTAAATTTTCATTGCTAAAACTAAGCATACTAAACCAAGCACCTATGCTGTTTGCGAATAAAGAAATATTCTGCCAATGTTTTTTAGCATATTTCATTACTGTTTTCAATTCTGGAACTGTGTGCCATGGGTCAAATGAGTCTGTATCAGATTTTCGTTGCCCGTGTTCAGGTAAATCAATACTTAATACTTGAAATCCTCTTTGACAAACAATATCCGAAAAAGCAGCGGCTTCTTCTTTGTTTCCGCCTTGCCCGTGAATATATAGAAATATGCGTTTTGATGATTTTCCCCATATAATAGCAGGAACTTTTCCTATTGATATATTTTGTTTATACATTTTATTGTCCTCCGTAAACTAATTAAGATAGTCACATAACTAATATAATTAGTATTGTATATTAAACTTTGCTGAATGTCAATAGATTAGCAACAATCTACTAATGAAAATATTGACTTTGCTAATTAAATTAGTTAAAATAAAGATGTAAATAGCTTGAAATGAGGTTTTAAAATGAAAATTACGAAAGACACAGTAATACAAACTGCATCAGATATAGCTGACGAAAAAGGGCTCAATAACCTTTCACTCAAAATAGTTGCGGAAAAGCTCAACATTAAAGCACCTTCTTTATATAATCATATAGATTGTTTAGATGATCTTTTGAGGGCTGTTGCTCATAATGGTATGCAGAAAATGAATGAACTAATGAAACAAGCTGCTATTGGAATGATTGGAACTGCCGCAATAAAGGCAGTATCTGTTGAGTACCTTAACTATATGATTGAGCATCCCGGAGTATATGAAACTATCCAATGGGCTACTTGGCACAGCATAGATGAAACAAACGCTATATTTGATGACTATTTATCACTTTTAACAACACTTATTAAATCCTGTAATTTTAACTCAGTACAAACTAATGATATATTAAATATGATTACAGGAATTATTCATGGTTACACAACACTTCAACTAAAGTATGCGTTTTCAAATCCTGACAAAGTGCGGAATGATTTATGCAATGCTTTAGATGTTTTGCTAACGGGCATTCATATGAAATATAAGCAATAACAAATAAAGCCGATGATTTATGTGAGTTGTCTTACAAATTTATCGGCTTTGTGTTTTGTGCTTTTATAAGATTTTTCTACCTTTACTTTGGATAAAAAAATGTTCTGTGTTCCCCTATTTTAAATTACGCCAATGATATTCATATATTGTTTTAACCTTTCTAGTTCACTTTTGTTTATAATAATTTAAAAAATACTATAATTACTTATTATTGTGAGAAATAGCTAATAAAAGAATGCAAGCCAACCCTTGAATGGATATAGTGGAAATAAACTTTTTATTTTAGCGTTTTTAGAATTTTTTAATTGAATAAGATATAATTAAAATGTATAATAAAAATGGGGAGGGGTTTAAAATGGGGTTATCTGCTGAATTGGAAAAAATATTAGATATGGGTATTGCATTGACAGGTGAAAAAGATTATAAAAGGCTTTTAGAAAAAATAATTTCAGAAACTTTATGTGTAACTAATAGTGATTGTGGAATGTTATATTTGATTGAAGAAAATTTTTTAAAATCCAAATTTATGATAAATAAAAGTTTGAATGTATATGTAAGTATGGAAGAAACTGTTGAATTTGAAATTCCTTTGGAAGAAGAAAATATATGTGGTTGTTGTGTAATAAAGAAAAAAATAATAAATGTAGTAGATATTTATAAAGATAAGGAATTTGATTTTTCAAGAACAAAAGAATATGATAAATTTATGGGGTATCAAACGAAATCTATGCTTGTTATACCGTTAGAAGACAATGAAAATAATGTATTAGGTGTTATACAGCTTGTAAATTCAATGTCTGAAGATGGAAACATTATAGAATTTTCTAAGGATTATGAGAAAATTGCATTTTCTCTTGCAAGTCAAGCATCTGTTTCATTGGCGAATATGCGTTATATTAAAGAAATGGAGTTGACACTTTATTCAATGGTTTCTGTATTTACAGCGGCTATTGATGAAAGAACACCTTATAATGCAAATCACACAAAAAATGTTGCACAGTATACAGATGGATTTATTGAATATATAAATCAAAAATATAATGAATGTATTACAGATATATATTTTAAAAAAAATGAAAAAGAACAAACTGTTATGGCTGCTATGCTCCATGATATAGGTAAACTTGTAATACCTGTAAAAATAATGAATAAAGCTGATAAACTAGGCGAAAGATATCAAACTCTTATGGCACGTATGGAGTTGATAAGAGCAAAAATAAAGATAGATTTTTTAGAAGGTAATTTTTCAAAATGTGAGTGGTTGGAAAAAGACAATTATATTTTGGAAAGTATAAGATTTATTGAAAAAATAAATAAAAGTCATTCTATTGATGAAAAAGATATAAAATTAATAGATGAACTTTCAAAGACCTATTATAAAGAAAAAGATGGACAAAATATATACTATATAAATGAAAGTGAAAAAGATTGTTTGATGATTAAAAAAGGAACACTGACGAGAGATGAACGAAAGATTATGGAAAGTCATGCAGAAGTTACAGTAAGACTTTTAGAAAAAGTACATTTCGGAGAAAAATATTCTGATGTGGTTAAAATTGCAGGAAAACATCATGAGTTTCTTGACGGTTCGGGGTATCCGAATGGACTTACTTCTAAATATCTTCCAAAAGAAGCAAGAATACTTGTAATTTTGGATATATTTGAATCGCTTACGTCAGATGATAGACCATATAAAAAAGCATTGACAGTTGAACAAAGTTTTGAAATATTAGATAAAATGGCACAAGAAAGCAAAATTGACAAAAAATTGTTAGATTTATTTGAGGGGTATATAAGAGAAAAATTTAAATTAAATTTAGAATAAAATATGGCGGCGGGTAATGTAAGCTAAGGAAGTTCCCGCCGCCATATTTATGCAGTAGGGTTTTATATTTTATTCTGCATCATTTTTTCTGTGTATTAAGTTTAATAAAATGAATATTACAGTAAAAGCTGCTGCAATAATAAGCACACTCATACCACCGGCAATACCTATTTTGTCAGCAACAGTTCCTATTATACTTGGCATAAGTATTGCACCTAAACTTGCACAGGTAAGAATACAACTCAATGCAAGAGGGTATTTTTTTGTAATATTTCCAATTCCTGAAAGGGTAGTAGGATATAAGCCTGCCATACAGAAACCTACTCCAACAATACCAATTGTAGCACTTGGCAGTGTTTTTGCAGAAAGAAGAATTATAAAGAATATTACATATCCTATACCATTTACAGCTAAAATTTTTGATTTTTTAACTTTTTGTGAAAGATATGCACATGTAAGTCTTCCAAATAGTATTACTATCCAAAGTAAACTTGCCATACTTTGTGCAAAGCTGTCGCTCATAATTCCTGTTTCTTTGAAATATGTAACAAGCCAACCATTTATTGCTTGTTCTGCCGAAAGATAGAAAAATAAAATTCCGCAGGCAATTAAATAATTTTTATCTTTTAAAAATTCTAAAGAAATTTTACGTTTTTCTTTTGGAGCAGGATTATTGTTAGGTATTTTCATAAATAAAAGAACAATAAGTTCTGTAAAACATAAAAATGCCAAAGTTAAAGCGGCAAAAATCCAATTATCAGAATTATTTCTTGTAAAGAATAATGCAATAAAAGGAGAGGAAAAAGCACCAAGAGCAAATACGGCATGAAGTAAATTTAATGCCCATGCTTTTCCGGTAGCAATATCATTTATTACGGTATTGTTGAAATTGCTGACTGCACCACGGTTTATACCTGTTAAGAAAAATGCAATCAGTAAAAGTATTGGATTTCCACTTAAAACCATAAGCAAGAAAGCTATTGTTCCAGTGCTTACTAAAAGCATAATACTTTTTTTGCGTCCTAGATAGACAGGTAATATACCACCAATAAAGCTTGAAATAAGATTTCCTATTGAGTGAAAAGAAATCATAAGTCCAGTAAGCTTATAATTAAGATTGTAGGTTTCTTTCATATATGGAAGCATTGCACCTAAAATAAGAGCTAAAGCACCATTTACAAAGAATATGTAATAACAGCTTACAAATAATTTTTTCTCGTTGTTTTCGAGAGTTTTAACTGAATTCAAAAGATGACCTCCTAAAAAATATTTTAACAACAAGCATTATATTAGCATTTTATAAACATTTTGTCAAAAAATAAGCAAAATAAATAGTATTTATTTTTTAGTATATCTACAAAATGTTTATATGTGTTTGAATTTTATAAGGAATAATTGACTAAATCGGATTATTGTGATAATCTAAAAATAGTTAAAAATATAACTGATGGAAGTGATGCTGATGAAGAGATTTTTGGTATTATTTACAACAATGATAATGTTTTTAGTAAGTATAACAGGGTGCTCATCTTCTAGCATATTAGATGCTGAAAATCCAATAAAAATAGAAATTTGGACTTATTATTCAGGTTCTCAAATGCAGGCATTTGATAATATTGTAGAAGAATTTAATTTGACGAGAGGAAAGGAAATAGGCGTTATCGTAAGTGCAGAAAGTAAAGGAAGTATAAGTAATTTAATTCAAGCAATAAATTCTTCAATGAATAGGGAAATAGGAAGTGAACCTCTTCCGAATATGATTTCAGGTTATTTGGATATGGCTTATAATCTTGAACAAAAAGGTATGCTGGCTGATATTGATAAATATTTTTCAAAAGAAGAATTGTCTAAGTACATAGATGGATACATAGAAGAAGGGCGTTTTGAAGAAAATGGAAATTTAAAAGTATTTCCTGTTGTTAAATCAAGTGAGGTACTTATTGTAAATAAAAAAGTATGGGATGAATTTTCAGCTCAGTCAGGTGTTTCGGTCGAACAGCTTTCTACGTGGGAGGGTATAACCCGGCTAGCAGAAAAGTATTATGATTGGTGTGGTAAAGCTTTTTTTGGCAGAGATTGTGAAGCAAATTATTTTATAGTTGGAAGTAAACAGCTAGGAAAAGAAATTTTTGAAGTGAAAAATGGAAAAGTAATTCTTAATTTAGATAAAGATATTATGAAAAAATTTTGGGACAATGCCTATGTACCTTATATAAAAGGGCATTATGTGAAAAAAGGAAAATTTAGGTCTGATGATGCTAAGACAGGAGATTTAATTGCTTGGGTAGGGTCAACTGCAAGTGCTGTTTATTTGCCTGAAAAAGTAGTTATAGATGATAATAATTCATATCCTATGGAAGTGATGATTTTATCTGTACCTAATTTTAAAAATACTGAACCTTATGCAGTACAACAAGGTGCAGGAATTATGATTACTAAAGCTGAAGAAAAATATCAGTATGCGAGTGCGGAATTTTTAAAATGGATTACGGAGTCTGAAATTAATATAAAATTTGCTTTAGATGCTTCTTATGGACCAGTGAAAAAAAGTTCAAATAATATTAAAATTATAGATTCTATTATTGAAGAAAATGATATAGATATTTCAGAGCCAGTAAAAAAAACAATGGAAATTATGGTTAATCAAGCTGTAAATTATAATATGTTTGCAGGGAAAACATTTGAAAATGCAAATGAGGCAAGAAATATACTTGAATATTCTCTTTCGGACAAAGCAGTTGCAGATAGAATAGAAATAGAAAAAATGGTAGAAAATGGGGCGTCTGTTGATGTTGCAGTGGGAGTTTATAATACACAGGAAAATTTTGAGCAATGGTTTGAGGATTTAAAAAAGGAATTGGAGTTCGCCATTAATAAATAGAATAGGATTGTGATTAAATTGCAGAAAAGAAGTCATTCTATTAAAATAAAGTTATTAATGCCTATTATGTTTATGGCAGTTGTTCAAGTAATAGTATTTTTTATAATAATATATGGTTTTAATGTTTCGGAATTGTCAAATAATGTGTATGATTTGTTGGATAAAACGGTATCAATGAAATCAAGTTTTTTTCAGAGAGATTTAAATTCATTGATTGGAAATGTTAAACTATACCATGAGGTTATTTCAGAAAATATAAATAAAATAGCAGGTGAAAAGGGTTTAGATTTAAAAGATGTAATTTATGAAGAAGAAACATATTCTGTACTTGAAGATAATTTGACTGATGTTTTGAGCTTATCAAGAAGCAGTATGGTAACAGGAGGATATGTTATACTTGAAAATAATAAAACAAGAAAATCAGCTATATACATAAGAAGTATTTCGCCAGATTTAATAACAACTGATAATTCTGATTTATTGGCAGAAGCAGGCAGAGCAGAAATTTTAAAAGATAAGGGGATATCTTTAGATACAAATTGGTCTCCCGGATTAGAAATTGATGACAGTGAAAAATATAATTTTTATAATATACCTTTTCAAGCAGGAAATTATTATAAAAATATAAGTGCATCAGAGTTGGGTTATTGGTCAGATGTTCATAATTTTAATGGGGTTGATGTTATAACATATTCTATTCCATTAGTGGACAAAGGACATAATTCATATGGGGTCTTAGGAATAGAGATTTCTTTGGATTATATATCAAAAATTCTTCCAGAAGCTGAGTTAGAATTTGGAAATAGTAGTTCATATATGATTGTAAAAAGCGACAATAATAACAGAAATTTCAAAAAAGAATTTATAGGCAAAAAACTTTGGAATGAAATATCTGTTTCAAATGAGAATTTTAATATAAAAAAACAAAATGATAAATATAGTCTTTATTCTATAAATGATAAAGCTTTAAATAAAGATGTATACTGTATTATAAAACCATTGGAAATGTATAAGAGTAATACACCATTTGAGGAGGATTTATGGTATTTGGCTGTTGCGGTGGAGGAACAGGAGTTATTTGAAGGAATATATAAACTTAAGGAATTATTTTTTAAATCAATAATTGTAATAGCTTTAATTTCGCTTATAACAGCATTGTTTGTAAGTTCTTATTTTACAAAGCCAATACAGAATTTAATGAATGAACTTAGAAATAGTGACCCATCAGAACAATTAAGTCTTAAAAATACAAATATATTAGAGATAGATGAACTTTCGGCAGTAATAGAAAGACTTAATAAAGACGTGGCATATTCTGCATCAAGATTTACGCAGATGATTGATTTAGTTGATATATCAATAGGTGGAATAGAATATGATGAAGAATTAGGAATTTGTCATTTGACAGGCAATGTCTGTGAAATGATGGATTTTTCAGAAAGCTATTATTTGGCGGCTAGCAATAAAAAAGATTTTTTAAAGGAATTTGATGATTTTAGAAAAAAAGTAGTGAATATTACACAGGCATCAGAAAATAAAGAAATTTATACCTGTGAAGTAAATAAAAATAACGGAGAAATAGTATGGCTTCGTTTTAGTATAAAAAAAGAAGTTACAAGACAGATAATAGTATTGATAGATGTTACGGAAGAAATACTTGATATGAAGCGTGTGGAGTATGAAAGAGACCATGACAGTCTGACAGGTCTTTTAAACAGGGTTGCATTTGAAAGAAAAAGCAAAAAATTACTTAATGAAAAACCTAAGGCAGCAGCGATGATAATGTGGGATTTAGATAATCTTAAATACATAAATGACAATTATGGTCATGAACTTGGTGATGAATATATAATAAAGACAGCGGCAGTACTTAGAGGAATTGAAAGAGCAGGAGCATTGGTTTCAAGGCGTTCTGGAGATGAATTTTTTGCTATGATATATGGACTTAAAAGTGAAGAAGAAATATATAAAGAAATTTGTAGAGTGCATGAGGAATTGTTAAATACGGAGTTGAAGCTTGCAGATGATAAAAATATTAAAATTAAAGCTTCATGTGGATATGTATGTTATCCAGAAGAAACAGGTAATATTGAAAATCTGATAAAATATGCTGATTTTGCAATGTATGAAGCAAAGAAAAATAAAAAGGGAACTATTAGAAAGTTTAATTTAGAAGAGTATAAAAAATCAGAAGTAGATATGGAATTTGAGTAAAAAATGGTGGTGGTTAAGAGAAGATTTTCTTAATCACCACAAAAATTATAGTATTGGAGAAATAAGTCTTGATATAGCTTCACGAAATTTAACCCCGAAAGAACGTTTACTGTAACTTTCGATGGTAAGTTCTACACTATTTTCTAAATCTTTCAAAAATTCTGTTTCGAGTTCAGAAGTTATATTTTCATCGTATATAAAAGCATTTGCTTCAAAATTAACTGAAAAGCTTCTTACGTCCATATTGGCAGTACCTATGCTGCAAACCAGACCATCTATCATAACAAGTTTGCTGTGTATGAAGCATTTGGGATTATATTGGTAAAAACGTACTCCAGAGTTTAAAAGTTCTCCAGCATAGGAGAGGTTTGCCCAGTATACAAAAGGGTGGTCGGGTTTTCCGGGAATTAATACTCTTACATCAAGTCCTGAAAGAGCAGCAATTTTTATTGCCTCTAAGATACTGTCATCGGGGACAAAATATGGAGAAACTATGTAAATATTTTTTTCAGCTTCGTTTATCATTTTAAAGTATCCTTGTTTAATTTGGTGAAGTTTGGTGTCAGGTCCACTTGAAACTATTTGTATACTTGAACCATTTGTAAAATTTTTTGAAGGAAAGTAATTTCCCTCTTCTAAAAATTTTTCTTTAGCCACAAAATTCCAGTCCATCATAAATCTAAGTTCTAGCTGGTCTACGCAGTTTCCCTCAACACGCATATGTGTATCTCTCCAATGCCCTAATTTTTTGTTGAAACCGAGATATTCATTACCTATGTTAAAACCGCCTATATACCCAATATTTCCATCTATTACTGTTATTTTTCGGTGATTTCTGTAATTAAGACGCATAGTAATTTTAGCTGCAAAACTTTGTAAATAAATACCAATTTCTCCGCCGGCTTTTTTGAAATCTTTAAAAAATTTGGGTGTAAGACTTCTTCCTCCCATACTGTCATAGATAAGTTTTACTTCTACACCTTCAATAGCTTTTTGAGTTAAAGCATCTATTATTGCTTTACCAAGTTCATCATTTTTTATTATATAATATTCTATGTGAATAAAGTTTTTAGCATTTTTTATATCTGTTAAAAGACTTTTGAATTTTTCTTGACCATTGTGAAAAAGTTTTATTTTATTGTTATAAGTCATACGAATATCATTGCTTTTAAGGTGCATATTTGCTAAATCTTCAAAATTTTGAAATTCATTGAACTTTTTGTCAGGATTGATTATAGATTTACCGGAGTCAAAATAATTTTTTTGTAAATCAATTTCCTTTTTTATATGTGGAAATTTATTAAGATAATAATTGAAAATTTTTTCGTCTTCTTTTTGTTTTTGAAGAAATAATTTTTGATTTCTTCCGTCTTGTCCAAAAAAAAGATATATTATAAAACCGAAAACAGGTATGAAAAGTATCACCATAAGCCAAGCCCAAGTGCTTACTGGTTTTTTTCTTTCAAAAAATACAACTATGGCAGCTAAAATAATATTGAAAATAAGAGATACAGTAATTATATTTAATATTATATTTAAAAATCCCACAAAAAAACCTCCTGTAAAAATATTACAAATTGCTATTGAGAATAAATATTTTTTAAATATATTATAGCCTATATTTAAATATAAATATAAGAATAAACCCAAAATTAAAAAAAATCAATTAAATTATAAAAAATATGCCTTATTTAACAAATAACTCTTTGCTAAAATCAAAAATAATGGTAAAATAAAAAATAGATTATTTTTAAGGAGGAAAAAAGAAAATGCAGTTATTGGATATTATTTTAATAGTAGCAATAGTGGCAGGCTTAATTCTTGTAGGATTATTCTTCTTGAACCAGTGGGCAAGCAAGAAGATGGGAGAGCAACAAAGTGCCATTGAGGCAAGTAAGATGACACAATCGGTATATGTAATTGATAAAAAGAAAGATAAGCTTGAAAATGCACATATGCCTAAAATGGTAATGGAACAAGTTCCAAAATATTTGAAATGGAAAAAAATGCCTTTGGCTAAAGTGAAAATTGGTCCACAAATAATGACTTTGATATGTGACCCAAAGGTATATGATGAATTGCCACTTAAAAAACAGGTAAAAGTAGAATTGGCAGGGATTTATATTATTGCTATAAAAGGTGCAAAAGTAGTGCCTGCAAAGAAAAAATCGTTTATGGATAAAATAAAAGATAAGCTGCCTAAAAAAACAGCTAAATAATATGAAAAAAGGAAAGGTTTTTTAAAATGATAAGTGCTAATAATGTAACACTCAGATATGGTAAAAAAGTATTATTTGAAGATGTAAATATAAAATTTACAGAGGGTAACTGTTATGGACTTATAGGTGCAAATGGAGCAGGAAAGTCTACATTTTTAAAGATATTGTCAGGTGAATTAGAGCCAAATAAAGGTGATGTTGCAATAACACCGGGACAAAGACTTTCTGTATTAAAGCAAAATCACTATTTGTATGACGATTGTCAAGTGTTGAATACTGTAATTATGGGTAACAAAAAGCTTTATGATATAATGCAGGAAAAAGATGCGATATATGCAAAAGAGGATTTTTCTGAAGAAGATGGAATAAGAGCAAGTGAGCTTGAAACAGAATTTGCAGAAATGGACGGTTGGGAAGCTGAAAGTAATGCAGCAATGCTTTTAAATGGTCTTGGAATAGAAACAAATTTACATTACAGTCTTATGAAAGATTTAAGCGGAAGTGAAAAAGTTAAGGTACTTCTTGCACAGGCATTGTTTGGAAATCCTGACATACTTTTACTGGACGAGCCTACTAACCATCTTGACCTTAATGCTATTACATGGTTAGAGGATTTTTTGATTGATTTTGAAAATACG
This sequence comes from uncultured Eubacteriales bacterium, assembly GCA_964592005.1. Lineage (GTDB taxonomy): Bacteria > Bacillota > Clostridia > Lachnospirales > CAZQDT01 > CAZQDT01. Next base: position 14,415 of record CAZQDT010000002.1, read on the forward strand.
GTAATAGTTGTATCCCATGACAGACATTTCCTCAATAAGGTTTGTACACATATGGCAGATATTGACTATGGTAAAATACAACTTTATGCAGGTAACTACGACTTCTGGTATGAGTCAAGTCAGCTTATGATAAGACAGATGAAAGAGGCAAATAAAAAGAAAGAAGAAAAGATTAAAGAACTTCAAGAATTTATTCAGCGTTTTAGTGCCAATGCTTCAAAATCTAAGCAGGCTACTTCAAGAAAACGTGCTTTAGAGAAAATTGAACTTGAAGAAATCAGACCTTCTTCAAGAAAATACCCTTATATAGATTTTAGACCTGAAAGAGAAATAGGTAATGAAGTCCTTACAGTTAAAAATCTTTGTAAAACTATTGATGGTGTAAAAGTACTTGATAATGTTTCATTTATTCTCAATAAAGAAGATAAAGTGGCTTTTGTGGGTTCAAATGGTCTTGCAAAAACTACATTATTTAAAATACTTATGGGAGAGATGGAGCCTGACAGTGGTGAAGTTTTGTGGGGTGTTACTACTTCACGTACTTATTTCCCTAAAGATAATACAAAGGAATTTGATTGTGACCAAAGAATAGTTGATTGGCTTATGCCATATTCTACTGAAAAAGATGAAACATATGTAAGAGGATTTTTGGGTAGAATGTTGTTTGCAGGTGAAGAAGGAGTAAAGAAAGTAAATGTACTTTCAGGAGGAGAAAAAGTGCGTGTAATGCTTTCAAAGATGATGCTTTCTCTTGCAAATGTACTTATTTTAGATGAGCCGACTAACCATCTTGACCTTGAGTCTATTACATCTCTTAATAATGGACTTATAAATACAAAATGTGTTGTATTATTTACTTCACAGGACCACCAGTTTATACAGACAGTAGCAAATCGTATAATGGAATTTATTCCGGGTGGATTTATTGACAGACAAATGACTTATGATGAATATCTTGAAAGTGATGAATTAGCAAGAAAACGTCAGTTAGCAGTTGAATTTGAACCAGAAAAAGAAATGGAAGAATAAAATTTAAGGTGGTTTTATTATGAGTACACATATTGCAGCAAAACAGGGTGAAATAGCACAGACGGTTTTGATGCCGGGTGACCCTTTAAGAGCAAAGTATATAGCAGAAACTTTTTTGGAAAATTCTGTATGTTATAATGAAGTAAGAGGTATGTTGGGATATACAGGGACTTACAAAGGTAAAAGAATTTCTGTACAGGGTTCAGGAATGGGTATTCCTTCGTTTATGATTTATGGTACAGAATTGATAAAAGAGTATGATGTTAAAAATATTATACGTATAGGTACTTGTGGTGGACTTTCTACGGATATAAAGATAAGAGATATTGTAATTGCAATGAGTACTTGTACTACTTCAGGTATTAATAGAACAAGATTTATGGGTTATGATTTTGCACCTACTGCAAACTTTGAACTTTTAAATAAGGCTTATAATGTAGCAAAAAATATGGGCATTGATATGAAACGTGTTCATGTAGGCTCAGTGTTAAGCAGTGATGAATTTTATGGGCATGATGAAGGACTTCAGGAAAAATTTGCAAGCTACGGAGTGCTTGGAGTTGAAATGGAAGCGGCTGGATTGTATACCTTGGCTGCACAGCATCATATAAAAGCACTTGCTATTATGACAGTGAGTGACCATATTATTACAGGAGAAAGTACATCAGCAGAAGAAAGACAGAAAACATTCATCGAAATGATGGAAATCGCATTGGAAACAGCTGAGTAAAATTAAAATAGTGTACTGCATATTTGCAATACACTATTTTTTTGTTATATTAAAGAAGTAGAGATATATATAAGGTATATAACAATAATAAAAAAGAAAGCTAAACTAAAATCTTTTTTATCAAATTTAAGTTTTTCTTTGAATGAATTTTTAATAAATTCTTCTTTATTATTGAATTTAATTAAAAGCTTGAATATAGCATATATTAGAGGTAATGTAAGTAAAGTTACAAAGGCATATACTCCTATTACGTATAAAGTACTTTCAGTAGTAGCGACAGCAGTTTCAGAAGAAGTAGCTGCAAATCTTGCTAAAAGCAGTTGTGAGGCATTAAAAATAAAGTGAACAAGTATAGTTGAAAAAATGGAGTCTGTAATTTTAAGAATATATATAAAGATTATCCCCATTACAAAAGCATATAGAAATTGTTCACCATTTAGATGAATTATTGCAAACATTAAACCATTCATAAAAGCTATATATTTAAGATTTTTACCTTCGTAATCTGAAGCAAAAGCACCTCTGAGAGCAATTTCTTCACAAATAGCTGGAGAAATTGCCGATATAAATAAAGATATTACTAAAGGCATAGTATTTAAAGTATTTACAAAATTATTGACATTAGATGGGAAAATAAGGGAAGATATTCCAGCCCAAAGTCCCATAGATGGTTGAATTAAAATTGCAAATATTATAAGTAAGATTATACTTTTAAAAGATAAGGGCTTTATTGAAAAAGCCCTTTTTAGGTTCTTATTTGTAATTTTTACATAAATAATAGACGGCATGAGTATAAATAATATTTCACTTGTACAGAGCCAAAATATAGTAGAGGCTGGTATAAGTGCATATATATAAGGAGTAATAAGTTGTAATATTATCAAAACAAGTATAAATATATGCGAATTTAAAATAGAAATCATTGTTATCACCTTTTTAATTTTTCTGATAGTTCAGGATTGTTTTCTGTTTTTTTAGTAATATTTTTATCAACAGCAATTTCTATAAGAGAGTATATTACAGCGAAAATAGGTACAGCTATAAACATTCCGATTACTCCTGCCAAAGCGCCACCTATGGTAATTGCAAAGATAATCCAGAAAGGTCCAAGTCCTGTTGAATCACCAAGTATCTTAGGTCCTATAATATTTCCATCTATTTGCTGTAAAATAAGTATAAATACAGCTACAAATAATGCTGTCCAAAATCCGCCTGTAAAAAGGCTTATAAGTATAGATGGTGCAGCTCCGATAAATGGACCAAAATAAGGAATAACGTTTGTAACTCCTACTATTATAGAAATAATTAAAGCATAAGGTACTCTGAATATCAAAAGTACAACAAAACATATAATTGCAATTATAAGAGAGTCTATAATTTTACCTACTAAAAATTTTTCAAAAGTATCATCAAGTTTAGTTATAAGAAAATGCAATTTATCTGCTAATGATACAGGCAAAACAGCATATGTACAGCGTAAAGCCTGTTTTAAGAAAATTTCTTTATCTAATAGTACATATATTGAAATTATCAAAGCAACTATAATGTTTATTAATTGTTTTGTTACAAAGACTGTACCTGTTATTATTGTAGAAATAGTAGAGCCTAAACCGGTAGCAAATTTACCTAACATAGTACTTATGGTAGAAGATAAAGAAGATAAAGTTGCCATAATTTCATCAAAAATTAAGTTTATGCTTTTTTCAAAATCACTTGTAAAAAATTCAGGATATTTATCTGAAAGTGTTTGGAAATATTCTTCCAGATTTATTAAACCACTGTTAAGTCCATTAAATAAACCATAAATATTTTTAGTTATTTCTGGTATTAAATAAGAAATAAACCAACCAAGCAAAACAATTATTAAAACATAAGAAATAAGAACGGAAAGCCCTCTTCTAAGTTTGAATTTTCTGCCGGGTTTAAAAAATTTAAATTTTAAAAGAACCTTTTCTTCAAAAAAAGTAACCAGAGGATTCATTAAATATGCTATAAAAAATCCTATGAAGAAAGGGGATAAAATACTAATTGCTTGTTCAAAAATGGTTTTAATACTGTCAAATTTATCAAATAAGTTTTGGAATAAAATGGCAACGATTATTACAGCTAAAGCATAAAGACTTAAAGTCAAATAACGTTTGTCTAAAAAATTTTTTTTCAATATATCTCCTTCTTTCTTTGAAATGTCTAAAAAAATTATATCATATTTATGTTTAAAAACAAGTGAAGTTTGAATTACAAATTTTATCTTATAAAAATATACGAATTTTATTAAAAAAAGTTTAATCTTTAAAGTTTTTAATCATTATTTTTATAAAATCTTTTAAAATATTATTGTTTTGTAATGATTTATAGTATATTCCAAAGGAAATAGGTTCGGTTTCATTTATGGGTATTTTGATAATATTAGGATTTTCAGAAATAAGGAGTTCAGGCAATATTGAAATTCCTATACCTGTACCCACAAGCATATTTACCTCTTCTGAAGATTCACAATTGTAAAAATCTGTAAAACTTTTTTTGCTTGCAATTTGTTTATAGGTTTGAGAAAGTTCCGATGGCGTTTTGGATAAATCATTAAGTATTACTTTTTCATTTTTTAAATCAGAAAAATTTATACTTTCTTTTTTGGATAAAGGGTTGCTTTGATGACATAAGCAATATAATGGAATTTTAACAAGCTCTTTATAATAAAGGGTGTTTTTGTTTACATAGTCTGTTTTAAAAGAAACGATGACATCTACATCTTCGTCTTCTAAAAGTCTGAATAAATGAAAAAATTGTAAAGTTTTAATTTTAGGATGCACATTTGGATATAATTCAACTAAATCTTTGATTGGATTTGTAAGATTAAACATAATTGAATTACTTTGACAACCTATGGAAAATAATTTTATTTCATTTTCAGAAAGACTTTCAAAACGTTTTCTTGCTCTTATTTCTATATCTATAATAGATTTAGCATCATTTATAAAAGTAATTCCGGCATAAGTAAGTTCGACATTTCTTGTAGTACGTTTAAAAAGTTTTATATTTAATTCATTTTCAAGCGAACGGATTTGGTGAGTAACAGCGGGCTGAGTGATGTTGAGTTGCTCGGCTGCTTTAGCAAAGTTTAAAGTTTGAGAAACTTTTAAAAAACAATGGAGTTGAAAAGTATTCATATTAAAAATCCTTTCTTTGTTAGTTTATCAAATTAAAAAAATTAATAAAAATCTTTTATTAATTATAATATATTTTCATTTTACTTTCAATAAAATTAGTGATATAATGCTAAAATATTAAAAAAGGTTAAATATAAATACCATAAATAAGGAGGTAAATGGTATGTTAAAAACACTCGCTAAACAGATAAAACAGTACAAATTGGTTTCATTTTTGACACCGGTGTGTATGGTGGGTGAGGTAATAATGGAGGTTCTTATCCCTTTTATAACGGCATCTATTATTGATAAAGGAATAGAAGCCGGGGATATAAACCAGGTGTATTTTTATGGTGCAATAATGGTTCTTATGGCTTTTTTAAGTCTGACGTTTGGTGCATTAGGTGGAAAATTTGGTGCGGCGGCATCTTCTGGCTTTGCCTGTAATTTGAGAGATGCAATGTATGAAAATATACAGCGATTTTCATTCTCAAATATTGATAAATTTAGTACAGCAGGACTTGTAACCCGTATGACCACAGATGTTACAAATGTTCAAATGGCTTATCAGATGCTTTTAAGAATTACAGTAAGAGCACCATTAATGCTTATATGCAGTATGTTTATGTGTTTTTTGATAAATGCAAAATTAAGTTTGGTATTTTTGGTAGCAGTAATTTTTCTTGGAATAGTTTTGATTTTTATAGTTTCTACTACAATGAAGATATTTGACAATGTATTTAAGAAATATGATGATTTGAATGCAAGTGTTCAGGAAAATGTATCTGCAATACGTGTAGTAAAAGCATTTGTAAGAGAAATTTATGAAAATGAAAAATTTAAAAAAGCTTCAGAAAATGTATATAAGCTTTTTGTTAAGGCAGAAAGCAGAATTGCTTTAAATGGACCAGTTATGATGCTTGTAGTATATGGCTGTATTATATCATTATCATGGTTTGGTGCAAAATTTATAGTTATAGGTGACCTTACGACTGGAGAACTTACATCAATGTTTTCCTATGTAATGAGTGTACTTACATCACTTATGATGCTTTCTATGATATTTGTTATGATGACAATGAGTATAGCCAGTGCTAAACGTATAGCAGAGGTCATAAATGAAGAACCTGATATTAAAAATCCTGAAAATCCTGTTATGGAAATCAAAGATGGAAGAATTGATTTTAATAATGTAAGTTTTTCTTATAAACATGGAAGTGGTGAAGAAACATTAAGTAATATTGATTTGCATATTAAATCTGGTGAAACCATAGGAATTATAGGTGGAACAGGTTGTGGAAAATCAAGTTTTGCAAATCTTATAAGCCGTCTTTACGATGTTAATAATGGAGAAGTGGTAGTAGGTGGCAAAAATGTAAAAGATTATGATTTGGAAATTTTAAGAAATAATGTTGCGGTTGTACTTCAGAAAAATGTTTTGTTTTCAGGCACAATTTTAGAGAATTTACGTTGGGGTAAAGAAGATGCAACTTTAGAGGAATGTATGGAAGTATGTAAATTGGCATGTGCAGATGAATTTATTGAACGTTTTCCTCAAAAGTATGATACTTGGATTGAACAGGGCGGTACGAATGTATCCGGAGGACAGAAACAAAGACTTTGTATTGCAAGAGCATTACTTAAAAATCCTAAGATTTTGATATTGGACGATTCAACAAGTGCGGTAGATACAGCCACAGATGCTAAAATAAGAGCTGCTTTTGCAAATAAAATTCCAAATACTACAAAGATTATAATTGCACAGAGGATTTCAAGTGTTCAGAATGCGGATAGAATTTTAGTGTTGGAAGATGGAAAAATAAGTGGTTTTGATACACACGAAAATCTTATTAAAAATAATGAAATTTATGCAGAAATTTATAATACTCAAACAAAGGGCGGCGGCGATTTTGATGAGCCGACAGCAGAATAAAGGAAGGTGAAGAAGATGCCAGAAAAAAAAGAAAGCCCAAAGCTTAATATGAAAACTTTAAAGAGAGTTTTGTCATATATTTTTAAAAATTACAAATTTAGTTTTATTTTAGTTATAATATGTATTGTTATTACAGCGTTTTCAACACTTAGAGGAACTTTGTTTATGCAAAGTCTTATAGATGATTATATATTGCCTTTAACAAAAGCCGAAAATCCTGATTTTGGACCTTTGGCACAGGCTTTGCTAAATATGGTTGCAATATATGCACTTGGTATTGTATCTTCATATACTTATAATAGAATTATGGTAAATATAACACAGGGAACTTTGAGAAATTTAAGAGTTGAGTTATTTACTCATATGGAATCTTTGCCTATAAAATATTTTGATACTCATGCACATGGAGATATTATGTCAGTGTATACAAATGATATTGATACTTTAAGACAGCTTATAAGCCAAAGTATTCCACAAATAGTAAATTCATCAATTACAATAATAATTACTCTTATAAGTATGATTGCACTTAGTATTCCACTTACAGGAGTAACTTTACTTATGGTAGGAGTTATGCTTTTTGTAACATCTAAAATCGGGGGGAAATCAGGTTTTTATTTTGTAAAACAGCAAGCAACATTGGGAAAAGTAAATGGTTATATTGAAGAAATGATGGAAGGTCAGAAAGTAGTTAAGGTATTCTGTCATGAAGAAAAAAGTCTTGAACAGTTTAAGAAAATAAATGAAGACCTTAGAGAAAGCACAAATAATGCAAATAAGCTTGCTAATATTATGATGCCTATAAATGCCAATATTGGGAATATAAGTTATGTTTTGTGTACAGTAACGGGTGCAATTATTGCTTTAAGTGGCAAAACTTCACTTACATTGGGAACTTTGGTTTCTTTCCTTACATTAAATAAAGGATTTAATCAGCCAATAATTCAAGTTAGCCAGCAGTTTAACAGTATTGTTATGGCTATGGCAGGTGCAGAAAGAATATTTAATCTTTTAGATGAAGAACCTGAAATTGATGATGGTTATGTAGAACTTGTAAATGCAGAAGAAAATGCAGATGGAACACTTACACCTACTGAAAAACATACGGGAATTTGGGCATGGAAACATTATCATGCAGCAGATAATACAGTTACTTATACAAAGCTTCAGGGTGAAGTAGTATTTGATGATGTAGATTTTGGGTACAGTGATGATAAAATGGTACTTCATAATATAAAAATGTTTGCAGAACCTGGTCAGAAGATAGCTTTTGTAGGAAGTACGGGAGCAGGAAAGACTACAATTACAAACCTTATAAATCGTTTTTATGATATTCAAGATGGAAAGATACGTTATGACAGTATAAATATTAATAAAATTAAAAAATCTGATTTAAGGCGTTCTTTAGGAATTGTTTTACAAGATACACATCTTTTTACAGGTACGGTAATGGATAATATAAGATATGGTAAATTAGATGCGACAGATGAAGAATGTATTGCGGCAGCAAAGCTTGCAAATGCACATAGTTTTATTAAACGTCTTCCAGAGGGTTATAATACAATGCTTAGAGGAGATGGAGGAAATCTTAGTCAAGGACAGCGTCAGCTTTTAGCAATAGCAAGGGCAGCGGTAGCAGACCCTCCAGTACTTATTCTTGATGAGGCAACATCTTCTATTGATACACGTACTGAAACGCTGGTACAAGACGGAATGGATAAACTTATGAAAGGCAGAACTACTTTTGTAATAGCTCATAGACTTTCAACTGTACGAAATTCAAATTGTATAATGGTTTTAGAGCAGGGAAGAATTATAGAACGTGGTCCACACGATAAATTGATAGAAGAAAAAGGAAGATACTATCAGCTCTACACAGGAAATGCAATAGGAGAATAAAATAAAATCCCCTGATAATAATTGTCAGGGGATAAATTTTTGAAAAAATTTAAAAAATATGTTGACAAATAAAAATAAAAGTGATAAGATATATCTTGCGTTGGTGATACAACAAATTAAATAAGCGCTTCTAGCTCAGTTGGTAGAGCGCCTGACTCTTAATCAGGATGTCCAGGGTTCGAGTCCCTGGAGGCGCAGCTTAAAGTCTTAGTTTTACAAGAAGTTGTAAGGTTAGGGCTTTTTTATTTTATAAATTAAACAAAGAGGCATTTTTACGCCTCTTTGTTATTCAAAAAAGAAATATTGCCTAAAAGACAACAAGTTCCATAAAATCTCATATTAGGCTGAGAAAAACCTTCCAAATCTTTAGAATTTATGTATAGATTTAATTTTGTTCCAAGTATATCAAGTGTTAAAAAGGTAATTTCTTCGCCAGTTGAATTATTGTAAAGATTTTGGGTTTCAATTATATCTCCTATAATTCTATATTCACAAGTATTTATATCAGTCGGGATGAAACAGCTTTCAACAATAGAAAATAAATCTTCATTTTCTAATCTTTCGATAAGAGAATCCTCGCATTGAGATTTTTGCAGTTCAAGAGTTTGCAAAGCATTTTCATCGCCCTCTCTCGAAAGAGCCAGAAGTCTACGAAAATCATCTTCTTCCTGTTGTTCAATGATTAAATCATCTTTATTTTTATATATTGGAAATATAATTTTTCCTGAATTAGAAAAAGCAGAAAGAGAAACATTGTCAATAAATATTTCTGATTTTTCAGCTTCTATAAATTCTGAAGTGTTTTGTAGTGAAAAGATTATGTTATTTCCATTTAATTTATCTTCACATTCAATTATAACTTCGTAATTGTCGATTTTATGAGCTTCAGAATTTATTATAGAGATTTTTTCGGTATTTTCTGTATAAATATCCCAATTTTCAACGATTAGCTTGTCTTCTTCTGTAAGACTGCCTTTTACAACAATTCCAAATCCTTTTCCAAAAATTTTTAAATAATCTGCAAGTCCTATTTTTTCATCTAAAGAAATTACAGAATGTTTATCGCACTCTTCAATTACTTCATTCAATAATTTTTCAAGTTTTTTCCCATTTTCTATATTGCTAAAACCAATAGCACGTAAAAAATTCATTTAAATTACAACCCCTTTTTAATATTAAGCAAATAGTTTTAGTTTATTTTTAACTAAGTAGATTATAACTGAAAGTGATAATAAAGTCTATGAAGTTTTTTGGAAAAAAGCTAATGAAAAGCTCCCTCAAAGGAGGGAGCAGGAATTTTTAAAGGATAACCTCAAATTTATATGTTCCACTTGAAACATTATAAACTGCTCGGTTATTTTCAATACCTATATATTTTATATTAGTGCCGATTACATTAATAGAAACATTTTTAGTATTATTTAAAGGAAGGTGTATAACAGCAGATGAATTTACTGGTACAGTACATTCATATATAAATTTATTATTTTCTAATTTCCATTCGGATTTAATAATTCCATATGGAGATTTATGCCATCCTTTGGCATATGTGAGGTTACCGCCAAAAGTAGGAGTAAGAATTAATTTTTTATATCCATTTTCGCCTAATTTATCACTTGAATTTATACCTAAAATTCTGCTGTACATCCATTCACCGATAGCACCATAGGAATAATGGTTAAATGAATTCATAGAAACATCACCAAATTGACCAGTTTCTGCAATATATGAATTCCAACGTTCCCATATAGTGGTAGCACCATTTATTACACTATAAAGCCAGCTAGGATTTTCTGTCTGTTCAAGTAAAGCAAATGCAATTTCATCAAGTCCTACTTTTGTAAGAGCAGGTGCAAGATGAGAAATTCCTAAAAATCCTACTGAAAGTTTGCCATTTCTGTCATCTATTGACTGTTTAAATCCTTTGGCTGCACCTGCAAGTTTTTCTTCAGGAATAAGTTCAAAATCTATGGCAAGGGCATAAGCTGTCTGACTTGGATGATTTGGGTTACCTTCTTCGTTTGAGTAATAAGTCTGATTGATAATATTACCATTTATGTCAGTATTTGACTTGCTCATTTCTCCCCAATATCCTAAAGTACCATCTTCTTTAACCCAAGCTTCATTAAATGCCTGTTTTATATTTTCAAAACGTTGTGAATATTTTTTAACATCTTCTGTTTTTCCTAATATTTCAGCTGTTTTAATCATCAATTTGCATACATAAGCTGCATAAGCAGTAGCTGAAAGTATAAAAGGAGTAGTTTCGTCAAATGTCAAATGGTCACCACGTCTTTGTTGAACCTGTATAAATGGAATGCTTGCCATATCAGATTTTTCAGGTACTTCTATACCATCTACTTTTCTTACTCCGTAATTTTGGCGGGAATCCATACTTTGATAGTCAATCCATTTTGCCATCATTTCATAGTTGTCTTCAAGAAAGCTTACATCTCCATAAGCCTGATACATCTCCCAAGGTACAATTACTCCTGCGTCTGCCCAGCCTGCACAGCCATCAGCACGATTATCACCGCCTAAAGGAGCAGTATCCGGAACAGCACCATCTTTATTATACATAATCTGTCCGTCAATTACATCAATAAGCCATTTTTGTGTAAAAGCAGAAACATTCATATTAAAAGCGGCAGTTTTAGCAAATACCTGTGCATCGCCTGTCCAACCCATACGTTCATTTCTTTGAGGGCAGTCAGTAGGTACAAGCAGATAATTTCCTCTCTGACCCCATTCGATATTGCTCTGAAGCTTGTTTATGAGTTCATTTGAACATTCAAAACCACCTGTGGTTTCTGATATATTGCAAAGTACAAGACCTTCAATATTTAATATCATATCGTTATTTTCGAGTTCAAAACCATTTCCGGTGATTTCCACATAACGGAAACCATGTGAAGTGTATGAAGGTACAAAAGTTTCTCCGGCAGGGTTGCCATTTAATATGTAGGTGTCAGTATTTGCGGCTGAACGAATATTCATTATGTAAATTTCACCATTTTTGTAACTCATTTCACCATATCTGAGTTTTAAAGAAGTATTTTTTTGTCCTTTTACTTTAAGACAGATTGTACCAACCATATTTTGTCCAAAATCATATACAAAATGTCCTTTTGGATTTTCAATCACAGAAATTGGTTTTAATTTTTTTACAATCTGGGCAGTAGGACCTTCTTGTGCTGAAAGAATGAATTTAATGTTGTCATCTAAAGTTCCGTTTGTAGGAATTACTTTTTCAGTCCATTCTTTTACTCCACAAGATATCCAAGAAGAAGTATCGAGCTTTCCGTCTGACCAATCTGCAAATTCAAGTCTTGCATCATAATATTCTCCGTTAAAATAATCCGAGTCTGTAATAGGTCCTTTTTCTGTAAATTTCCAATTTTTATCAGTAACTATGATGTCTTGTGTACCATCTTCGTAAGTTATTACAAGTTTTCCAATAAAATAATTTTCAAAACCATATTTCATAGCACCTGAATAACCGCAAAAACCAGAGTAATGACCTTTTCCGATGGTTGCGAGGATTGCATTTGTACCATTTTTAAGCATATTTGTAACATCAAATGTCTGATATTGTATTCTTAAACGATAATCTGTAAATCCGGGATTAAAAAAATCTTCACCGACTTTTTTATTATTTATGTAAGCATAGTAAAAACCTTTTGAAGCAGCATATAAACGTGCAGATTTTATTTCTTTTGTTATCTCAAAGTTAGTAGCTACATTTACAGCAGGTACCGGACAAACTATTTCAAAACTGTTTGAAACTATAAGTTTTCCATCTGAAACTTTACCTAAAGCTGAAAAAATTCCATCATTTGTAGAAAAATCATCTTCATTAATTATAAGTCCTGTTTTATTATTTGTTATTTTTATATTGTCATATACTGCACAGCTTTCTTCTTGTTTAAAACCGATGGACATTAAGCAGGCACGTCTAGGCTGATTTTTAGGGTTTGCAGGCATTAATTCAGTTTCTTCAATTATAGTAATATCATTTATTTTTAAAATAATGTCTCTGCCTGTTACTTTTAATTCAAAATTATTTTGGGAATATTCTTGACCTTCTTTTACAGCTTCTTTTGAGATAATATAGCCGTCTTTATTTCCTCTTAATTCTATTGATGGAATATTGCCGTCTGCATAACTTCCAAGCCATGCGTTATCACAGTATTCATATACTTTTATAATGCGATTATCCATATCTATTTCAAAAAGTACATAGTTGTCTTTATTTCTTGCGGCAGTAACAATACCTGCATTATTTCCTTTATTTACTTGAAAGTCTACACTAAAGGAATACGAGTCTAAAGCGGAAGTATTTGTAACTGTACGAGGATTTCCTATCCACTGTGCATTGCTCCATACAGATTTGTCATTGCCCATAAGACCTGTTTCAAACCATTGTATTTTACTTGTTGCACTGTTTTTATTTTTATCCCAAAGAGTTACTTGCCAGTAATATTTTGTCATGGCTTCAAGTTTTTGACCTTTATAAACTATGTTACAAGCTTTATCTGAATTTATTTTTCCACTGTTCCAAATTTCATTTTCTAAATTGGAATTTTTAGATACAATTATTTGATAGGCAACTTGAGCTGAATTATTTAATATTTCGTCAGAGTACCAGCTAAAATGTGGATTTTTATCAATACCTAAAGGATTTTTCATATAATTTATTTCCATATTTCTAGGGTGATTGCAAGCAATACCCTCTGTCACTTCCTTTCTAAAAAATTTTAAAGCTGTGCATTGTATTTTCTAATTTTAAGTTGCACAAGCTCGTTTGGTTATATTTTATGATATTTTTACGGAAATAGCAATGTATAAATGAATATTATAATTGAATTTTTCAATTGGGTTTATTTGATTTTAATTTTTGTAAATTAACATAAATTTCAATTGACTTAATTTAGAAAAGTGAATATAATATAAGTAGTAACATAGAAGTTTGACTTCATCAATTATGAGTCCTGTGACGGTTTTGACAGGACGGTAAAATAAAAAATGACCGAGTGATGAAGAAGTGAAATTACACATAACTATGCTTATCATTTTAAAAAAACTCAAAGGTCGTTACAACATAAATCAGGTTTAGATTATACTAAAATTGTAATATTGAATAAAACTGAATATTTGGATAATAAAGATGCAATTATTGATAAAGATGAGTTTAATGAAATGATAGTACATTTGGAAAAAATAAAAAACAGGCACTTGAATTTGTTGAAGATTATATTGAACATATTAAAGGAAATAAATTATTGCATTTGTCTGAATTTAAAAGAAGGTATCAATTTTTACTATTAAAATATTTTTATAAAGAACTTGGAATTGAGAGTTGATAAAAATTTATAATTTGATAAGTTTATAATAAAAAGGAATTGTCTATTTTACAAACAATTCCTTTTTTGATTTATTCTGTTATAGTGGTTTCGTATGCAGGTAAATCATATAATGATTTGAAAACATAACCTTCAGCTTTCAGGCTTTTTATGATATCATCGAGAGCCTCTGTATTTGACTGTGATACAGCATGTAAAAGGAATATTCCACCAGGGTGATAATTATTCATAACGTGTTGATAAGAGTATTCTTTTCCCGGCTGATTATTTACATCATAATCATAGTATGCAAGACTCCAAAAAATTGTTTTGTAACCAAGCTGATTGGTAATGTCAAGTGTTCTTTCACTGAATGCACCTGTTGGAGGACGTAAAAATTTATCCATATCATACCCGGTCATTTCTTTGTAGTATTTTTCATTGTCTACTATTTCAGATATTAAATCTTCATCATTTTTACTGGTCATAATTGGATGTGAAACCGTATGATTTCCTACTACATGTCCTTCTTCTTTCATTCTCTTAGCAAGTTCAGGATGAGATTTTATGAAAGTTTTAGTTAAAAAGAAACAAGCTTTAACATCATTTTCTTTCAAAGTATCTAATATTGATGGTGTAAATCCATATTCATATCCTTCATCAAAGGTAAGATATATAATTTTTTCAGAAGTATCACCTAAATGATAAGCATTATAAAGGCTTAGATTTACATTTTGGTTGTAACCTAAAGTAGGTTCATGTGTAGAATTTCTTTTAAATGACCATTCAATATTTTTGTTAGACTTATCTGACCAAATATATACAGCTTCTGAAACTGAAGCAGCGGTTGTTTCTTCTGTACTTATCTGTGTAATTTCTTGAGTAGTTTCGGTAGTAACTTCAGCAGCAGGCTCTGTGGTAACTTCAGAAATTGGCTCAGTAGAAAGTTCTTCAGTGCTTGCTTTTTCGGTAGTGCTTTCTTGAGTTACTGACTGAGAGATATTTTCCGTAGATATTTCAGAAGAATTTTCAGTAGTATTTGCAGGTGTATTATCTCCGCACGAAACCAAAAGTAACGACATTATAACAGAAATTAATAAAATATGTAGCTTGATGATAATCACTCCTTAAAATATATTGCCGAATAATTATATCATATTTTAAATTTAATTCCAATGTTTAAAAAAATATTTACAAAAAATAATAATATTATCTAAAGTATTCAAATTAACTTGCTTTTTTGTTATTTATATGATAATTTTGAAATAAGAAATTTTAAAGAAGGGGATAATAAAATGCGAGTAAGAAGAAAACCATGGGCAGAAGAAGAACTTTTGACTAATGAACAGGTTATAAAAGAAGCTACTGAATTTAAAGGTAGATGGAATGAAGAATTTGGAAATGATAATATTATTTATGTGGAGATTGGTTGTGGCAAAGGAAGATTTATTACAGAAACAGCTAAAGCTAATCCAAATATAAATTTTGTAGCAATAGAAAGGCAGATAAGTGTAGTAGCGACAGCAGCACGAAAATTAAGAGAAGAAAATATTTCTAATTTAAGATTTGTTAAAGGAGATGTTAAATTTTTACAAGATTATTTTGAAAAAAATGAAATAAAAAGACTTTATATCAATTTCTGTGACCCATGGCCTAAAAAAAGATGGGCAAAAAGAAGGCTTACTTATAGAGATTTTTTAAATATTTATAAAGAACTTATAGGAATTGAGGGTGAAATACATTTTAAGACAGATAACAGAGATTTGTTTGAATTTTCACTTAATGAATTTGCAGATATGGATTGGAGAATGTCAAATATAACCTTAGATTTACATAATAGTGATTTTGAGGGAAATATAATGACAGAATATGAAGAAAAATTTTCCAGTAAGGGAATGCCGATATACCGATTAGAGGCAAAAGTTAGAAATTAATAATCTATTAAAAAAATAAAGCACAGCTATGAATTATTCATTAATGTGCTTTATTTTTGCTTATAAATTAATTATATCACTACATCTATACTTGATGTTTCAGAAATAGATATACTGCTGTCAGAAATTGCCATATCAGAAATAGTAAAATCATTTGAACTAAAGCTGTATTCATTTCCAAGTCCAAAAGAATCTCTTACTTCGATAGTAGTAATTCCTTCTTTTTCAGCTTCATATACATCATTGTACTCTTGAGCTTTTCGGTTTTGTTTTCGTTGTTTTAAGGCCTTTTCAATTCTTTTTGCTTTTTCCTTTTCAGATTTTTCTTTTTTTAATTTTGCAGCTTCTTTTTTCTTTTTCATTTTTTCTTCAAGTGTCAGACTATTAATTTTAGTATCTGCTTTTCTTATTGCATTCCACATTTTACCGGTAATTGCCAAGACTTGCTCTTCACTTGCACCGCTATGTTTTATAGAACTTATTTGTGCGTAAAGACTGCCTTTAATTGCCGAAAGCATTACAATGGAGTTCGCAGAAGCAATTTTTTTCATATATTTTGCAGGATTATAGCTGATAGTTTTTATATTTTTCTTTGTGTTTGAAGAACTTTTAGTTTGTTTTGTGCTTACTTTAAAGCCACTAACACTAGAAGTTTCTTTTTTTTCTGATATTAAAGATATCACGATAACACCCCCTCACCGATTAACATTCCTCTCAGTTATAGAGTATATCGTCATAAATTAAAAAATTTTTAATAATTTTTATTGATATATTCGTGAGCGATGGAAACTTTATCTTGATGAATTTTTTGTACAACATTAGTAGAATGGGTACGGCTATTTAAAAAGTGAATGTCCATATGCCCGTCTACTCCGTTATTTTTTACACTGTCAAAATTTTGCCCTCTGCCATAATTTCCACTTCGATTATTTACAATAGCTAAAGATGGGGCATTATCAACACCTGCGTGAGGATAAGCGGTCATAGAGCCAGCTAGGAGTATACCATCTACATTTACCACTACTGCACGTCTTTCCCAACTCCATCCACCCCAGATTTCCTTTATAATCTGGGCATCTGTACTTGTTAAAGGTTCTACATCAGCATGGTTAGTTCCAAAAGTTCTTTTTAAATTAAAGCTTTTTTGAGTGAGAACATCTGTGACAACAGCATTACCGCCTCTTGGAAATATGTATTGCACAGAAGAAAACCAGTCAACAGCTCCCAGTTTATTATAAGTTTCTGTTTTGGGAACAAGTGAAGTCAATACGCCTAGAGTTTCGGGCCCAACAATTCCATCTATCTTAAGGTTGTTTGCTCGTTGAAAATTTATGACAGCATTTTGGGTAATTATACCAAAATAACCTGTTGTTGTATAATGATTGAAAAATCCGAGTTCTTTAAGTGCAGATTGAACATAGCTTACGTCTGTACCTCTTGAGCCTATTTTTAAAGTGGCGGCTAAAACATTTGAGGGGGTTGTTATTATGGAAAAAGCAATAAGTATTGCAAGTGCCTGTTTATTGAATATTTTTTTCATAATTTTAAAACTCCTTTCATAAGTGAAATAAATATTTTATCAGTTAGCCAACTTATATCAGGATTATATTACAAAAATGTTAAATTGTCGAATGCAATATTTAACAATATTGTAACAAATAAAATTGTATATGTTGCTAAGGTAAATTTTGAGTTAAATTTGTGTATATTGATTGAGAAAAAATTTTCAATGTAATATAATAAATAAAGGGTAAATAATTAATTATTTGCATAAAATAATAAAATAAATAATTTGAGTTTAATTGAGAGAAGGTGATTTTATGAATTTATCAGATTCAAAATATTATTTTAACAGGGAATTGAGTTGGCTGGAATTTAATAATCGTGTTTTAGAAGAAGCATATGATAAGACACACCCTTTGTTTGAAAGATTGAAATTTTTGGCTATTACAGCATCTAATTTAGATGAGTTTTTTATGATAAGAGTTTCGGGACTATATAGTCAGGTAAATTCAAAGTATAGTAAAAAAGATATTTCAGGAAAGACACCTAAAGAACAGTTGGAAAATATTTGGGATAAAGCATATAAAATGACAGTAAAGCAATATAATTGTCTAAAACGTTCTATAATGCCTAGTCTGGAAAAAGCAGGATTATATTTTTTGAAATTTAAAGAATTAGATGTAAAGCAGAAAGCATATGCAGAAAAATATTTTGATGAAGTATTATATCCCATACTAACACCAATGGCAATAGACCAAAGCAGACCATTTCCTTTTCTGCCTAATAAATCTGTAAATATTATATTGAGATTGAAAAAAGAAGAAAAAAAAGTTAAGAAAGATTTGTATGCAGTTATAAGAGTGCCATCAGTCGTTTCACGTATATTTGAAGTGGAAAATAATGGAAAAGAAAGGACTTTTATATTTATAGAAGAAATAATCAAACAGTTTGCAGGAAAGCTTTTTGAGGGTTGTGAAATAAAAGAAGCATATGCTTTCAGAATAACAAGAAATTCTGACCTTGATATAGATGAGGAAGATGCAGAAGATTTGTTGAGGGAAATAGAAAAATCCATAAAGAAAAGAAAATGGGGTTATCCGGTAAGGCTTGAATTAGAAAAAAATGTTTCAGAGGAATTAGAAGAGCTTTTAAAAGAAACTTTGGAATTGAAAGAAAATAGTATTTATAAAGTAAATGGAGCAATAGATTTGACATTGTGGTATAGTTTTATTGAAATGGAAGGATATGAAGAACTAAGAGATATTCCTATGCCTCCGCAAAAAGTAGTTGAATTTGAACAGAATGATGATTATTTCGAGGTTATAAGGCAGGGAGATGTTTTGGTTCATCACCCTTATCAATCATTTGATTATGTGGTTGAATTTATCCGAAAGGCATCAGTAGACCCTGATGTGCTTGCCATAAAACAGACTTTATACAGGGTGAGTGGAAATTCACCGATAATTGCTGCACTTATACAAGCGGCAGAAAATGGTAAACAGGTAACTGTACTTGTAGAACTTAAAGCGAGATTTGATGAAGAAAATAATATACATTGGGCAAAGAAATTGGAAAAAGCAGGTTGTCATGTAATATATGGATTAGTCGGACTTAAAACTCATTGTAAAGCGGTTTTGGTAGTGAGAAAAGAAGAAGACGGAATAAGAAGATACGTACATCTTGCTACTGGTAATTATAATGATAAAACCGCAAAAACATATACGGATTTGGGAATGTTTACCTGTCAAGAAGATTATGGAGCAGATATATCAGCTTTGTTTAATGTGCTTACGGGATATTCAAAACCACCACAGTGGAAAGAAATTTCAACAGCACCTACAAATCTTAGAAGTACATTTTTAAAGCTTATAGAAGAGGAAAAAGTTATTGCTCAAAATGGAGGAGAGGGCAGAATAATAGCCAAAATGAATTCTCTTGTAGATGCCGAGATAATACAGGCATTATATAAAGCTTCAAGGGCAGGGGTTAAAATAAATCTTATTGTAAGAGGAATTTGTTGTCTTAGGTCAGGAGTAAAAAATGTAAGTGAAAATATTACAGTTACAAGTATTGTAGGAAGATTTTTGGAGCATAGTCGTATATATTATTTTGGAAATAATAGAAATCCCAAGATTTTTTTGTCGAGTGCTGATTGGATGAATAGAAATTTTGACAGAAGAGTAGAAATTCTTTTCCCAGTACATCAGGAAAGTATAAAGCAAAGATTGACAGAAATACTTGAATGTATTATGAATGATACAGTAAAAGCACGTATTCAAAAATCCGATGGAAGTTATGAAAAACAGGATAGAAGAGGAAAAGAATACATTAATTCTCAGATGTTATTTTTTGAAAAAGCAAAACAAGAACTAGAAGATAAGCTTGATAAATCATCTGAAGAAGTATTTAAACCTATATATAAAGAATAAAAAAGGATTTGGAAACTTAAATGTTTCTAAATCCTTTTTCTATGTCATCAATTTCGCCTGATTTTATTAGCTTAATCATTATATCTGCAATAAGTGGGTCGAATTGTTTTCCTGAACAAGATTTTAATTCACCTAAAATATAATCTTTTGAAAGAGCTTTTCTGTACGCTCGATTACTATTCATGGCATCATAAGTATCAGCTACACATATAATTCTTGCAATCAAAGGAATTTTTTCTCCTGCAAGCCCTGAATTATAACCTTTTCCATCGTATCTTTCATGGTGATATCTTGCACCATCAGCAATTCCATCTATAAGAGTAATTTCTTTTAAAATTTCTCCGCCTATAAGGGTATGTTGTTTTATATAGTTATATTCATCATTTGTAAGGCGATCAGGCTTGTTCAAAATATTGTCAGGAATACCTATTTTTCCAATATCGTGAAGTAATGCAATATAATATAAATTATCTAATTCATCACCCGACCAACCAAGTTTTTCAGCTAATTTTACGGAATAAAGAGCAACACGTCTGGAATGTCCATGGGTATAAGAGTCCTTAGCATCTATTGCGTTGGCTATAACAGTCATAGATTGTGCAATTATATCTTTGTAGTTCTGTTTTTGTGTAACTAAAAGTTTGGTCTTGTGTTTGAAATATAATTTAATACATATATAAGCAAAAATGATGAAAATAAGAGAAAGAATAAGTCTTACACTGAATCTTTCAAAAAATGCAGGAGGTCTTATAATAGTAATGACAGTATCATTTAAACTTGAAAGATCATCGCCATTTGTACCTCTTACATGAAAAGTATATGTACCTTTTGCTAAATTTGTATAACTTATATTTTCGATATTTAAATTGTTATCATTGAATATATTTTCATCAAACCCTTTAAGTTGATATTGTACTGTGTTTTTGTAAGGACAACGAAAACTTAACACAGAAAAATCAATACTTATTCTTTTGCTATCTGCTGGTATTGTCAATTCGTTAGAAGGTGGATATTCAATTCCATCAATGGTAATGCTGTTAATTACAGTTTTAGGTTCAATATCATTTATTTTATAATCTTTTAAATTAAGCATATTTATTCCTGAAGAACAAGGTATATATAAATTAAAATCTTCATCTAAATAACTGTAACAAGTAGAAGATATTGAGGAAGTAAGACCATCATACTTATTAAATATAAGACATCTGTTTTTAAAATTATTGTTTGTAAGAGAGTCTTCAGAAATTCTTATTATTCCATTACTGCAAACTAACCATAGATAGGTTTCAGTATATATAATATCAAAAATGGTTCCACTTATAGAGTTGAAATTTTTAATGTTATGAAATTTATCATTATGTATATATCCTAAAGAGTTGGTCATACTTATCCAAATGTTACCAGTTTTGGGACTTTGAGATATATGTACAATACTGTTAGAAGTAAGGTCATATTTTTCTGTTAAATTTGTTATTTCATCATTTTTTATAATATAAAGCCCATTGCCATCGCTTCCTGCATATAGTGCATCAGAAGCTTGATATATACAAAGTATGGAAGAGTTATCAAGTCCATTTTTGGCAGTATATGAATGAGTTATTATTCCTTTTTCCATAATATTTATACCATTATTTGTTGCAATTATTATGCGGTTATTGTTATCTTCTGTTATATTGCATACCATATTTGTTATTAAAGCACTGTTGGAAGTATCAAAAGTGGTAATAATTCGGTTTTGATATCTTATCAACCCTAAATCTTTAGTACCTATCCATAAAGTGCCATCAGAAGAAACAAAAAGGTGTGTTATTCGTGTGTCTTTAAGTTGTTTAGATAGTTGATTTTCAATAAGGTCGTAATTTTTATTACTTATTATAAGTCCGCTATCAGTTCCTATGTAAATATTATTGTTATATTCAATTACAGAAGTTACCATTTCGTTGGTAATGCCTAGATTATAACCTAAATTTTTAATTTTACTTGGGGCAAGCTGCAAAACTCCCTGGACTGATGAGGTTGCCCATAAGTTGTGTTCATAATCTTCAAATATTTTTGTAAATGAATTGGGTATCAATGTATTTTTTGCTTGATAAAATCTGTTATTTGTATCAAAATATCCTAATCCCGAATCTGTACAAACCCATATATTTCCATCGCTGTCTTCATACATACTATTTACAGTCTGCATATTTTCAATGGCTCTGCTTCTAAAGTCTAATTTTTCTTCAGTAAGTTCAATAACCTCAAGTATTTGATTCCCGGCAGTACCTATTCTGACAAGACCGGAAGAGTCTGTAAATACAGATGTAAAATTATAGTTGGTTACAGAACGTCTTTTTATGTAAAAATCTAAATTTGAGTTGTCTAAACAGAAAGCATTTCCTAAATTGTCAATACCCCAGAGCCTGTTTTGAGTATCACAACTCAGACTTATAATAAAGTTATTTTCAAGTTTTGAAGTATCTATAATGGATATGTTGCCAGAAGTATCAATTTTATTTATACCATGTGCTGTTCCAATAATTAAATTTCCGTTTTGGTCTTCAATAATTGTTCTTATGGAATTTGAACATATCCCATGTGAAGTGTTGTATTCAGTATATTTTCCATTTTCATAAAGGAATAAGCCATTTTCGTTTGTACCTATCCAAAAACGATTTTTGGAGTCTTCAAAAAGACATATAATATTTGAAACAGGCAGGTCTTCTATGGTTTTGAAATTTTTACTGTCATAACGAACAAGACCGCTATAAGTTGCAATCCAAATATATCCATCTTTTGTCTGGATTATATCATTTGTAGAAGAAGTCGGAAGCCCCGTATTATCATTATATTGAGTCTGTATATAATTGGATAATAAGTAATCTTTTGCATAAATACAAGTTTTGGTTTCAAATAAAAATAAGGTAAGTATTCCATAAAATACTATTAAAAATTTTTTATAAGTCAATTCAATCACCTTCTTTTGGCTAAAGGGTATATAAAGTTGCAAATTTAAAATAATTGTATATTAAAATTAATAAAAAATCAATATTCTAAAAAGATTTTATGAAAATTGATTGAAATAATATAAGTTTTGTGATAAAATACCTCTCCAATCAATTAATGGGGGTGAAATTTTATGGAGTACAAAAGTAATTTTGAGCAAGAAAAAAAACATCTAGATGATACTATTGAAGAATTAAGCTCAATTTCTGAAACATTGAAACAAAAGAAAGATGTTTTAGAGGAAGAAGTAAAAGAAGCAAAGCGAATGTATGCAGAGGGTGAGATAGAAAAAGAGAATTATAGTGAAGTTGCAAATAAAGAACTATTATTGTCAATTCAGGAAACGGAACTTGCGCAGTATACAAAACATATGATGAAACCTTACTTTGGAAAGATAGTTTATCTTGAAGAAGATGAAGATGCAGATACTACCATATATCTGGGTAAAAAAGGTTTTACAGACCCAAATGATACATCAAGAATGATAGTAGTCGATTGGAGAGCACCAATATCTGATGTATATTATAGTAATAATCTTGGAGAGGTTAAATTCAAAACACCAATAGGGGAAAATACAGTAGATTTAAAATTAAAGACTACTTTTGATATAGCAGATGGAAAGCTTTTAGATTTTTATGACAGTGAAATGATTGCAAATGATGAACTTTTGGCAAAATACCTTTCTAAAAATAAAGATGTTGTGCTTAATGAAATAATTGCAACTATACAGGAAGACCAGAATAATATAATAAGAATAGACCCTTACAAAAATGTCGTGGTACAGGGAGTTGCAGGAAGCGGAAAAACTACGGTTGCACTTCATAGAATAGCATATCTTTTATATAACTATCCTGATTATTTATGTTCTGAAGAATTTTATATAATAGCATCCAATAAACTTTTTTTAAATTATATAACATCAATGCTTCCTGACCTTGATGTATATAATATAAATCAAGGAATACTTCCAGAGGTTCTTTTAAATGGTATTAAGAAGTATGATAAAAAATTTAAATGTGAGTTTGCATATAATAATGAAGATAATTACTTGAGATATAAGGACAGCAGTCTTGTAGAAGAAGTAAACAACTATTTTAGAAATTTGGAAGATGAAATATTTAAGTCTGATGAAATAAAAATATTTGGAAAGCCTATTCTTACTAATGCGGATATAGATTTTTTATTTAAAGGTAAAGATTATATGGATTTGATGTCAAAGGCAGAAATGGTTGACAGAAGAATAGTTTATATTCTTACTGATAGAAAAGAAATGTATAAAGACCTTTTGCTTGGGAAAAAGATGGAAGAAGTAAAAAAAGAAGCACTTGAGCTTATGAATTTGAATAAAATAGATATATTTGAGGAGGATTTTACAAATAATTATAAAAATTTGGTAAATAAATACAGACATATTTTTAAATCAAAAGTTAAGAAAATAAAATATATGGATATATTTGAAAGTTTAAGAGTAAGTAATTATAATGGAAATGAGTACAATGTAAATGATTTGTCACTTATTTTGCTGATACTTACTAAACTTCAGCGTAAAGATTTTTTTAAAGAAATAAAGCATATTGTAATAGATGAAGCACAGGATTTGAATGTATTTATTTACAGTGCCTTAAAGACGATTTTTAACAGTGCTAAATTTACTATTGTAGGAGATGTAATGCAAAATATTGAGCTTAATGGATTACATGAATGGAAGTATATTATAGAAGATGTATTTGAAAGTAATGCAGAATATCGTACTTTGCTTAAAAGTTATCGAAATACCATAGAAATTTCCAATTTTGCCAAAAAGATAGTAGAATTTGCAACAAAGAAAGAATTTATTACACAGCCTGTGGTTAGACATGGGGATAAAGTAGTTATTTTAAGAGAGAAGACTGTGGATAAAAAGGTTGAAAAATTAAGAGAAATTTTGGAAGTAATGACTTCAAATGACCATAGATTAAATGCTATTATTTGTAAGGATAATGAAACTGTAAATAAACTCTATGAGCAGATAAAGGACAAGTTGGCGGTAAGTCTTCTTGACCCGAATATGCCAGAACTTAGCCTTAATAATTATATTGTAACCTTAAAAGATTCAAAAGGTTTGGAATTTGACGGGGTAGTGATATGGGATTTTGATGATTATGATATCAGCGGTGAAAGTTATGATTATAAGCTTTTGTATGTAGCAGCTACAAGAGCATTACATGAATTGTATGTATTTACATGTAGTGAAAAATTTGAATAAAAGGGGAAAACTCCCCTTTTATATTTAGATATTATTTTCGAGCTCGGATAGCTCTTCTATGCTTAAACCAGTAGCAGTTGCCACTTGTTCTGGGGATATCCCCAGTTTTAAGAAATTTATCGCCATTTTTCTTTTCGTTTCTTCTATTCCTTCAAGTCGCCCCTTATATTGTAATTCTTCCATCAAAGAACACATATTTGCCACTTCTTTCGTATTTTCTATATTTATTATAACAAAAATTTTGATTTTGTACAATCATTAATAAGCTCTTTATATAAAATTTAATATGAAAATTCATTAAAATTGAAATTTTGCAAAGCTTATTAACAAGCAGATTAATGGTAAAAAATAATAGTTCATCAATATTGTTGACATCTTTTAATGGAAAAAGTAGAATAATATTATAATTAAATTGAAGAGGAGATTTTTATGTTTAAATTAAAAAGAATATGGATATTATTGCTTTTTCCGATAGCTTTGGTATTGAGTATACTTGCTAGGGAAAGTGCAGCTTTTGCAGAATTTTATGCAGTGAATATTTATCCTTATATATCAAAACCTGTAAATTATCTTACTTCCAAATTACCATTTTCTTTAGGAGAATTTATGATACCTGTTGCAGTAATTTTAGGCATAGGACTGATAGTATTTTACATATTTCTTTTGTGTAAGGGAGTAGAGAAGAAAAAGGAATATCTGGTAAAATTTGTATTGACGGTATTGTGTATATTATGTATTGTATTTTTTGATTTTACAGTATCTTGTGGTATTAATTATCACAGATATACATTTGCACAACGTTACAATTATAATCTTGAACCTTCGTCAAAAGAAGATTTAGTCGGTCTTTGTATTGAGCTGGTAAATAAGGCAAATCAGCTTAGAGAAAATATTATAGATGATGAAACAGAAAAGTTAGAAGATTTTTCAAAGATGGCACAGACAGCGGTAGAAAGTTATAATAAAATGGCAGAAATATACCCAACTTTGAAGACAAAATATACTGCTCCCAAACCTATATTTTTTTCAAAATTTATGTCTAAGCTTAACCTTACGGGAATATTTTTTTCAGGGACTTTTGAAGCAAATGTAAATATAGATAGTCCTGCATTTTTAATTCCATCGACGATGTGTCATGAGTTAAGCCATGTACAAGGTTATATGAGAGAAGATGAAGCTAATTATATAGCATATTTGGTATGTAGTTTGAGTGATGATGATTATTTTAAATATTCAGGTACAATGATTGCATATATACATTCTGTAAATGCACTTTATGCAGTAGATACAGAAGCATATTTTGAAATATTTAAACTTCTTGATGACAAAGTGTTGGAAGATATAACCATAAATAATGCTTACTGGCAGGGTTTTAAAGGAAAAACGGCGGAAGTTTCTAAGAAAGTAAATGATACATATTTAAAAATAAATTCACTTGAAGATGGAGTGAAAAGTTATGGAAGAATGGTAGATTTACTGATTGCTGATTACAAAAATGATAAATTAAACAATTAATTACAATAATTGGAAAAATGGTTTGAATTTAGATTTTTCGTCAATATTATCATTAAAAGAGTCATTGGAATTAAATTTGTCAGGAAGTTGGTTTGAAATAATACTGTTGTAGTTGAAATCTTAGAAGATGGAACACAAAAAGTACTACCTTTTGCGATGTTGAAAGACAATGATACAAAGACAATGACTATTTTACTCCGAATTTCGGTGAATTTGAGACAATATTAAAAAATACTAAATAATTTACTGATATTGGTAAAAATTGTGATTGGGCAAAGGATAGTATGGTGTAGATGAAGAATATAAGCTGATTTTTACTGACGTCGATAAAACGCTTACTTGGGTGAGTGCAAATGGAATAAGTAAATGGGGACTGTTGAAACAGTCCCATTTTATGTATCTTTGATTTTATAATTTGCAAGCAATAATACTTATGTC
Source organism: uncultured Eubacteriales bacterium (assembly GCA_964592005.1). Classification (GTDB taxonomy): domain Bacteria; phylum Bacillota; class Clostridia; order Lachnospirales; family CAZQDT01; genus CAZQDT01. Next base: position 41,543 of record CAZQDT010000002.1, read on the forward strand.
ATCAGCTTTATTTTTATATATTTCGTCTTCGCTGTAAAACTGCTCTAAAATATGTTTTATAAGTTGTTCTATTGGCAATTTTTTGGAATATATCAGCAAATTTTTAAGTTTTTGGATAAATTCCGAATTATTATCTTTGTAAAAGAAATCTCCTAGACCATCGGTATGTAATAAAAGTATGTCTTCTTTTTGAAAAGGAATAGTTTTGGTTTCGTAGGAAGAATTATCCATCATGCCTAGTGGAAGTCCCTGTATATCAAGTTCAATGGCAATATTTTCTGAAGATTTAAGAAATATTGGCAATGCATGACCAGCATTTGCACAGGAGATAATTTTGGTTTCTGTATCAATGACGGCATAAAAAACACAACAATAAACATCTATAAGTTTATTTGTAAATATATTACAGAAATTTTTGTTCATTTTGTGTAAAACTTCTGCTGGTTCAGAAGTAGAGTTTATAATATTTCTAAAAGACATTTTAAGCATAGCTGTAAGTAAAGCAGCAGATATACCATGTCCTGAAACATCTCCTATAATTACAGCAATACGTGAATTGTCGAGCTGTATAGTGTCGTATATATCACCACCAATATCCAATGCAGGAAGATATTTACTCATAAAATTAACACCATTAAAATCAAATTTGGATTCTTCGATAAGTGAACGTTGTACTTGTCGTGCCATATTGAGCTGAAAATTTAAAGTTTTATTTTTTTCTTCAAGTTCTGCATATTGTGATTTTAACTGGTCGCTTAAATGTTTTATTCTGAGCAGAGATTTTACTTTGGAAAGAAGTAAGGTTTTATCAAAATCTTTTGACATAAAATCATCTGCCCCTACTGCAAATGACCGAGAACGAGTGTCATTAGAGTCAAGGGCAGTCATAATAAGTATTGATGTATATTTTGTTTCATTATCATTTTTTAAAATTTTGCAAACTTCAAATCCGGTTATTTGAGGCATAAGAAGGTCAAGAATTATTAAATCAGGTTTAAACATTCTAGCTTTTCTTATAGCAGATGTTCCGTTGTTGGCAGAAATAACTTCATATCCTGTGCTGGTAAGATAGCGGCTTATGAGTTCTATATTTTGTTCCATATCGTCTACTACTAATATTTTATCCATTTATGCTTTCACCCTTTTATAAAAATTAATTTGATTTCCTACTGAGTTAAAAGAAAGCTTATCAGTAAGTGCAGAAACAAGCTTTATGCCTCTTCCGTTTTCATTAAAAATATTTGATATATCTTTATTTGAATTTTGACTCATTATTCTTCCAAAGTCAAATCCCTTACCCTCATCTTGTATACTTGAAAAAATTATATTTAAAGGAAGTATTTCAATACAAAGAGTTATATTTTTGGTGGTGTCTTTGTTATTTCCATGAATAGCAGCATTAAATAAAAGTTCACTAAAAATTAGCCTTAAATCCCCCTTGTCTTCGGAAGAAATAGCAGGTAAATTTTTGGACAAAAATAACATAAGTTCCTGTATAATATCGTTTATATCGGAAACGTCACTTTTAAAAACTTTTGTAAATTTTATATTTTCCATAAACATCACCTTAGTTTTAATACAGCTATTTAAAAAGCTGTAAAAGAATCATTTATATTTTTAATCATAGATATTTTTAAAATGTTACCTTCTTCAAGGACATTTATTTTATCCATTAAAGCTTCTATCATCAATATTCCCAGACTATCATCGTCATAAGGATTTTCTTCTTTAGAAATTTTTTCAGTGGTTAAAATGATTTCTAAAGAATCTTGAATAATTTTAAATTGTAGTTTAAAAACTTTAGAAGGATTGGCAGGTATATTTTGCTTTATTAAGTATGTACATGCTTCTGAAACAGCAGCTTTTATGTCTTCAATATCTTCTATGTCAAATCCCATACGATTTGCAATGGAAGAAACTGTCAAACGTGCAGCGGATACATAGGCAGGATTCATTGGGAGAGATAGCTCGATGATATCGTTGCCTAAAGGGATATTGTTATTCATTAGTATCACCTTCTATTATAAAGACTTTATTTAAATTTGTTATTTTAAATAATTTGGCAACATTTGGTTTTAAGTTGCTTAAAGTTACATTAAAATTGAACTGTTTAGCTTTTTTTAAGACAGCTACTAAAGCACCTAAACCGGTACTGTCAATATAATCAAGATTGATACAGTCAATATGTAAATCAGCAGGATTATCTTGAATAAGAGAATTGAGTTTTTCTTTTAGCTGTGTCGAATTATATATATCTATTTCTCCTTTAATATTTATATTCCAGTTTTTTTGAGATTCGTCAAAATTGTAATTTAGTGTATAATCCATAAAAATACCTCCTAATGATTATTTTACTTTAGTATAACACATTCCTAAATAAATAGAAACAGTTTTTTAATAATATAGAAAGAAATTTATGATATAAAAAATAATTATTTTTTGATATAAAATAGATTG
>CAZQDT010000003.1:0-34235 GCA_964592005.1 uncultured Eubacteriales bacterium
TGTTTCACTGTTTCCATATTCCACACTTGCACTTGCTGGACTTATTGTTCCATTTCCTCCTTGTTTTACTGTTACTCCATATGTTTTCTTTTCAAACTCTGCTGTTATTTCCTGTGCCTGTGTTACATTTGACAATGTATATGTTCCTGTTTCTCCATTCATCGTCACACTATCTTTTACCGACACATCATCTACTTTTACATCTTTTATCTTATATCCTGCATTTGGTGTGATTGTAAATGTTTCACTTTCTTTATATTTCACATTCGCACTTGCTGGACTTATCGTTCCATTTTCTCCTTGTTTTACTGTCACTCCATATGTTTTCTTTTCAAACTCCGCTGTTATTTCATATGCCTGTGTTACATTTGACAATGTATATGTGCCTATTCCTGTTTCTTCATTTATTGTCACACCATTAATTATTGATGATTTTCCTACTTTTACATCTTTTATCTTATATCCTACATCTGGCGTAATTGTAAATGTTTGGTTCTCTCCCTTTTTCACACTTAGATTTATCGGAAGTATGCTTCCACATCCCTCCTCTATTTTTGTTGTAATAGTAAACACCTCAACAGCACTTAATTCGATATTATGCCCTTTATCTATATTTTCTATTTTATAAGTATAATATCCATCCAAATTAGGTTCTCCAATATTCTTTTCATCATTATTATCTTTAAGTACAATTGAATATCCTTCTTCAGCCTTAATATAATAATTCTCACTGTCCGACTCATATTCTACCAAGTCATTGATTGATGTCTGCTCTATGTAGTCTGTGCCATTCTTCTTATATACCTTTATATGACTATCTATATTACTAAAGGTTATATTATACTTTAATTTTTCAAAGTAAGCTTTTATTTTTACTAAAAATGCCTGTGAGAAATTATTTAAAGTAAAGTCCCATTTTCCATCTTCTTTTTCCTCCTTATCTACCTTTCCTCCAAAATTTTCCACTTTTACATCTTTCACTTTATATCCTTTAGAAGGAGTTATTTCATAATTCACCTCAATAGCCTCTATATTGAAATGTTTCACTCCAAAAGGTTCATTAGAGCCTTCACCCTCTTCTACCGAACTTACTATCCGAAACATCTTTGGAACAATATATATCTTTGCCTCTTCATCCAAAATTCCTCCTAATTTTCTGCCCGAATCTTTTATATAATCTAAGTTCCATTCTTCTGTACAATCACTACCTTTATAATAGTAAAACCAATTTGTCAGATAATCTTCTTCATATGTTATCTTGACACCAAAAGAATTTTCAACTTTCTTTATATTCTTTCTTACTTTAATAACCATGCCTTCCAAAAAATCTTTTACTTCCTCAGAAGCATTATCTGGAATTGTTGCATATGCCATACCCTCAGAATCTGCATCACCCAATATAAACTCTAAAGGCTCAGCATTTTTATCTGATTTAAAATATACAGCAGGTGTAACAGAAGCATTTGTAAGACTAATATTATATTCACCATTGTTGTCTTTATAATCAACTACTATCCATTCATCTCCATTCAATTTATCCAGTGAATTTAAATGCATCTCATAAGGATAGGTTTTCGAATTTTTTATTAATTCCCCTTCATAGTTTAATACTAATCCCTCACAAGAATATCTGAAATAATCATCCTTACTAATAGTAATATTGGGATTTTCAGACGCACCATAAGAGTAATATGGCTTAGAAACATTTTCTGTTACTTCATTAAAACCTCGCGATAAGATTATTTCTTCTGCTTTTGCTTCCACACCTCCAATCGTTATACTTGCCATAATTATGCACACACTCATTATTAAAGAAAGCATTTGTTTCTTCCTATTCATTCAAAATTCCTCCTTCAACCTATTTCATTCCTTTCTCTAGTGTTTTTAATTATAATGTAAATTTTTACTAATGTAAACTCCTCACTAGGGTAGTTTCACGAAAAAAATATATGAATATTTTTCTCAAGGCAAACAAACCTAATAGTTTATTTTTATTGTTTTTTACTTACTCTCTTCAAAATAATACTTTTCATATCTAAACATATATGGTATACTTATAATATACAGAATATGTTATAAGTGTATTTATACAACATTTTATAAACTAGAAAGGATGGTTCTCATGAACGAAGAAATTCAATCTAACGAAACAGAAAATACAAAAAATGTACCTAAAACCAATAATAGAAAAAATAAAACTGCTAAAGAAACTTCTGAAGAAAAGACAACCAAAAAGAAAACTTCTTCTAAAAAAGTTAATAATCCAAAAGAAAGTAATGCTGACATTGATAAAACTCCTACCGAAAAAACAACTAAGAAAAAAACTTCCTCTAAAAAAGAAAGTTCTACTGAAACAATCTCAAATGAAATAATTGAAGAAAAAGCAAGTAAAAAGAAAACTTCTGTTAAAAAAACAGCAACTAAAAAAGAAGTTGAACATAGTCAAAATATCTATGTGGAATATCAAGGAAAACAATATGAACAACAGGATATTATTAATCGTGTAAAAGATGCTTGGGCACAAAGCGGTCACAGAATTTCTTCTATCAAAAAATTGGATATTTACATAAAACCTGAAGATAATGCTGTTTATTATGTTGTAAATGGTAAAGCTGTAAAAGAACCTATTCAACTTTAATAAAAAATTCTGGTGTTTCTACCCAACAAAGGTATAAATACCAGAATTTTTTGTTACTCCTATCGTTTCTTTTCTTTTGCAAAATTTTCCAATTCATGTCCCTTTAAAGCCGCTTCAAAAAGCTGCGGCAATCTTTCAGGTGTACAGGCAAAACACGGTATTTTAAGTGCTGCTACTTTATTTGCCATATTTGTATCATAATAAGGACTTCCACCATCTGCAATAGCAAGCAGACAAACAACTGTGACTCCTGCTTCTTTCATTTCTTTAAGTCTTCTTATAAGCGATGCCGCATTTCCACCCTCGCACAAATCAGTTATCAAGAAAAATAATGTTTTTTTAGGATTTTCTATAAACTGTTCACAATAAGCTACCGACTTGTTGATATCAGTACCGCCGCCTAAAGTAAATCCATAAAGCAAATCCACCGGGTCATCACTTTTTTCAGTTAAATCTACTATATCCGTATCAAATGCAACTATCCTTGTTTTTATAGAACTCATACTTGCAAGTATACACGACATAACAGAAGAATAAATAACCGATTCTCCCATAGAACCGCTTTGGTCTACATCAATAATTACTGTCCACTGGTTAGATTTATTAGCCCTATCAAAAAAATAAACTTTATCAGGAATAATCGTTTTAAGCTCCTTATTATAATTTTTCAAATTTCTTTCAATAGTCCATTTATAGTCTATCGCTGCCACATTGGGCAAACAACTATGCTGTTTTTTATTAATTGCCGCTGTCACCGAACGTCTTAAATCTTGTTCCATAAGCTTATTTATTTCCTGTACTATTTTTGAAATAAAAATACGCACACTTTCTTTAGACCTTTTAGGAATTTGGTCTTTTAAAGAAAGCAATGTAACAGCAAGTCCTATATTCGGCTCAAGATTTTCAAGCATTTCAGGCTCAAACAAAAGCTGTTTAAGTCCTTTTCTTTCTATCGCATCACTTTGAATTATAGTAACTATATCTTTGTCAAATAATGTCCTTATATCTCCAAGCCATTTTGAAATCTGAGGATTTGAAGCTCCTTTTCCTGCCGAAAGACCTCCATTTGACGATTTACTGCTATTATCATATAAAGCTGCCAATGCTTGGTCCATCAACGACATTTGTTGCGACAATTCAATTCCATTTTCTGACATTTGATTCAATTGTTCTTGCCCTGCATCCCCTAGAATAAGTCGCCACCTTTCAAGCTTCACTTTATCTATACTCATTTTCTCACCTTCACCAATTCGCTTTTTTGCTACTTACTAAATGTTTTTAAAATATAATTCGCCCTCTGTGTAAAATTTTCATTTATATCTAAATTTATAGCTTTTTTACATATATCTAATGTTTCCTTTGAAAATCTATCTGCCAACTCTAATACTGAAGAAATCAATATATCGGGTATTCTCACCGAATCAAGGGCATGGTCAAAATCATACAATGGTGACATACCCATATATTCTCCTGTATTTGTATTCCTAAGCCAGCCAAAATTTCCTGCGTGCCTATCCCCATTTCCTACAATTGCATCTATTAAAAGCATTTTATAACCATCTGAACCAAAATAAAAAATTACATCTTCATCAGTAAAATCATCTTCATCAATCAAACCTGATTCATTAGCCTGCTCAAGCATATATTCTGTTGAAGTTATATTTTTTACCAATATTCCATTGTGATATAGCTGAACTTCATTACAGGCTATACCACAGCTTTTACACAATAAAAAACAATCATATTCTATATTACAACCTTCTTTATACAAATATAAATCATTAATCCATTCTTTATTCACAAATCCACCGACATATAAAGTAGGTATAGTTTCACCAGTATGATAAATATCCAGTCCTTTCCAAAATTTTTTATAATAGGGACTAATATCTTCAAATTTAGTTAAATCTTCTTTCTTTTTTATCCAATAACAATCAGAAAGACTGCAAGCATATGTTTCTATATTTATTTTTTGACGATTTCCCTGTTTAAATGATAAACCTTGGAGTTTGCGTGCCAAAGTATTTGTTCCTGAACTATATCGTTTTTTTATCCATTCTTTGAAAGTATTTTGGTTAGGATTTTTTTTCATAAAACCCGGCAACAAATTTACATTTATTACCTGTTCATTTGTGATATCATACACCAGATTATTTTTTAGCATCAACCACATTTTCTCACCTCTACAAATCATCAAAATCAAAATCACTTAATTCATCTAATTGTTCTAATTCTTTTTCTGTCATTTCTGCACTCAAAGCTTCTTCTACCTGTTCAGGAACATACCCCCAGACCTCTCCAAGATTTTCTGCAATCTCTCTTTTTTCATTAGGAGAAAAATCTGTAAATGCTCTTCTCAAAAATACCAAAGCTCGTTTAAATTCCTCATCATCTAAAGTATCTATGTAATTACTTAGTTCTTCCCATAAAGAAAGTCTTGCAATCAAAGCATAACGATTTTTAAGTGCAAGCCCTTCAAACCAACCTGCCCCTAAATCTGCTGGTATCCCTTTTGAAAGTCGTCTGCTCACTTCTTTTTTCAAAAGCTCATTATCAATTTTACCTCTTTCAAGTAAAATAGCTGTCGCAAATCCTGACGCTTTTGTATTTAAATCATCTCTATTTGAAAGTTCTTTTAATTCTTTAATCCATTTTTCTTCATCTAAAAAATCATGGCTTAAAGACACTTCATTAAGCATTTTTATTGCTTCTATCACTTCCGCTACTGCATTATTATTACATAAACAACTTGATGTAAGTATCAAAACTGCCCTCAAAAACAACTGACTAAGTATTGGTTTAAGAGGTGATAATTCAAGTTTTCTTATATCTCCATATTTCAACATATTTGATATTCTAAAAGAAGTCTGTGCAAGTTCTCCAAACGAGGAGGCATCTACTGCTATCGACTGTAAAACTGAAGTTGCATATCTTATAATTTCAGGCATACCACACATACAGGCATTTTCCAATATCTCTGCTGTTTCAGTTATGCTTACAGCATTGTCCAGACTTTCTTTAAATGTAAATGCTACTGCCTGCTCTACTGTATCGCCTTTCAAAGCCGCTTCTACAATCTCTATTTCCGCCTCCGGAGTCCATGCCAAAATCCAACGTTCTGCCCATGTAGCATTGTCTTGAGAATAAATTTCTTTTTGTGCAAAATGTATTCCTAAAGTCTGTAATCTATGTAAGAAAAATGAACGTCTTAAGTCTAAAAAAGCTGACTTTTCAGATTTTACCCTTGTATTTTCTCTCAAATCCAATGCAAGATTTTCTGCCACCACAGATTTATATTTTTCTAATCTTAAATCTTCAAGTTCTCTGTAAAAATCTTCCTGAACAGAAGTCCTGCTTACTCCCTCCGGCAAATGCCCTATCTTAGTACCTACTTCGTTATCTGCCAAAGCAATTGCTATTTCCGCCATACTTCCATGCCCCATACAGGTCATTGCTGCATCACGCAAATCTTTTAATATAGGATATGGACTATTTTTTAAATATGCCAAATTAAATGCAAGTCTTACAGCTTCTATAACCTCAGCCGAAGAACAAATCCCACCGGATTTTCTTATACTTGCAGCTACCCCTGAAAGATATTTATATGCTGAAAGCTTAGTATCTCCTTTTTTGAATGCCTCCCACAAAAGCTCATAATATGCAGGTGCATTATTTCCTGCTCCATATCCTGACATTGATGATAAACGGTAATTTGAATATGGCATAAGTGTACTTAACGTTTCTATTTTAGGAAGTTTTTTAATTTCTCCATCGGTCAAAGGTTCACATTCTTTAAGTCCTTGAACATGATATGCTCCAGTAATAACTACAATATCTTCTTCTGCGAAACCTTCTTCAAGTGCTTCCATTATCTTTCTTTTCATATATGCTTCACGTATGATATTTTCTGCCATTTCATCATCAGTATCATCTGTGACCTGTCTTAACTGTTTTCCATATTCTATCGCACCCTCATGATAATTTTCAGTATGAATTATATGCTCAAAATTTCTTTCCCAATAGTCCTCTTGACATTCTTCTCCTGCTATCTCTGCAATTCCATTATAAATATCAATCCTGCTTAATTTTTCTTTTTTATCTTCACTATTTTCATTTTCAAGTTCCTTAATTCTTTTTTCTTCCTTATACTTTGAAAAAGAAATAAATACCTGTGAAGGTAAATCTATAAAACGACAGGATATTTTATTTCCCTTCGCCCAAAGCATTGCTTGATATTCAGGAGAATATTCCGAAAAAGGATAAATTATACTTCTTATCGGAATTGTCTTACTATATGCCATTATTGCAATAGGGGGACGTACTTCTTTTTTGCATATATCTTCCATAATTTCGCTTAAATCACTCGGACCTTCTATCAATACCAGTTTTGGTTTTTTTATTTCTAAAAATTGTATTAAATGCCACGCACCTGCTGGTGATAAATGTCTTACTCCAAAATAATTAAGCATTTAATTCAACCCCTTACAAGCCTGATAAAGGCTTCGATATTTTTCTCCTCTTTTTTTCATTACATTTTCAAGATATTCTTTCCAAGCAATTATATCTTTTTCTTCATCTTTTACAACAGCTCCCTGTAATGCCGCTGCCAAATCTTCATCATCTATCTTTCCATTTCCAAAACTTGCCGCAAGTGCCATAGAATTTGCCAATAATGAAATTGCCTCTGCTGTAGATAAAACACCTGTTGTAGCTTTTAACTTACTTGTTCCGTCCATTGTTGCTCCTGCTCTAAGTTCTCTAAATATTGTAACTACCTTTTCTATTGTTTCCTCATCAGGCATTTCAGCTTTTAAAGAAAGGCTATTTGAAAGCTGTTCTACCCTTGTTCTTACAATGTCAATTTCTGTATTTATATCCGAAGGGGTTGGAAGTACAATTATGTTAAAACGTCTTTTTAAAGCTGCCGACATTTCATTTACACCCTTATCCCTTGTATTTGCTGTTGCAATTATAGAAAAGCCTTTCTTAGCCGGAAGTTCATAGGCAAGCTCTGGCACTGACAGCCTTTTTTCAGATAAAATAGAAATCAATGCGTCTTGTACTTCTGACGCACATCTTGAAATTTCCTCTATCCTAGCAATAGTACCTGTTTCCATCGCTCTATATACAGGGCTTTTAATCATTGCTTCTTTTGAAGGTCCATTAGCAATGAGCATTGCATAGTTCCATGAATATCTTATTTGTTCTTCTGTTGTACCTGCTGTACCTTGTACAACTTTAGTAGAATCACCATTGATAGCCGCCGCCAAATGTTCAGAAAGCCACGATTTAGCTGTTCCCGGTTCTCCTATAAGAAGTAATGCTCTATCAGTAACCAATGTTGCAATGGCAATTTCTACCAATCTCTTGTTGCCCATATATTTAGGAGTAATTTCTGTCCTTCCTACTTTTCCCCCTGTTATATATGTAAGCACTGAACGAGGTGACATTTTCCACCCCTCTGGTATATCATCTTTTTCTGCCTTAACTAACGCATCTATCTCTTTTTGATATAACTGTTCTGCTGGCAGTCTTTGAAACTCTGTATCTGTATTTTCAGCCATTTTCAAAATCCTTTCCTAGGTAAATTTATTCTAATGTTTTTCAGTACTTTGTTTTAATTCAAGTTCTTCTAACAATTTTTTATATTCTTCAAACTGCCTGTCAGTATATGGAAGAGATTTATTTTTTTCAAAATTTTCGATAGCCATTTTCACCTCATTTACCTGCTGCTCAAGCGGCATTTCAATCACAATCATAAGGTCACGCAAATATTCTGCATTTCTTATATAATTTTTATTTGAATTTATTACAAATGGATATACAAGTCCGCTAAAATCTGTATGTCCTGTTGATTTTAAATCTAACAGATAAATTTCATCTGAATATTCCATACTTCTATTATTTATTCTTCTTATATAAAAATCTTTAAAATATTTTATTGTATCAGCATCATTTGAATTTTGGAGTTGTTTTGTAATACTTTCCCATGTATTGTTATAATGATAGTAGGAATAGTAATTTATTGAATTTTCTCTATGAAATTTCTGAAGTTGTTGAGAAAAAACTCCATCTCTGCCTATCATTGCTTTTACAAGTTCCATACTTAATTTTTCGCAAACCTTCTTTTTAAATCTTACCTTCTTTTCAGCACCATAATCATAATCCAAAATCAAATTATATTGCTTTTCCTCTTCATCATAGTACATATATGTCAAAGCTTTGATTATCTGACTAGAAATATTTGCACTCGTCAGCTTATCTTTAAACTCTTCATAAAGCTCTTGTTGTGTGTTGTCGAGCAAATAAGCCACAAAGCCTGCCTGTATATAATTTTTAGGATATTCCTTATAAAGTGTTTTTGCAATATCTATAATCTTTCTATCTTCTGAAGAAATCATTCCACATACCAAAATTTTATTGACTGCTCCTATTGCATCTTTTATATTATCAAAATCTATTCTGCCAAGTTCAAAATAAGATATTACACTCGACCTGTAATCATTTTTAAAACCTGTAATCCAATTATTTTTCTCTGTTATTTTTCTAAACAAAGGAAGTATTCCATCAGAAGTTTTACCATATAATGCTTCAAACAATCGCAACATTTTTTCTTCTTGAGCCGTAGTCAAAGGCTGTTTTTGGTCAAAATCTTTCATTTCTTCAAACCATTCATTCATTTTTTCAACCACTGCTTCAGAAATTCGGTCATCATTAAGATTTTTTACAAATAATAAAGTCTTTGAAGATGTCTTTTTGAGCTCTTTTAAGAAATATTGTACTACATCTTCTCCATCTATATGACTAAGTGAATAAAGTGCCAAATCTTTAGGTTTTCCTTTAAATTTAGATATATTTTCAAATAAAAATTCTTTGTTGTCTGGTTTATAAGCCAAAGCTAAAATAGCTTCCTCTTTTACTTGTTGTGAACTTTCTCCTTTTAATATATCTAAATAAAAATCATTTTCTTCTTCTTTTGCAAGTTCTGAAATAATTGCTACACGCCTTGCCATTCCTTTTTTGCCATTTGGGTCAAAACCTTTCTTTAAAACAGGAACTATATTTTTACCAAAATCCAACAAAATTCTTTTACAAAGTTCTCCCATCTCCGAATAACTATCATCTAAACCATTTACAAGTGCAGGTACTACTCTATAATCTTTCATTACTTTGCTATTTTGCCCATAGGCTTCATTTATTACCGCAAATCTTCCCTGACCTTCTGAATAAAGAGCTGTAATTATCGGTTCTGCCTGTCTGTAAGTCATTCTTACTGCTTGCCCTGCTCCGTTTTCTTCCCCGACAGGCTCGGCATTCTCTTCAAGCTTTATCTGAGCTGATGTCTGTACCATATCCACAGCATCTACCAAAAATACTGCTTCCATAAAAGCCGCATAATTTTCTTCCTGTATATATTTTTCAAGGTCTGCACATTGTAAATAAAGTTTTTGAAAAACAGGATTTTTATCTTTATATTTTTCCAATTCTTCCACAATTTTCTTCAATCTGAAATCCTCTTTTGATGCCTGAAACCCAGCAATGGCTATCTGATAAAGTCGCTGTTTTAAATCATCTATAATCATCTTTTCCCCTCCTCTAATATATCAACCTCAATATTTCATCTTCTGTAATTATCGAATTAGGTACAGCTCCTAGAGTATGCATTTCCAAATCGTAATATATTTCTATAAACATAGTTTTATCTGTAAGAAATTTTTCTTTCGATAAAAAACTTATTGCTGATAAAGTATTTGTTCCTTCTTTATCTGTAAGCCTTATATTATTTCCTAAACTGTCCTCTAATATGAAATTTTCTCCGCTTTTTACTATATCTTTAAATTTTACAAGATAAAAGACAGATTTTTCTGAAAGTACATTTTTAAGCTGATTTTTGGCTTCTTTCACTACCTTTGTCAGGTCTTCTTTTGCAAAAGAAATTATTTTCTTTCTATCTTCATTTGTAATATCTCTGGTGCTAAAACCATCGTAACGTATTCTTTTATTTGTTTCTCCCGGATAAAAATACAATCTTGGTACAGTCACACAATCAAATATTGTATCATCCTGCTTTATATATTTTACTGCTTTAAATGGTCTTATATTTTCAGTCTTACTTATAACACCATCTTCAAGATTTATCCAATATCCTGTATCTATATATTCAGATGATGCCTCATTTTTCAACACATCGAAACTAAGCTGTACAATTTCGGCATTATCTTTATACATTCCAAGCTCATCTAACTGTTCCAGTTTCCATACATTCCCCAAATATTCATAAAGCATCGACTCTTCCAAAGCTACATCTCCGCTTTCAATCTTATTATTCAAGAAATCTTTTCCTTTTTTTACAATGCTTTGCAACTGTTTCACACAGTCCATAATTTTTTCATAATAAATAGTTTGATTTTCTGTATCATTTTTACTTTGTTCTACATTTAAAATCATAGCATTTATAATTTTCTGTGGTCCGGGTAAATAATAATCTCCCATTTGTTTTGAAAAATCTTTATAAATTTTAAGATTATTACCAGTCAATGCTGCAAAACCATTTTTTAAAATTTCCCCTATAAATTTTTCAAGAACTTCCAAACCCTCTATCTGTTTTTTCATCTTTTTAGTTTGAGCTGATTTATTTACTTTTTTAGGTTTATTTTCTATTTTTTCCTGTTCTTTCTTTTCTTCTCTCTTCTGTTTTTTATCTCGCTTATCCAATATATCCTGCGGTATTTCACATTTTTCAAAATTTTTACCTGCAAGATAATCAAACATAAGCCCTATCGAATGCTTACATGGAAACTGTCTGCTTGGACAACTGCACCTGAATACAGGTTCATCAGGATTTATAAAATCTGCCGATGTGATATATGGATTTTTACCACTTCCCGAACATTCTCCATAAATAAAAGTTTCATCTTCAGAAATACAAAGCTTTATAAAACCGCCCTTTTGAGAAATCTTTTTTCCATTAGAAACTGCTGTTGCATTAGGTGCAAGTGAAGCAACTTTTTCTTCTGTTATCTTTATCATTTAATCGACCCCTTTTTAATTTTCTTCTTTTATATTTTTAAGTAACATTAATCCTATCGCAAGCACTAAAGGAAATACTACCGCTGCTATTATCCCAATTTTAAGATTATTTGAAAATTTATCTGATACAAACCCTACTAAAGTAGGACCACTTGAACATCCTAAATCTCCCGCCAGTGCTAAAAGTGCAAACATTGCCGTTCCGCCTTTAGAACATTTTTCACTTGCAATACTGAATGCTCCCGGCCACATAATTCCTACCGAAAAGCCACATAATCCACAGCCTACAAGTGATAATATATCTATCGGAGAAAATGCTGTCAAAAAATAACTAAATATACATAATATTGTACTTCCAAGCATAAATTTTTGAAGATCTACTTTTTCACTATATTTAGCATAAAATACTCTTGAAATTCCCATAAGTGTTGCAAATAAACAAGGTCCAAGCAAATCCCCCATAGTCTTAGAAACTCCAAGTCCTAATTCTGCAAATGCTGATGCCCACTGACTTACAGCTTGTTCAGATGCCCCTGAACAAATCATAATTACAACAAAAAGCCAAAATATTTTCATAGAAAATAACTGCTTTAAAGATATTCCATCTTCCTCTTGATTCAATGTCTGTATTGGAACTTTTGCAAAATAAATGGCATTGAAAAATGGAATTATTGCCCATATAACTGCAAGCAAACGCCAATTTTCTATGCCCGCAAATACAAAAAATATTGTAGAAACTATAACAACAAAAACATGACCCCAGCAATAGAAAGAATGCAATAAACTCATAACCGATGATTTATTATCTGTAGGGCAAGCTTCTACTATCGGACTTACCAACACTTCTATAATCCCGCCACCTGCTGCATAAATAAATACCGACAATAAAATTCCGGCATAACCGCCCATCAAATCTGGAAATACCGCAAGTCCTGCCAGTCCAGCTGCTGATAATATGTGTGCAGAAACTATACATTTTTTATAACCTATCTTATCTGCAATCTTAGCACAGATAAGGTCGACAAATAACTGTACGCAAAAATTTACAGTTACCAGTAAAGCTATTTTATCTAAACTTATATTGTATGTACTTTGAAAAGTCAAAAATAACAATGGTGCAAAATTATTAACTATTGCCTGTGTAATATAACCTAAATAACTTGCATAAATCGTATGTTTATAATTATTTTTTATGTCCATTTCAAATATCCTCTATATCTTCCGTATTTTCCATAATTCTCCTAAAGGCTTTATTTGTTGTTTCATAGTCAAAACCTTTTCTAATCAGATACATATATAACTTTTCTTTTTGTTTTCTATCCGAAAGGTTCTTACCTTTTGATTTTTTTTCAAGTATGCTTACTGCCATTTCCAATTCATCAATATCTGTTTCTTCTACTGCCTTTTGTACAATTTCTTCCGATATACCCTTTTGACTGAGTTCATATTTCAAAAGTCTTTTACCACTTGGTTTAAATTTAATTCTATCTTTTATATGGCTTTTAGCATAAATTTCATCATTGAGATAATTATATTTTTTCATAAGTTCTACGACTTTTTCCGTTATATCTTCGGGATATCCAGAATTTGTAAGTTTTTGTCTTAATTCTTTTTCTGTTCTTGATTTATAACCAAGATAACTATATGCTTGTTCTCTTGCCTTTACATACAATACATATTCCATAATATATCTATATCTTTCTTCATCAAGTTCCTTACCCTCTGTAAGTTTAAAATACAATATATCTTCTCCACTCATTCCAAAAGCAAATTCCCCATCTATATAGACAGAATATCTTTTTTCATTGTTCTTTTGTCTTTCAACTTTAGTTACTGTCATAATTCACCACCATTTATATAAAAAGTGTAGAAAAATATTACTACTCTTCTACACTTCAAATAATTAATCTTCTATTTCATCATTTATATCATTCTTTACTTTTTCTTCCTGTTCTTCAATTGTAGGAAGATTATAAAAGCTTCTAACAGCATTCTCCACTTCTAAACAGATATTAGGATTTTCTCTAAGATAATTTTTAGCATTTTCTCTTCCCTGACCTATCTTTGTATCCTTGTAAGAATACCACGAACCACTCTTTTCAATAACATTAAGTTCTGCTGCTAAATCGAGAATATCTCCCTCTTTAGATATACCTTCTCCATACATAATATCAAACTCTGCTGTTTTAAAAGGAGGTGATATCTTATTTTTAGCTACTTTTACTCTTGTTCTGCTTCCTATAAATTCATTATTCTGTTTCAATGTATCTACTTTTCTTATATCTAAACGTATAGAGGCATAAAATTTCAAAGCACGTCCACCAGTAGTAGTTTCAGGTGAACCAAATGTAATTCCAATCTTCTCACGAAGCTGATTTATAAATATAACGGAACATTTATATTTATTTGTAACTGCTGTAAGCTTTCTAAGTGCCTGTGACATAAGTCTTGCTTGAAGTCCCATATGACTGTCACCCATATCACCCTCTATCTCAGCTCTAGGTACAAGTGCTGCAACAGAGTCAACTACAATGATATCAATAGCTCCTGAACTTACCATAGTTTCAGCTATCTCCAAAGCCTGCTCTCCATCATCAGGCTGTGAAATATAAAGATTATCTACATCTACACCTAAATTTTTGGCATATACTGGGTCAAGAGCATGCTCTGCATCTATATAACCTGCTATGCCGCCCAACTTCTGTACTTCTGCCACCATATGAAGTGCTATGGTAGTCTTACCTGAAGATTCAGGGCCATATATCTCTATAATACGTCCCTTAGGTATTCCTCCTGCTCCTAACGCTATGTCCAAACTCAAAGAACCAGTAGGTGTAGTAACCACATTCATTGTATCCCCTGTTTCGCCAAGCTTCATAACCGCACCTTTTCCAAACTGTTTCTGTATCTTTGCAAGTGCACTTTCTAATGCTGCCGATTTATCTTCCACCATTTACCATTCCTCCCATTTAAATTCCAGCGAACCCTTGTTCTTAAAATAATTATATCTTACCTTTTTATAAAAGTCAAGTATTTTTAATAAACTTTTCAAAAATTTACAAACTTATGTTTTATTTTATCTATTTCTTATGAATTTAAGCATTTTTCTTTCCGGAAAAAATATCTGTTTTTTCTTCTGTTCCTGTAAACATTATCTTCTCTAAGTTCATATCTATCGAAAAATTATTATTTTCTATGGCTTTAAGCTCTCCCTCTATTTCTGATTCTATCTCTGATAAACATCTCATAAGCTTAGGATTAAATGCTCCACACTCTCCACCTAAAATCATATTAAGAGCTTTTTTATGTGAAAATGCTTTTTTATAAACACGTTCACTCGTCAAAGCATCATATACATCTGCTACCGATACCACCTGTGCACAAAATGGTATATCTTCGCCAACTAGTCCATCAGGGTATCCTCTTCCATCCCATTTTTCATGATGATGCCTGCATATATCATAACAATATTTAAAATATCTTGGTTCATAAGTGTTTTCTATTTCTTTTAAAATTTCACTACCCTTAACCGTATGGGTTTTCATAATTTCAAACTCTTCTGCTGTAAGTTTGCCCGGTTTATTTAATATATTTTCAGGAACTACTATTTTACCTATATCATGCAATGCCGAAGCATTGGCTATTTCTTCCATTTCTTCCTTGGAAATTTTATATTCACTGTACATTTCAGATAATGCCGCCAAAAGTATTTGAGTAAGTCCCCTTACTCTTCTTATATGAAGCCCCGATTCTCCATTTCTAAATTCAACTATGGTACTTAAAGTATCAACCATCACTTGGTTTGCCTGTTTAAGTTTTTTAGTCTGTTTCATAACCATCGCTTCTAAATCCTGTTTATGTCTATAAAGCTCTATCATATTTTCTACTCTTTTTCTTATTATGTCAGGATTAAACGGACGACCAATAAAATCTACCGCTCCCAAATCATAAGCTTTTAAAATACTTTTATCTGAATCGTCTGCCGAAAGCATAATAACAGGAATATATTTAATCCAACCTTTTTCATTCATTATCTTCAAAACATCAAAACCATTAATTTCGGGCATAACAATATCAAGTAAGGCTATTACAATATCTTTATGATTTGCTTCAAGCATATCTACTGCATCTTTACCTGTCTTAGCCTCAAGTATAGTATAATTCTCTCTAAAAATTTCACATAATATCGCCCTATTTACTTCCATATCATCAACTATTAAAATACTTGGATTTTTTGAATTCAAATAACACAACCCCTTTTTCCAAATATATTTTTCCACTTTTTAAGTTTATCACAATTAATTCGATAAGTCCACATAAATTAAGCACGAAAAATGCACAAACAATATTTTAAATTCCAATTTTTAACATCGTTTAAAAATCTCTATATGCAAAAAGGTTGTTACAACAAATTACGTTGTAACAACCTCAAATGTCTGATTACATATTTTTATTTTTAATTATTTTTTGTTGAACATCTTGGGTAACTTCTTCATAACGTTCAAATCTCATAGTAAATACTCCTCTTCCTCTTGTTAAAGAACGAAGGTCTATCGGATATTTAAACATTTCTGACATAGGCACTTCTGCTATAACCCTGCTCTTGCCCGAACCTATGCTTCCCATTTCAAGTATTCTTCCTCTACGTTTATTCATATCACCCATAATATCGCCCATATATTTTTCAGGTACAGTAACTTCTGCATACATTATAGGTTCAAGAATAACTGGTTTTGCATTTACTAAACCTTCTTTAAATGCTATAATTGCCGCCATTTTAAATGCCATTTCAGAAGAGTCTACCGGATGATAAGAACCATCTACAAGTGTAGCTTTTACTCCAACTACTGGATAACCTGCCAAAACACCATTTTGCAAGCTTTCTTGTATTCCTTTTTCAACAGCTGGGAAATATTGTTTTGGAACTGCACCTCCAAATACTTTCTCTGAAAATTCATAATCTTTAGAAGTATCTCCAAGCGGTTCAAATTCAATCCAAACATCTCCATACTGTCCATGTCCACCTGATTGTTTTTTATGCTTTCCTTGTACTTTTACTTTTCCTTTAATAGTTTCTTTATACGGTACAAGAGGTTCTATAAGATTTACTTCAAGTTTAAATTTATTTCTAAGCTTTGCAACAATTATTTCCAAATGCTGTTCACCTATACCATAAAGCAATGTCTGTTTAGTTTCTTTATTAAATACCAATCTTACAGTCTTATCTTCTTCCATAAGTTTTGAAAGTGCATTCGATATTTTTTCTTCATCATTCTTAGTCTTTGGCTCTACTGCCATACACATAAACGCTTCTGGGAAAGGAACTTCAGGTAAAAGTATTGGTTTATCCTTTGTACAAAGAGTATCTTGTGTAGATGTTTCTTGTAATTTTGCAACTGCTCCTATATCACCTGTTCTAAGTTCATCAACTTCTATCTGTTCTTTTCCTCTAAGTACATATAATTTTCCTATTTTTTCTTCTATACCTTTTTTAGCATTGTAAACTACACTGTCTTTTTTCATTACACCTGAGTAAACTCTAAACATATTGAGTCTTCCTATAAATGGGTCTACAACAGTCTTAAACACAAATGCTGATAAAGGTTTTTCATCTGAACATCTTCTGCTTACAAGCTCGTCTGTAAGCGGAACTAAACCATCTACCTTTTCCCTAGAAATGCTTGACTCAGGGATAAAATTCTTTATGTAATTCATAAGTACCTGAACACCTATGTCCATTATTGCTGAACCACAAACTACCGGAACCATACTTCCATCAAGTATACCTTTTTTAATGGCATTATATGTTTCTTCTACTGTAAATTCCTCACCATTAAAATATTTTTCCATAAGTGTTTCATCTGTACCTGCAACAGCTTCATATATCATATCTCTTACAGGTGCTATCTCATCTTCCATTCCATCCGGAACATCACAGTCTATAACTTTTCCGTCTTGGTATTTTCTTGCATGTCTTTTAATTACATTTACAAAACCATTAAATTTTCCATTTTCTTTAAATGGCACTTGAAGTGGTGCTATCTCTTTTCCAAATTTTTCTTTAAGCTGTTCAAGAACTTTATTCAAATCAGCATTTTCATCGTCCATACCATTTACAAATATAAGTCTTGGCATTCCTTCGCTATATTCCCATGCCTTTTCAGTTCCCACTTGAACTCCAGATTTAGCAGATACTACTATAACGGCAACATCTGCTACTCTTGTTGCCTGTTTTACCTCTCCTACAAAATCAAAATAACCAGGGGTATCCATAATATTCATCTTGTTATCAAGCCATTCAATAGCTGCAAAAGATGTATTAATAGATATTTTTCTACGAATTTCTTCTGGGTCATAATCACTTACTGTATTTCCTTCTTCTATCTTTCCAAAACGCTTTGTAACTCCTGCTGTATAAAGCATAGCTTCCATAAGTGTAGATTTACCACAGCCACTGTGTCCAAGAAGCACAATATTCCTTATCTCATCTGAACCATAACTTCTCATAAAAAAACCTCCCTATTGTATTATTTTGTAAATGCAGTCATATATGTTTATGGTTTATAAAAAGCCAATAATTATAAATTTTATCAACGGCTCACACTCAAAAACATCACTACGATATATAGTATAACTTCCTTTCTGTTTTTTGTCAATTATGTTGAGAAAAGTTATTAATTTTATAACTTTATAGGTAGTTTTAACTCCATTTTTTATAAATTCATTTTTTTATTTTGTCAAAAAATATAGTTTATAATAGTTTTAAATATTTTTTTGTTAAATGTGTATATTTTCACAAACTATTGTAAAATTTTTAATAATAAATAAAGATGGATTGCATTAAAAACAACCCATCTTTATAAAAAAATTAATCTTCATACTTAAACCAGTCAAAATCTGCTGGTATACGGCTTCCACAGCCACCATTATTTGCATAAATTCCCACTAATGTGCCTGTATGACGTTTACGGTCTGTCGGAACTCCTTCATCGCAAAGATAAATACAATTTTCCAACACTCCGCCAATTTCCCAGTTTTCATTATCATAACTATAATAAAAACGTCTTGTAAGTTTTTCTACTTCCACCTTAAGATAAATAGGGCATTCTTTGACGTTATCTATTTCTGAAATCACTTCTTCACCCATATTTCGATTGATAACCAGTTGTAATTTTCTTCCACTTTCATAGCATAAGGACCATCTTGCATAAGTTGCTGTACTGTAATAACAAGTCAACCCAGCCTGTTCCCCATCTCTGGAAGGATAAAATTCCAACTTTATGGAAGCTGTATATTTTAATTCCTGTTCCCTATGGAGCAATGTATTTTTTGCACGTATTTCCGAAAGCACACCATCTCTTGTCCAAATACGAAGATAACCTTTTCTTTCTGTAAGTGAAAGTGTCCCATAGTCAGGATTTCTTACAAACTCCCAATCTAAATCTAAAGTATCTTCATTAAAATCAAAAAATGTCTTTCTTGGATAAACACATTCTGGTAAATCTGGTGCTTCCTGTATTTTACTTGGACCATTTCCATTGTTTACTGTAAACCAACCATCTTCTGTCCATTGCACAGGGTCTAATGCCGATTCACGACCTATAGTGGTATAATTTCCTTCATTCCTTCTGCCGCAGAGATAATACATATACCAATCTCCATTTTGAGTCTGTACAAGTTTTCCATGCCCTGCACGTTGAATTACTTCATCAGGATTAGTCTGACGCATTACCGGATTATATGGTGATGGCTCATACTCTCCAAACAATATCTTTGAACGTGCCACATTTATACCATGTCCGTAACCTGTTCCACCTTCTGCCACTATTGCATAATAATAACCATCTTTTTTCATAATATGAGGACCTTCAGGGCAACGTTCTCCTGTCCCTGCCCATACCACTTTAGGAGATGCAACTACTTTTGTACAATCATCGCTGAGTTCTACCGCTTTAGCTCCTGATGCTATTATCATATAATGTTTTCCATCATCATCGACAAAATGTGACGGGTCTATATCATCTACTTCCAGCCAAACAGGTTTAGAATATGGACCTGCCGGATTAGTAGCTGTAACCATAAGCTGACGACGCATTACATTTTTTCCTCTTGTTCCATCTGCATTCAATCTTAAAGTTGCAAATATGTAAAAAACTCCATTATGATATGAAATATCCGGAGCCCATATTCCATGCGAGTCCTTAATTGCCGATAAATCCAACCACTCGCTGTTTGTTACCGCATGACCTATCACATGCCAATGCACCATATCTTTTGAATGCGAAATAGGTATGGCTGGAAAATACTGGAATGAAGAATTAACCATATAATAATCTTCTCCCACCCTTATTACTGATGGGTCAGGAAAAAATCCTCTCTGTACAGGATTGCTGTAAGTCATAAAAACTCCCTCTTTCTATATTATACTTATAAAAAAGGTGCTGCAAATTGCAACACCATTATTTTAATCATGTACTACTTCTTTTCTCAAAAGTGCTGATAAGAAAGCAAGTGCAAGACCCTGACCATATCCTTGAATATATTTTTTAGGAATAAGCCTATAATCTTCTACCGTAGTCATAACTGCTGTACCACCTGATACATTCATAACCTTTCCGTCTTCATCAATATTATTAAGTAAGCCTTTAAGAGCTGCATTTATTGTCTTTGTAAACAATACATTTCCATATAATGTCATAGCTGCACCTATACCTGCTGAAGCTGAAACTTCTTCATAAGAAATTCCATCATCTAAGACTGTACGCCACAAACCATTTTCTGTCTGTATTCTTTTCAATGCACTGAGCTGGTCACGTAAAGAACAATCTATTTCCATAAATTCAGGATAGAGATAGTTAATCAAATATCTTGCTTCTGCCATTGTATAAGCTGCCCAAGCATTTGCTCTGCCCCAATGAACACCAGACATATGACTCTTATCCATATCATTATAACCATGGAAGAATAAACTTGATTTTTCATCTTGTAAATACTGAATATGCCAATAATACTGATTAAGTGCATCTTTTATAATCTCTTCATCATTCAATTTTCTTCCCATTCTCAACAAGAAATATCCTGCCATAAACAGTGTATCTGCCCAAGCCTGTCCAGGGAAATCATTTTTATCTGATACGGTATGCTGAAATACTCCATCACCAAATCTTAAAGCTTCATTTCTCAAATAATTCATCTTTTCAAGTGCAATATTCCAATACTTTTCATCTTTTGTATATTCATATAAAGAAATTAAAACATGACCCATTGCACAGGCATTTACATTAAGTTTTGGAAGACCAAGCTCTATGTATTCATCTACTACTTTCTGAACCATATCCATATATTCGTCTTTTCCTGTAACTTCCCACGCTTTAGCTATTCCATAATAAGCTACTCCGCAGTGCCAATTCCATGTCATATCCATTGTCATTGTCTTTTTTACAACTTTATCAATCGCTTCAAGTATTTCTTCTTCTGTTACATCAACCTTGTAATTCATCGAAAAACACTCTCCTCTTTTATGTATTCTCCCAACTGCACTGTTGCAGTGATATGTTAATTGTATCACAATTCCATATCGTATGCAAGCTTTTGAAAACACACAAACCCGAAAAACACACAAATATTAAAATTTTTTATTTGAATATAATTTCTAAAACTTCTTCCGCATTCATTTCCTGCAGGCCTTCATCATCTGCTAATGTTTCCCTGTTCCAACGCATTCGAGAAGATTTTTTCAAATAATCTTCATTTCTTTCACAATTTGGATATTTTTCATACCATTTCGGATAATAAATACTCATATATTTTTCTGCCAGCTCTATTGCCTGACTTTTTTCACCATTTTCAAGAAGTGTTCCGCACAAAATTACTCCCGGAGGACTTGAATGTAAAATCACCGCACTACCATCTTCACACATACCCAAAGAAATCCAAACATGACCTTTCATACTCATAATATCACCGGCTTTCCATTCTGAAACATTTTCAGCTTTAGTAAATGTACCCCAGCCTTTTTTTGAAAAACTTTCCGCCATATCAGATGAACTTTCAACATATCCATTTTCCATATCCTTAGTATGGAATGTGTTATAAACTGTCCAACCAACATACCCAGAACAATCCAGACCATCATGTATTTTATATTTATGATTTCTATAATCATAATTTTTATCCTGCAATTCATAAAATTTTTTCCACTTTGGACTTACTCCGATACTCCTCGCTTCAACTCCTGCCCCAGTATCTTCTTCATTCCAGCCGCCACCCCATATATACATTGTATTCCCTAAAGGTTCTTTAGCTGTAAGTAAAAAATCCAATACCGATTTTATTTTTGTTTCCTCCTCTCCATTTGAATTTATCTGATTTTCTGTTTCTTCAATATTTAATACTATTTGACTTTCTGTTTCTTTAATATCAGCTACTGTTTGATTTTCACTTTCTTCAATATTTGTTATTGCCTGACTTTCAAACTCATTATTAAATATATTGTTATTTATCTCAAAATATGTATCTATACTCTCTTTTCCTGTTCTTTGTAAATTGATGTTAGTTATCACCATAAATATCAAAAAAATTATAATTAATTTCATAATGTCCCCCCTCATTCTTTATTTATAATACCAATAATACAACTTTACATCAAAAATATCCATAACAATTAATTTTTCTTACTTTCACAACTCAAATAACTTTTTTTATATTTTTTCAAAATACTATTAACAAATACATCAGCAGGTGATATATTCCAATTACGATGTATCGTAAAACGATGTATCATTCAACGATAATTGCGAAAGGAGTTTTATTGTGGAAAAAAATATTCCGCTTACAGAAGCACTTTTTTACATTTTATTAGCAGTACGCAAGCCAAATCATGGATATGGAATTACTCAGGAAATCGAAGAAATTACCAATGGCAGGGTAAGTCTGGGACCGGGAACACTATATGGGGCAATTCAATCATTAGAAAAAAGAGGATGGATTGAAATATACAGTCAAGATACATCTTCTCGTAAGAAAAAAGAATATATCATTACTCCAGCCGGTAGAGCAGCTTTTGAAGAAGAAAAAATAAGATTAATGGAATTGTTAAAAAATTCCGAATTGATGGGAGGAGAATAAAAATGGTTAAATTTCGTTTATATTTTAACAAAGATAAAGAAACAAAATGGGTAAATGAAATGGTTGAACAAGGATATGCAATGACTGGTTTCAAAGCAGGATTTTTTAAATTTCAAGAATGTCCTGCTGGAAAATACATATATCAAACAGATTTCAGCGAAAAATTCTTTTCTGTAAGCAAAAATTATCGTGAATTTATGGCAGAAAATGATATTGAAATTATTGCCATTTGGGGATTTTGGGTATTTTTAAGAAAAGAAAAACAAAATGGTAAATTTGAATTATATACAGATGTTGACTCTAAAATAGAACATTACACCAAAATAAGAAATATGTTTAAAATAGTTACTATTTTTGAGATAATTTGTCTTTTAATAACTACAATTTCTACACTACAAAATCCAAGACATATTTATTCAGTTCTTTCAACTATAATTATGTCTATAATTGTAATTGGTTTTATGAATATAACCTTTAAAACAAATAAAATAATCGCAGAGCTAAAGGAAATAAAAGGCGAAGCCGTCACTTTCCCTGATAAGCAAAAATTTTCTCCATTTTTACTATGCGGTATGGGTTTAAGCAGCTTTTCAATATTAATTTCAATAAATCATACTTTAGATTTAATTTTAAAAATAATTGCTATTATATTAATGCTAATAGGCTTGTTTCAATCAAAAAATAATTTTAAAAATTAAAAAATTAATTTTCATTTATGTATCAGCCTTTTTATTAGTTCAATAATCCATTTTTTTGAAATAGTTGTTTACAAAAAAGATTTTTTAGATTATAATATGTTTATAATTACATATTTTTGCTAAAACAGCATTTATATTTTGTATGTTTTAACAATAAATTTATAAAATACTTTGTCAATATTAGCTTAAATATAGTAAAAGGGGGAATAACTTTATGACACAAAATACCAAAATCAAAAAAACTAATTACAAATCTAAGAAAAATGGAGTTTGGACAGCTATTCAAAATGATTGGCAACTTTATGCCTTACTTATAATTCCTCTTATATTTGTTTTTGTTTTCAAGTATCTACCTATGTTTGGACTTATCATTGCTTTTAAAGATTTCAAAATAAGGCAAGGCTTTTTAGGTAGTAAATTTGTAGGATTAGATATATTTGCAAAAGTTTTTTCTCACAGAAGTTTTGGGCAGGCTTTAAGAAATACCTTACTTCTTAATATTCTTGATTTAATTTTTGGATTTCCTATGCCTATTATACTCGCCCTTATAATTAATGAAATCAAAAATAAATATTTCAAAAAAGTTTCACAGACACTTTTATATCTGCCTCACTTTTTATCATGGGTTATTATAGGAGCTATTGCATATCAGTTATTTGGAGTAAATAATGGTATCGTAAATGTTATAATCGAAAATATGGGCGGAGAAAAAATACCTTTTCTTCAAGAAGATACTCTTTGGCTCATATCATATGTTACAATAGGTGTATGGCAGGGAATGGGCTGGGGTACTATTATATATCTAGCAGCCATTACCAGTGTAAACGGCGAACTTTATGAAGCCGCCAAAGTTGATGGTGCAAACCGCTGGCAACAATGTCTTAATGTTACTTTACCATGTATAAGGTCTACCATAGTTACCTTACTTATAATGAATTTAGGAAAAATAATGGGTGGTTCTTTTGAACGTGTAAATTCTTTGATGAATGTAGCCACAACCAAATATACTACTACTATTCCCGTATTAATCTATCAATGGGGTATTCAGGACATAAAGTACAGTATGTCTACTGCACTTGGTTTATTCCAATCAGTCATAGGATTGATAATGGTCCTTTTAGCTGATTTTATTGCAAAACGTCTTGGAGAAGACGGATTAATTTAAAAAGGGGGAGAATAAATTATGAATTCCAAAAAATTAACTAGAGATAAAGTAATAAATTTGATAGTTGATATTATTTTACATACCATACTTATAGTTACATGTTTAACCTGCATTCTTCCATTTATACATGTATTTTCAAAATCTATAAGTACGGAAGCATATGTTATTGCCAATAAAGTAATTTTACTTCCCATAGAGCCCACTTTAAGTGCATATGAAAAGATTTTTGCCGACAAAAGTATACTTCGTTCTATGTATGTATCAGTAGTGGTAACTGTACTTTTTACCATATTAGGTATGTTTATCACACTTTGTGCAGCTTGGCCTCTTTCGAGAAAATATCTAAGAGGACGAAAAGTTTTATCTTTTATATTTATGTTTACAATGTATTTCAGTGGAGGTATGATTCCTGAATATTTGGTTATGAATGAACTAAATCTTCTTGATACTTGGGCGGTACTTATACTTCCTTTAGCATTTAGTGCATATAATCTTCTGATTATGAAAACATCTTTGCAATCCACTATTCCTGATAGTTTGGAAGAATCTGCAAGACTTGATGGTGCAAGTCATTTCAGGATTTTATGGAGTATAGTAATTCCACTTTCTAAGCCTATTATAGCTACTATTTCTCTTTTTTATGCAGTAGGAAGATGGAATGCTTATCAAGATGCTTTATTTTACATAAAATCTAACACCTCTTTAAGACCTTTGCAATTAAAACTTTATTATTTAGTAGTTGCATCTACCGAGTCTTTCCAAGAGGGTGTATCCGTAGTACAGACAAACCCTGAAGTTTTAAAGGCTGCCTGTGTTATGTTTGCTACAATTCCTATTATATGTGTCTATCCTTTTGTACAAAAATACTTTGTTCAGGGAACTATGATAGGAGCAGTTAAAGGCTGATAGTAATTTAGGTTTTACCTAATTCTATATAATTATGAACTCAATGTTCAATAAATTCAAAATATCATTTTAAGGGGGATTTTATATGAAGAATGGAAAGAAAATAATGTCACTTTTGTTAGCTTCAGTAATGACCTTAGGATTAACTTCCTGTGGCGGCGGAGAAGCTAATAATAACAATGGAAATAATTCTAACAAACAATCTGGAAGCTATACTGATTATTCAGGAGGTTTCAAAGAAAATGTAACAATCAAAATTCCAGTATATGACAGAGCTTTTGAAGGCTGGAATGTAACAGACAACTATTATACCCAATGGATGCAAAAAGAATTTGGTGATAAATACAATGTTACAGTACAGTATGTTGCTATCGGAAGAAGTACTGAAGTAAATGATTATATTCAAATGCTTGCTTCTCATACAGCACCAGATATTGTATTCCACTATGATATGCCACAGGCAGTAAATTATTATAGTCAAGAAGTTTTACAGCCTATTGATTTGGAAGAGATGAAATATTATGCTCCTACATATTATGAAATGACAGCAGAAATGACTAAAAATTATGGTGAAATGGACGGAGAAACTTACTTTTTCTTTGCCGAAAGACCTACTGCTTACAACTGGGTTACTTTAGTAAGACAGGACTGGATTGATAAAGTTGGTATGAAAATGCCTACAAACCTTGATGAATATAATGCAATGCTCAAAGCTTGGAAAGACGCAGGACTTGGAAATGGTGGCGGAAATTTAGTACAGAATAACTTTACATATAGTTATGCTTATCGTACATGGCCTATTGATTCAAAAGAAAGAGCTTTATATTCAGACCTTTCTGTTGCTGACTTCACTTGGGCACCTACAAAAGCTTACTTAAAAAATCTTAACTATCAATTTAACAATGGTTTGATTGATACAGAATTTTACTTAAAAACAGAAGATTCTCAAGTAAAAGCTGATTTCGTAGCCGGAAAATCTGGTATTTATTCTCTTTATTTAACAAGCAACACAGATGTTATAAGTTCTTTACTTAAAAACTGTCCAGAAGCTAAACTTTCTGTACTTGACCCTTATGCAACAGTACCTAAGGGAAATGTTCCTCAAGACCGTGCTTATTGGCCATTTGGTATGATTATGGGACTTAATGCTGATACAACGGCAGAACAAAGAGCAGCTTTATGGATGTTCTTAGATTGGATGGCTCAAGACGAAAATCTCTTTAAACTTCAAAATGGTGTAGAAGGTCAAAATTATACAAAAGATAGTTCAGGTTTTGCTAATAAAGTTGCCGATTACAATGGTGAATCTAAACTTTCCAATAATAACAACAAAGATTACTGGTGTTTAGTAATTGAAAGTGCTCAATATCCTGATGAAACTCTCAATCAAAAAGCAAATCTTCTTAACTGGGCACCTGCGGGATATGAATATTTAATTGAAACAGCTCTTGAAAACTTTAACAAAACTAACGAATATCGTACTCCTGATGCTTTATTTACTGTTACAGTCGAATCTGTTTCAGAATACAAGACAGATTTGAATAATCTTTGGAAAGAACTTTATGTAAAATGTACAACTTGTAAAGAATCTGAATTTGAAAAAACTTATGAAGATGCTTGCAAAGAATACTTAAAAGCAGGTTATCAGCAAATACTTGATGAAAAACAAAAAGCTATTGACGCTGGTAGTTACAAATAATATAAAAAAACATGTTTACTAATTGAAAATAGAGGGTTTATTATAAACCCTCTATTTTTAACTATTCTATACTATCAATGACTTTCTTATACACTCTCACTAAAAGAATTACAGCTACTATAAATGCCACTAATTCCGCTATTGGGAAAGCAAACCATATCATAAACAAGGCATTGTTAAACTTTGTAAAAATCCATGCTAAAGGAAGTACAACCACACACAATCTTATAAGTGAAATTACAAGTGAACTCAAACCACATTCAAGAGCCTGAAATACTCCCTGTGCCGCAATATTTCCACCAGCAAATAAAAATCCCACTGATATTATACGAATTGCTAGTACACACAATGTTGCTGTTTCATCTGATAGACCAAATGTTGCTGTCAGACTTTCTGCAAATATTTCTAAAATTAATATTCCGATAACCATTATAATTTCAACATACAACACTCCATAAAAAATTCCTTCTTTTACTCTATTTTTATTGCCCATACCATAATTAAAAGAAACCAAAGGAGTTATTGCATCTCTCAATCCAAATCCTGCAAAAAATACAAATTGCTGAATTTTGTAAAATATTCCATAAGCTGTAACTGCTGCTGCCGAAACTGTTCCAAATATAATATTTACACCATATGTCATAAATGACATTAACGCCTGCATAATAATTGCTGGCATACCTATTACATATATTTCCTTAATTATACTAAAATCTGGTTTTAAATATTTCAAACCAGATTTTACTTCTGTATTTTTTGTATAATGGAAAAACATTGCTACTATCCAAGAAATCATTTGACCTATTACAGTAGCATATGCTGCACCAGCAACACCCATTTTAGGAAATCCAAAATAACCAAAAATAAGTATTGGGTCAAGAATTATATTAGCAACTGCACCTGATACCTGTGCTATGGTAGAATATACTGTCTTTCCAGTAGCTTGCAGAAGTTTTTCATATACAGAAAACATAACCATTCCTAAAGATAAAAATATGCAAATTCCAAGATATTCTTTTCCCATAGACAATACAACTGCATCATTTGTCTGACTTTCCAGATAAATATCTATTCCTAAAACTGCAAATATAAAAAAACATACATAAATAATAATTCCTAATGTTATACCATTTCCGGCAATATGAGCTGCTTTATCTTTATCATTCTGTCCTAAGCTTTTCGCTAATGCTGCATTTACTCCCACTCCTGTACCTATCCCAAATGCTACAATAAGCATTTGAATAGGAAATGCCAAAGTCAACGCATTTACCGCATATTCACCAGCATTTATTATTCCATCATAATCCACTATTCTTGCCACAAACATACTATCTACAATATTGTAACAAGCCTGTAAAACCATAGATAAAATCATCGGTATACCCATACTCAGCATTACTTTAGAAATTTTTTCCGTTCCCATTTTGTTTGTTTTGCTCATTACTCCTCCTATTTTGAAATTCTCAAGAGACTTTTACGGAAAGCTACTATAACCATATTTTTATATCATCTGCATAGAAAAAGCGTAAATCCAACATCTGGATTTACGCTTTAAGCTACTCGACTTCTTAATTTTAAATTAAATTTTATTTTAAGTCAAGTTTATTTTTTTGCATATCTTTCTTTTTCTTTTCATATACATTAACAATTATAATCTTTCACATATTTTTTGTATATTTTTCAAAAACATCTTGAATTTTTATAAATACTTAGGTAAACTAAAAAGTACACGTTTAAACAATAAACTTTTTGAAACAGATAATAGTTATATATAAAAGGGGGATTTTTCCAATGGCTAATAAAAAGACAGTTGCTGTAATATTCGGAGGTCAATCTTCAGAACACGAAGTATCTCAAGTATCAGCAACTACTATAATCAACAATATAAATCCAGACAAGTATTATATAATTCCAATTGGTATAACAAAACAAGGTAAATGGCTTATATATAATGGACCTGTCGATAATATAAAGAACGGAGAGTGGGAAAAATTTGGAACACCTGCTATCATAAGTCCTGATACCACTCACAAAGCAATTCTTAAAATTGTAGGTGATAAAATCAAAACAATTCCTATTGATGTAATTTTCCCTGTACTTCATGGTGCATTTGGTGAAGATGGTACTATACAAGGTTTGTTTGAAATGGCTCATATACCTTATGTAGGTTGTGGTGTCTTGGCTTCTGCCGTTTCTATGGATAAGCTTTATACAAAGATTATTGTTAATTTCATAGGCGATATTGCACAGGCTGAATATGTTAAAGTTTACAGTTATGAACTTGACAAAATCAATCCGATAGTCAAAAAAATAGAAAAAAATCTTGGTTATCCTTGCTTTATTAAACCATCAAATGCAGGCTCTTCAGTAGGTATTACCAAAGCTCATAATGCTACTGAACTTAAAGAAGGACTTAAAAAAGCCGCTGAATATGACAGAAAAATTCTTGTAGAAAAAGCTATTACAGGTCGTGAAGTGGAATGTGCCGTACTTGGCAATGAAAATAAAATAGAAGCTTCCACAGTAGGCGAGGTACTTGCTGCTGCTGAATTTTATGACTATGACGCAAAATATAACAATGATAATTCTAAAACCATAATACCAGCTGATTTACCGAAAAAAATAGTTGAAGAAATTCAGGATAAGGCTAAAAGAATATTTATGGCTCTTGATGGAGCAGGACTTTCAAGAGTAGATTTTTTTGTAGAAAATGAAACAAATCGAGTAATTTTCAACGAAATCAATACTTTACCCGGTTTTACTTCCATAAGTATGTACCCTATGCTTTGGGAACAAGAAGGAGTAAACAAGACGGAATTAATAGATAAACTTATTGAACTTGCTTTCAATAAAAATTGATATAAAAGGACGGTCATTATATATGGATAACAGACCTATTGGTATATTTGACTCAGGTGTCGGTGGACTTACCGTTGTAAAAGAAGTACTGAAATATCTCCCAAATGAACAGATAATCTATTTCGGAGATACTGCAAGAGTTCCTTATGGTGGTAAAAGCAAAGAAACCTTGATAAAATATTCCAGACAAATAATTAAATTTTTATGCAAAAAAGATGTAAAAGGTATCATAATTGCCTGCGGTACTGCCAGCTCCAATGCTTTAAGCACAATGAGAGAAGAATTTAAAAATCTTCCTATTGAGGGAATTGTAAAGCCGGGAGCTAAGGTTGCAAATCTTACCACAAAAAATAATAAAATTGGCATCATTGCTACTGAAAGCACAATTAAAAGTGGTGCTTATGAAAAACTTATAAAAGGAATAAATCCATCTGTTGAGGTAGTTTCAAAAGCTTGCCCTCTTTTCGTTCCCATTGCAGAGGAAGGCTGGTCTAATACCTTAATAGCCGAACTTACTGCTCAGGAATATCTCAAAGATATTGTAAAAGCTGATGTAGACACTTTGGTTTTAGGCTGTACTCATTACCCTTTATTAGTAGATTGTATAAGAAAAACCGTTGGAAATGACATAACTCTTATAAACACTGCTGCTGAAACAGCAAAGGAATTTAAAAATATTCTTGAACAAAATAATGCTTTAAGACTTGAAAAAAACTTGCCTGAACATAGATTTTATGTAAGTGACAATACTGAAAAATTTGATAAATTGTCTTTGGAAATATTGAATAAATCTTATAAAGCTGAGAAAATAGATATTGATAAATACTAGAAAAATATGGTACTGTCTAAATACAGTACCATATTTTTACTTTACTACATATGAAGTCTTCTTCTTACTTCTTCTCTCATTTTAGGACGTGTCACTACTATCCCCAGCGGAATAATTATCAAAAGACAACATATCATAACTACCGCTGACCATACAAATCTTATTTCATTATAAAAGTGCAGTCCAATTGCTGCTTCTATTCCCATACAGAATATTCCTATCGCCCCTAATAAACTCATAAAATTTACAATAATAGGCGGACGATAATAATCATAAATTCCCATAAGAATAAGCATTAAAAATGCCAAAAGTATAACTATTGGTACTGCTATTTCTCTATACCAGCCAGTTGTATCACCAAGCTGTATTACAAAAATATAAATATATGCCAAAACAACTACTGCATCAAGTACAATTCCTAAAAGCTTAGGCATTTTTCTAAATAACAATGGTGGAACAATAATAGTCCATAAAATCGTACATATTCCTATAACATGCAAAGACCAAGTCCCCGTTCCAAATATTAAAAAATTCATAATTGCACATGCAATACTTGGTGACGCTAAAATTAAACTTATCAATAAAGCTGTTTCTTTTCTATCAGTTGGATTTAAATTTGCCCTATTAGCTGGATAAGGTTTAGGCGAAATTGTATCCACAGGCTGATTAGGATTTTTTACTTCTGTGCCACATAGAGGACATATTTTTATAGTTTTTTCTAATTCTACACCACAATTTACACAATAAGACATTTTAATCACCTCTCAAAAATTAACTAGGAGTATACTCTTCTCGGTTTGTTTCTATCTTTACATGTACCCCATCTTTTACCAATTTCCTGAAAAATTCTCTTTCTACATCTGTTTCTTTAATGTTACTTGAAAAACTTATAACCATAGTATCTTTAAAAGTGACTGCCGCACAATTTGCCCTCGCTGCAAAAGCCTGTCCTAAAAGTACATCAAATCTATCTACATATTTTTTCATTTCCTCTGGTGCATCTACTACTCCGGGATTTGTAAAAGTAGTAGTTGCCTGACTATCTCCTATTCTAAGATATGATAAATAAACAACTATATGTTTCAAAGCTAAAGGTGCTATTCTTACCACAAAATTTTTTTGAGTAGATACATTTTTATTAATTTTAGCTTGGAAAAATTTTTTATTTATATTGTATCTCATATAATAATGTACCTGTGCCAAAACCTCTTCAAATGTATATTCTCCAAGTCGTGGGTCTATTGTAGGAATTACTGATAGTATAAAATTTCTTAAGGTTTTTGATTCAAACATAGGTCTTAAATTTACCGGAATAATCAAAGATACTGGTTTTTTGTGATATTTTTCTTCTTTTTCCTGTTTTTGTATCAATACATATATAAGCACTGAAGCCAAATATTCTGTAAGCGAAACTTTATATGACTTTGAAATCTTCAAAATTTCTTTTACATCAATTATACCACTTATTACATTCAAAGTATGATAAGGTTCTCTTGTACCTACACCACGATAAGCTTTTTTCCCAATCATCCCCATCTTACTCTTAAAATCTGCATATTTCATATATGGGTCTTCTTCCTCTTCTTTTTTAGGTTCTTCATTTATATCCAAAATACCATGTGTATTGGGTATATCATAACCTTTCAATCTTAGATAAACTGCCAGTAAAGTTTTCAAAAATACCAATGCTCCTGCTCCATCTGTCAAAGCATGAAAAAATTCCACCGAAATTCTTTTTCTATAATAATAAACTCTAATAAGATATCCATTATTTTCATTAAACCTTATTGGAGTACAAGGATTTATAATGTCTTCTTCTACAAAAGGTCCTTCTTTTGTATTTTTTTCAAGATACTGCCAAAACAATCCTGTCTTTAAACACACATCAAATACTGGAAATCTAGGCATAGTCATATCAAGTGCTTTCTGTAAAATTTCTTTTTCCACATCTTCTGTCAAATATGCTGAAAATCTATATAAAGAAGAATAATAACTCCTTTGAATAGCTGGATATATATTCGCCGAATTGTCCAGTTTATACCATTTCTTTGTTTCTAAAGGCTCACCATTTTTCTTCAACATTCCTCCCACCTTTTCTTCAAAATTTAATACTATTTATAAATTATACTACACCCTAATTTATTTTTAAAGAAAAAGAGAATTTTTAATTTGAAATTTTTTCAAAATTAAAATACCTTAATTTTTATTAATTTAAAATTGAATTTATGCAAAAGATATGTTATCTTAGACATACAGTATTTAAGATTTTCAAAGGTGGTTTTTATGGATAAAAAGAAAAAACAATTAAACAATGCTGTTATGAAAGCGATAAAGTCTATCCATAGTCTAAAGGATAAAGCAGACTTGGAGAAACAGCGTAAAAGTCAAGAAGTTCTTGGACTACTTTTAAGTCCTTCTAAAAAAATTTCATACGAACTTTTTGAAATAGATGGCTTAAAATGTGAATGGATTAGTGATACCAAAAAAAGAAGTTCTGATTGTGTTATATTATATTTTCATGGTGGTGGATATGTTTCCGGCAATTTAGCTTATGGTAGAATTCTTGGTGCAAAACTTTGCAGTAGCTGTGAAATAGATGTTCTTTCAGTAGAATATCGTCTTGCTCCGGAATTTAAATATCCTGCTCAGCTCGAAGATGCACTTAAAGCTTGGAATTATCTGCTTGAAAGGGGATATTCAACCCAAAATATCATACTCGCAGGTGAATCCGCAGGCGGAAATCTTGCTCTTTCACTTGCTGTATATTTAAAGCAAAACTTTATGTCTATGCCAAAATCAATAGTATGTATGTCTCCATGGGCAGATCTTACATCACAAGGCAAAAGTTATAAAACCAACAAATCCATTGACCCAATACTAACATATGAATTTTTAACTTCTTCTGTAACTGACTTAACAGATGAAGATTTAAAAAGTCCTTTAATTTCTCCAATTTTTGCAGATTTTACAGGATTTCCCCCTACCCTAATTCAAACCGGAACAAATGAAATACTTTTAAGTGACTCTATTACTTTAAATAAAAAAATGAAAGAGGCTGATGTTGACGTTCGGCTTGAAGTATGGCATGGAATGTGGCATGTGTTCCAGATGTTTCCTATACCTGCTGCTAATCGTGCAATACAAAATATTGCTTTATTTTTAACAAATCAATAATATAAAAAATATTTTTTAAGCTTTATTAAGCACTTATTATCTTGCAAATTTTACATTCTTTAACTTTTCTTTAATATATAGTTAATATATTAAAGAAATATTTTCAGAAA
>CAZQDT010000003.1:34245-38603 GCA_964592005.1 uncultured Eubacteriales bacterium
AGGGATACTTGGAAGTGCATTGAGTCCTACGGATAAAAAAGAAATATTTTCAGAAAATATAATAATTTTTTAACTTTTTGTTCATAATTTATTCAAATTTATATGTTACAATAAATTTGTAGTTGGTAGAAATACTACTTATATCTCTCCCTTAGGTCATTGCACTCCCCTTTTTTGCAATGACCTTTAATATTTTCAGAACAAATCATTTTCTATTTTTTCAAAAATTGCAGGTTCTGGTGCAAAAAATTCTTTTTGATAAAGATAAGATAATTTTCCTTCTTTTTGTTCCCAAATCAATTTATATGCGTGCAAAAGCTGATATTTAAGTTTATATTTTTTCCTCATATTTTCATTAATTTTGATATCTCCATATTTTCCATCACCTATTATAGGATGTTTTATACTTTGAAGGTGAGCTCTTATCTGATGTGTCTTTCCAGTTATTAACTCTATTTCCAAAAGTGTATAATTTTCAGATGCTTTAAGCGGTTTATATTTTGTTATAACTTTCTTTGCATTTTCTTTTTCTTCTTTAATTATATTAACCTTGTTAAATTCATCTTTGATATGATAATCTTCAAGTTTCCCTGCTTTTTCTATTTTACCTTTAACAATAGTTTTATAATATTTCTGCACTCTATCCTCATATATAGCCTTATTTATTTCCTGCAATGCCATAAGATTTTTACCTGCTATTACAACACCGCTTGTATTTCTGTCTAAACGATTACATATTGCCGGTTTAAAACTATTTTCATCTTGAGGATTGTATTCTCCTTTTTGATATAAATATGATATTATTTGGTCTACCAATGTATTATTATCATCTGCCTTATCTTTTTGCGATAAAAGCCCTGCCGGTTTATTGCAGACAAGTATATTTTCATCTTCATAAATTATATCAAAAGTCTTTTTTACAGTTTCTACTTGCTTTATTTCTTTAAATTCATTTATTGTATCTTCAGAAAGATATACATTTATAACATCACCACTTGAAATAATTTCATTTCCTTCAGCTTTTTTATTATTATATTTAATATTTTTTTTTCTTAACATTTTATAAATAAAACTTTTAGGTGCTTTATTCAAATACTTCATAAGAAATTTATCCAATCTTTGATTTTCGTCTTTTGGAGTTATATTAAGTTCTCTCATAATTTTTTTCCTTTCATTCTTTTCTATAACAAAGGGCGACGAATTATCGCCACCCTTAATCTGCAAATTATATTTTTATTGAAAAATAAATACATTAAACCCATCAAAATCTTAACAATTTTTATTACCAAGATTAATATATCGGTTTTACCGATATTCCAGAAAATGTTGTACTTTCTTCTTCTGTTGAAACCTCTATTGGACTGACTACTGTAACATCTTCTATTTTTTGATGTAATGTTATTACTACTTTTCTTGGATTGTCATCTATATTTACTGAAAGCGTAAAATCTTCATAACCATCTTTTTTAACAGTAATTCTATGTTCTCCATATGAAACTTTAAGCTCTACTGGAGTATCCCCAATATATACATTATCAACATACGCTTTAGCTCCTGTCACTTCTCCTGTATCTATTGTAAGTTTACCCATTTTAACACTTTCTTTTTCCTCAAGATTAATTTCTGCTATAACCTTTGCTTTATCTATAATTACATTTTTTGTAAAACTTTCATAACCATCTTTTGAAAGTGTAACCTCATAACTGCCATATTCCAATGTTATAGCCTCTCCATAATTTTTTCTTTCTCCATCTATATATATTTCATAGTTGCTTACATTTGAATTTATAAAAAGATTACCTTTTCTAAGTCCCGTTTCTTCAAGATTAATTACCACTTTTTCTGCACTACTTACAGTAAATTCTTTAATATATGTTTCTATATTTTCACCTTTTACCACTATACTATGATTTCCCTCAGATACTGTAAGATCTAACCCTTCTTCAAGATTTTTGAAAATATTAGTATCTAATTCAATTGTACCATTTACTATTTTGTCAACATTTTCAAATGTAACCAAACCATGACTTTTCTCAACTTCTAAGGTCCATACTGTATCTGAATAACCTTTCATTGTTATAACATCTATTGGATTTAACATTTCTACATCAAAATCAAAATCTTTATACATTACTAATAACATATCATTATACTTATAAGTATTGTTTCCAATAGTAATTGTCGATTTTTCAGTATCTAATTTAAAACCTGTTACAGAATTTCTGCTCCATGCTTTAGCTGAAATTTTTAATGTGCTGTATTTCATTTGTTTGGTATTATATTCTAACTGGACTATATCACCTTTTTTAAATTCTGCTAAAGACATTGTATTTCCATACTGATTTTTCATTGTTGCACCAGCTGACATCATAAGTGTAAGATTTGTATCTTTCTCAATATCATAAACCTTTATAATTTGATTTCTGTAATCAACCTCTTTTACAACAGCCATTGTTTCAGTATCAAACTCCGAAAAATCTTCTGTCGTTCCTTGTGTAGTCTTTGTTGTAACAGAAGATGAGGTAGTTTTTTCAGCTTTATTGTTATTATTATTCATAGAAGAAAATACTACAAAAAATATCGCTACACATATAACCACTGCAATAATTACCGTCAAAAACATAAATCTTATATATTCCGCTTGTTTCTTAGCATTTACACTTCTTTTAACAGTTTTTTTCTTTTTTTTTGCTGAAGCTCCACTACTTCTGCTAGTTCTTTTTTTATCACTTGAAGCTGATGTGCTTTTTTTCGTTGTTTTTTTATCACTTTCCATTTTTTCACCTCAAATATGTACAAATACTAATATTTTAACTTAATATTTCTTATTTATTTTACGTTTTTATATGAAAAAAGGCAAGTAAAATATATACAATTTAATAATAACGTAATAAAATTTTTGCTCAATCCGCAAAAAATTTTATTTCCTGTACAAGCTCCGCTATCCTCTTACCATTACATACTACTTTCTAATATTCTTAAAAATTTTTCATTTTTTTCCTTAATCATCAAATACTGCTCTAAGCTGTAACTTATGTTATTTTCCACCCAATTTTTTCTACTATTATAATATTTATTACATACTTTCAAAAATTTATATGGAATAACAAATATAGCTATCAATAACTTCCTTTCATCTTTAGAAAGAGGTTTTACTTTGTTGTATTCTTCTATCATAAAAAACGCATCTTTTTCAGTACATAAATTATTTTTCAGACATCTTCTTACAATATTCGATAAATCCATAATATGTAAATTATTTTCACATTCTTCAAAATTAATCATATACAAATCATCTATATAAAAAGTAAAATTTTCTTCTCTACAATTACCATGACAAAAATCTCCTTTTTCAAAAGAGTTTTTAAAAATTTTCTCATAATCAGAATTTTTCAGCATTTCTAAAGCTCTCTGTGATAAATCATAATAATATTCGTAATTTTTTAAAATCATTACATCTAGTTTACTTCGACTGCTCAACTGTAATATTCTTTTTTTCAATCTTGACATTTCTGAAATTCTTTTTTCAAGAATACTAACTAAGTTTAGATTTTTCTGTTCCTTAAAAGAATTTACTTCTGAAGATACTTTGTGCATAAGTGCAATTTCTCTGCTTATCTGTAAATAATTTTGACTTAAATCAATTACTTCGCCCTCTATATAATCTGATAAAGTGTACACTTCATCAGCTAAAACATAATATGGCAAATTATCCAATGAAACTTCAAATTTATCTATATTTTCAAAACCATTATTATATAAATGTTGTTTTACATTATGTACAAAAATAATATCTTCTATTTTCATATCTACTTTTTTTAATTGCTTGACACCTTTGTCCGTATTGCAAATGTATGCCCCTCTGCTTTTGCTAAATCCATTCAATCTCAATCCAAAACCGTTCAGTATCATTGGATTTAATTCGTCCATAATATTCCCTCCCATAGCCTGATAATCCCAAAATCTCTATTGTATCAGGAACTGTTGCAAAAACAACAGCTCCTTATAGCATTTCTGTATATCTTATGCTTAGAAAGTTTCAAATATGAACTACAAATCCCTTTTAATCTAATCTTATCTCTTTATCAAGTTCAAAAGAATATATAATTTTTTCTTTTACTTTTTTACCTTTTATTTTTTCAAGTGCTTTTTTGTAATATTCGAGCTGTGCCGAATATCTTTGTTCAAGTAAAGAGGCTTTTTTTACTCTGTCTGTCTTATAATCCACCAAAACCATCTCTCCATTTTCTTCAAAAAATACATCTATAACTCCCTGAACAAGTATTGTTTCATTGTCCGAGTATTCCGTTGCATAAAACTTGTAAAAAGTTATAAACATACAAAATTTTACTTTATTT
>CAZQDT010000004.1:0-36156 GCA_964592005.1 uncultured Eubacteriales bacterium
ATATCACTTTTAAATATATTTATCTATACTTTCAATAACTTAAGCGTTCTCCTCTATCTTTCTATATTTCTTTAATTATAAACCATATATATTGAAAACTTATTACAGATAAATTAAATATTTATGAAACTTTTAATATTTAAAATAAATTTTATAACACTAAATATCTTGATAACTTTAAATATTATGATAAAATAAAATAAATATCTTTTATTGGAGGTTTTTCTATGATAAAATCTAAGCAGACTAAACAAAATGAAATGTATGCTATTTTAATAGTAATAATTGCAATTATATTAATAATCTCAGCACTTGTATTTAATTACAACCCTAAATCAAATAAGCTAGTTACTAATGCAGATTATACTCAAATTCCAAGAATTTATATTCCACTAAATTCTTCTGACGGAAGTCTTCACAATCTGTCAGCTGAATTTTATATTGATATTTCTGAAGAAACCAGAGAAAAAGCTTCTGTTGAAGATATCAAAGCTACAATAAGCGATATTTTAGAAAACTCCTCTTATGAAGCTTTATCTCAAAAGGATATTATATCCACTATTACTGATGAAATTAAAAATAAACTTCAAATTGCTTATCCTTACTTAAATATAAATGATGTATATGTAGAAAACTTTTTAATTGATTTTACTCTTAGCGAACCTACAACTTCTAATATTTATGAAATGTTTAAACCTAATTAAAAAAAGGCACAGATAAGATTTTAAACTTACTGTGCTTTTATTTTTACATCAATTCTTCAAAATCTAAAATATATTTATCTGCAAATTTTTTAAGCTTTTCCTGCTCATATTCTGAATGTTTATCATATACAGCCACTGTATAAAAATTACCTGCCTTAGCTCCCTGTATTCCTTTAAATATATCTTCATAAACCACACACTCTTCTGGTTTCAATTTCAAATTTTCTGCTGCCTTCAAATATATATCAGGAAATCCTTTTCCACGTTCTACTTCATCAGCAGTAACAATTGTTTCAAAAAAATCATAAATATTATTATTTATAAGTGCTGGCTTAAAAAGATTTTCTGCCGAAGCAGTTGCCACCGCCAATTTTATTCCATCATCTTTCAACTTTTCCAAATATTCCCTTGCATTAGGTTTAAGAAATACTTCTGTACTATAAGATTTATGTGCCATATTAAACCATTCGTTTATTATATCTTCTGCTTTTTCTTTAAGTTGAAATCTTTCTACTGTATAATCTGCTGCCGCTTTAAATGCTTTAGCTGAAATTGCTTCTATATAATCAGTAGTCAGCTCAAATCCCCTTTTTGCAAGAAATTTTACATCTACATCTCTCCAAACCCACATAGAATCAAGGAGCGTTCCATCTAAATCAAAAATAGCACCCTTAAAATCTTTCATAAAACGCCTCCTATATCAACTCACTCTCTTTCAAAAGTATTCTTAATTCTTCTTTAGTCACAGGTATTATATCATTTGAACTATAATTACCTACCTTAGCACTTTTATACTGCTTATAATCACTTTCTTTATATATAAAGCTATTAGGAAGTATAAACATATCATCTGTTTCATATGCTCGAAGCGACTCATCTAAATTCATAAGCTCCTCATACATTTTTTCGCCTTTTCTCAAGCCAATTTCCTGTATATCTATTTTATTTATATCAATATTGTTTTTTTCACATTCGCTTTCTATGATAACTTCCGCTAAATCTTTAAGATTTATTACCGGCATTTTTAAAATAAATATTTCTCCACCTTTTGCCTGTTTCATTACTTTTATTGTCAAATCTGTTGCTTGCTGTACAGTCATCATAAATCTACTCATATTAAAGTCCGTAACGGTAACCCTGTTTTGTTCTGTCACTTGTTTT
The DNA here is from genome assembly GCA_964592005.1 of uncultured Eubacteriales bacterium. GTDB lineage: Bacteria > Bacillota > Clostridia > Lachnospirales > CAZQDT01 > CAZQDT01. Next base: position 1,866 of record CAZQDT010000004.1, read on the forward strand.
TTGAATAAAGGAATAACCGAACCCCTCGAACCCATTACATTTCCAAAACGTACTGCCGCAAATTTAGTTTCTTTATCTCCATTATTATACTGTGCTGAAGATATAAGTCTTTCTGCCATAAGTTTAGTAGCTCCATATGTATTAGTAGGTGCTATTGCTTTATCTGTGCTTGTAAATACCGTCTTTTTAACATTAGCAACAACAGATGCACTTATCACATTTTGAGTACCTATTACATTTGTTTTTACCGCTTCATATGGGTCATATTCACACGATGGTACATGTTTCATAGCAGCAGTATGAAATACATAGTCTATATCCTGCATTGCCTTAACTAAACGTTCATAATCCCTTACATCACCTATAAGAAATCTTATATTTTTACAATTTTCATATTCCTGTTTCATTTCATATTGTTTGTATTCATCTCTGCTGAAAACACGAACAACTGCCGGTTTATCTCTCATTATTGTTTTTACTATATTCTTTCCTATTGTTCCTGTTCCACCTATCACTAAAACTTTTTTATTATAAAAAAAACCTTTTTCGTCCATAAGATTTCCCCCTCATTAATATCATAAAAAATCACTCTACAAAAATTGCAGAGTGATGATTTGATAAATCTTTTATTTATCTTTCTTAGCTAACTTCATTGCTTCTTTCCAAGTATCCCTAAGTTCTTTAAGATAACCCAAAACTTCTCGAAGTATTTCTGCATCCTTTTTACTATTAGCTTCCGCAAGTCTTCTATTCATATAATCATACATAGCTGACAAACTTTTGGAAACTTCATACTCAGGTTTTAATGTTATAACAAACTCCTGAACAATATCTTCTACTTTTCTTATCAAATGATGTGCATCTTCTATCTTATTTGCTTCTATTGCCATTATAGCCTGATTACAGAATTTTATCGCTCCATCATACAACATAAGAGTAAGCTCCTCTGGTGAAGCTGTCATTATTGCATTCTTCTTATAACTTTGATATGGATTTACTGCCATTAAAACACCCCAATTTTAGTCTCATTTCTTTTTGTCTATATAATATGCCGGCTGCTGTTCTGAACCTGCATAATTCATATACCCTTTAGTAACTACATTTCTTGCCTTCTTCATATTTCTAAGCTTATCACTTATACTAATTTCTAAACCTTTAATTGTTTCTAAAATCTTAGCATCAGCTTCAACTATTTCTTTAATCCTAATATTTGAAGAATTGTTAAGTTCTTTTAAATCATCAGATAATTCAATATTACTAAGTTTTTGGTTTACATTATTTAACTGTTCTATAAGATTAGCTCTGCTCATAATCAAATTAATTAATAATTCCTCTTCATCTTCTTTAGAAACTACAAGCATTTGATTTTGTGTATTCTCATAAATTTCTTCCACAAGCTTTATTTTTAACTGCATTAATTCTTTAATATCCATAAGCTTATTGTCCTAACATACTTGTTAATGAATTTGTTTGACTGTTCATTTCACTCATCAAAGTTTCAAGATTAGCATATTTTTTCTGCAAAGCTGCTTCTTTTTTGTCATAAATATCCCACAAATCATTAATCTGTTCATTATAACTTTTCATTCTCTCATATATATCAAAACCACTTGAACTAAAACGTGTATCCGCCATACCTGCTTTAGCTACTAAACTACCCGGATTACCAGCATTATCTAATGATGTAGAAATATTATCCTGTATAATATCATATAATCTCTGTACTATACCTTCTTCTTTATATCTTTGTTTACGTTCAGACGCACCCATTGTACGTGAATATGATATATCTGAACTCTTGGCAAATATTGCAGCTACTTTATCAGGGTCTGCTTCTATTGCCTCCTTCAATTTATCTTCATCTATTTCAAGTTTTCCTTTCTTCTCATAATCTGAAGAAGTAGTAATGCCTATACTATAAATACCTCCTGAAACTCCATCTATTGATTCATATAATGCAGTTCTCATATCTTCAACTATTTTGCTAAGAATAGAATCCCTTCTCAAAAGACCTGTCTTTGCTTTTTCTTCAAGTTTTTCTATTTCGCTTTCAGACAAAACTTCTTTTTCTTCATCTGTAAGAGGCTGATAATCACTATCATATTCTTCATCTAGTTTTCCATTTATTTCCTCTATAAGTTCATTATATGATTCTACAAACTTTTTAATATTTTCATATATAGCATCTGTATCTAAAGTAACTTCAATTTCATTAGTTTCCAGTTTCATATTTTTATTCAAAGTAGAAGCTTTTTCTGCTAATTTAGCTATATTGACTGAACCATCACTGTTCCATACATCACTATATGCACCATCTGACTTCAATGCTCCAAGCTCTTCATCAGTAGGTTCTCTCTTGATATTATATGTAATACCATTAACTGTAAAATTATTATTTGCTCTTGTTATTAAGTTACCATCTATATATGCAACTGCATCCTGTCCACTTTCTTTTGTTCCAACTCCACCTTCACCTAATACAGTAGAACCATATTTAACTGTAACTTCCGAATCCTGTCCGGTAGCTTTTGAAACAAAGTCTATACTGCCTGAAAGTTCATTATAAGTCATCTTTACTCCAGCATCACTTGCATTGATTTCATTCATAGCTTCTTTAAGAGTAGTACTTGAACTGAATTTAAAATCCTTACCATTAACATTTATTGAATAATAAGTATTTTTAGTAGTACCTACTGTTTCAGTACTTTTTTCCCATGCAAATTCACTCTTAACGGAACCCATAATTTTATCTAATGTACTGCTAGAAGTAATAAAGTTAGTAGCATTATCACTTATACCAAAAATAGATGCTTTGGATATAGTAAGCTGAGTTCCTCCATTTTCTACATCAAATACAATCTTATTGTCACTTGTAAGACTGACTTTAACTTTGCCTGCTCCCATCTCATCATCTATTGTCTTCTGCATAAGATTTGCCACATTATCAGCATCTTTTTCAATATCTGACTTCAATACTTGTGCTGATGTCTGTATATTTCCATCAATATCTATATAATCTCCATCTACATTTATAAGCTCACCATTTGCATTATAAGATGCACCATTTGCTCTAAGTTTATCTACTTTTTTAGCATTATCTAAAATTTCTTTATCTTTTGCCAAAGCGTTATTATAATCATCTTTTTTAAGGGTCATAGTTCTTTTAGTACCATCATCTACTGTTATAGAAAATTCCATATCAGCTGCCAGATTATTAAGATTATCTATGGAATTAGATGTAATATTTCCTTTTATAGCTCCTGTAGATACTTTAGCTGCTTTTGCTTTCTGTACTATTGATATAGAACTACTTCCTCCATTTGCACTTGAAGTACCAGTAGCTGATACTAATGTACTTGTTTCACCAGTAGATGTAAGTACACTACTCTTAAAAGTCTTATAAGAACTTGTTGACATCATATAACTAGACTTATTTAAAATATCCATATACGAACTTTGGAATTTCTTTAAACTACTGCTTATATCTCTGTACTGTTCTCTCTTCCAACTTTCAATAGTATATTTCTTTTTAAGATTTTGTATTTTTAATTTTTCAGTATATAAACTAGCGTCTATAATAGCGTCTGTATCCAATCCCGATGACATTCCTGTAAATACTATTCTGTTATTATTTCCAGAACTTCTGTTAATTCCTGAACTTATTGACATAAGACCTCATCCTTTCTATCTTTTTACATCTATAACCTTTCCGGCTATTTCGCATAAATCTGCCACCATATCCAATACTTTCTCTGATGGTATTTCTCTAATGGTATCCCCTGTTTCTTTATTCTTTACCTGAATGCAAATTCTATTTGTAGCTTCATGTACTGAAAAATTAAGTTCTATGGTAGGTGAAACTATCTTTTTATTTGCCGTTTCAATAGCTTTTCTTACTTTTTCTTGATTTTCCTGTAAATCCTGTGCCGATACTCCTAAATCTTTTCCCTTAACTATATCTGCCAAACTTTGATTGTCTTGCGACATACAATTACCAATAACTTCAAAATTTCCTATATCCTTTACATTTTCCTCTGAATTTGATATACCTGATTTTTCTGATTTTAAGATTTCTCCCATTGGCTGCTCTTTTTTTGTATATTCAGTCTTAGTTTGCATAATGTCATAATCAATTTTAGATGATATATCCATAACATACTCCTCCTTAAACCTTTCTACTACAAAATTCCATCTCATTTCTTATATTATATATCGGATAAATTTAAATAAAATTAATATCAAATGTTTCCAAATTCCATTTTTCAAAACAATTATAATTATTACTTTCTTCTATTGTTTCTATTATTTTTTTAGTCATTTTCCTATATACAATCGACCAATCCCTCAAGGCTAAAAACTTTCTTATTGCAATATGTTCCTCATCTTCATCATATCCATCAAAAGCATACAAATCCATAATAAAATTAATTTCATAAGACTGCATTATATGAAGAATTACATCTGTATATATATCCTCTGCCTTATATCTTAAATGATAATTCATCATTTTATTATAACAACTACATATTTTCTCTTTCTCTTCTTGATTAAACTCCTTTTTAGAATAAATACTATATATATATTCTACATTTTCATTTGCATAATCTTCCATTTTGTTTACAAGCTCATACATTCTATCTAGATCTTTAAAAGTATTATCCATTACATTTTCAAGTTTATCTTCATCTTGTTTTATTATGTTTTCATCAAATCTACCAACATTTTTCTTAATAATTTCTAAAGGATAATAAGATTTAGTTAAATATTTTTCAATTGTTTCATCAAGTTTCATGAGCTTTGTTCCTTTTATAAATGCTCCTCCGTCTGTTGCATTTATACAAACCCCTTTATAACGTTCAAGGTCATATTCATAGTCTTGTAAAAAAGTATACAATGTCTTTGTAGTATACAACCATTCAGAATAATTTCCTTTAACTCTAATATATTCATCTTTTTCGTTTTTTTCTAAATCTTCTTTTGAAATATTTTTAGCATAGATAGCTCCGCTTGCATGAGTTTCTCCTGCCTCACCATACGCTAAATCCTGTCCTACAAGTATAATTGGATTACAGCCCAACGCTTCTGCTATATTAAAGCACATATTACCCGCTGACCTCTGAATTCTTAACATTCCTTTGTCTACCCCAAGCCATTTAAAATGATTAAACTGACGATATACAACTAAATTAGGTCCGGGATAATTTTCGTAAACTCCGTTCATAACTACTGGAGTAGCTGCCAAATAAATATCTTTAACTTCTTCAGGTTTATATCCTTCAAAAAATTTTACTGATGCCTCTACACGTTCAAGACTGGTAATTATATGTGGATTTATACCATGTTTTTTCAAAATATTTAAACTGTTATCCGGTGCTAAAAGCAATGCTTTATCTTCCAAACCTTTCAGGCTATTCAAACTTTTATTTAAAGATGGACCGGTGGCTATTACTATTGCTGGCTTATTTTTAAATTTATCAAAAAGCATATTAATTCCCGGATTATTGACTATATAATCTATATTCTTTATTATATTTTCAAAACCTATAAGACCATCTTCTATATCATTTCCATAATAAGTCACTACATATTTGACTGCTTCTTTAACTACATTGGTTACATTCATATAGTAATCCCTATCAAACCTAAAAATTCCACCTGTATATACAAAATTAACACATTTTAAAAACAGTTTTCTATCTTTATCATCCAAAAAGTCTATCATCTTTGCAAATAACTGCTTATCTTCACTTTCTCCTACCATAAACACTATATCTTCTACTTTAAACAAGTCTACCAGCAATGTTGACTCCAATGCTTTTTTAAAAACCTGCAAATCTTTTTCTACTATTGCAATATATTTTGTACCCTGCTCTTTCATAAGTGAATTTATAAAATATATAATTTCATATCCTAGACCAAACCCCAAAAAAATTGCTATTTTGGAATTTTTTAGTTTTAAATTGTTCAATTCTTTTTCTACATGTTCTATGGTATTATCTACTTCATAATAAGTAAGTTGTCTGCTCAAAGATACGAGATTATAAACATCTTTAGGTGTTTCTCTATATAATATATAATCCTCTTGTGGAGGCAAATTCTTTACTCTTTCATATAAAGATTGATCTCTCTTTTTAAGTGCTTCCATATTTTGTTTGTATATATTATTCTTATTTTGTAGTAATATAGCTGTTTCTTTTGTTGTCACAATAACCCCTCCATACTTAAATGTATTTAACTTTTTATTTTAAATAAAACAAATTCATCATGCAACAAATCTTTTTATCATTTACATGAAAAACTCAGAATGTTATTTTTAAAACCAATTTTTTTTATTTAATATATTTTATTCAACCCATTTTAAATGGTATATACTTCCAAAACAAATACCATTTAAAATAAACTGAATTTTTATAAAAAAAGCTCCGACCTAAGCCGGAGCTTTCAAAACTAACTTATTAAACTACTTAAAAGATATTAGCCTAATAATGAAAGAACACCTTGTGTTGACTGGTTAGCCTGTGCAAGCATAGACTGAGCAGCCTGCTGAAGAATATTGTTCTTTGTGTATTCCATCATTTCTGAAGCCATATCTACGTCACGGATACGAGATTCTGCTGCCTGTAAGTTTTCAGATGATGTATCCAAGTTAGCTATTGTATGCTCTAATCTGTTCTGAACAGCACCAAGTGTTGCTCTCTGAGAAGATACTTTGTTAATAGCATTGTCAATAGCTGTGATAGCATTAGTAGCTCTTTCCATATTTGTTATATTAAGAGCATGCTGTGTATTATCACTTGTCAAACCTGTTGAAACAGTTGCATCTGCTGTGTAGTTAGCACCTAAACCTACTAAGCCTAATGCTGCTGCTCTCATATCTTCTACTACTAAATCCATTGTCTGTCCTTCATTAGCACCTATCTGAAGTCCTAAAGAATCACCAGTAGCTACATTTACTTGTTTAGCTGTAACATTAGCTGTGAACAAAGATAAATCTATTGAACCTGATAATGCACCTTTTCCAGCTTCTGCGTTAGTAAATGTAAGTGTAATAGTAGCTGTATGTGTAACATTGTATGTATATACTCCTGATGTTTTACTTCCTGTATATGTTCTAGTATCTATTACAGATGTACCATCAGCAAATAACATATTTACTGTAATATTCTTATCTGTATCTATTGAGAAACTGACATCTGATAATGCTTTTCCTGAACCAGACATACCTGAACCTGCAATAGTAACAGTAGCAACACCTGTAAATGTAGAACTAATCTGTGAATTTGTGTTGAGTGTCTTAGGATTTGTACCTACTGTTGATTTGTAACTTACAGTAGAATCAATATCTATCTTAGCAAAATCTTTTTTACTGATAGCAAATTTAAGTATACCCATAGTATCTTTAAATTCATAGCTACCATCTTCTTTAGCTGTAACAGACTGTGTATAAGAAACTTCTTGCTCATCTGTATTTGTACCTGAGAATGTAATATCAAGTCCAGTAGATGTCTTTGTTATAGAATAACTAACTTCTGTACCTGTCTTTAATGCAGATGTTGTGAAAACAACCTGTCCTTTAGTTGTTCCAGCAGCACTCTTTGTCAAATATACACCTAAGTTACCTGTTGTTTCAACACCAATAGATGATGCAGACAATGCAGCTGTCTGTTTTGCAATTTCGTAACCCATTTTTTTCTTACCTATTGAATCTAAGTTACCATTTAAGAGTTTCTTTGTATTGAACTCTGTTGTGTTACCAATACGGTTGATTTCAGATGTCAATTGGTTGATTTCTTTCTGTAATTGCTCTCTATCGTCTGCTGTATTTGTATCATTAGCTGACTGAACTGCTAACTCTCTCATTCTCTTAAGTATGCTGTGTGTTTCTGTCAAAGCACCTTCAGCTGTCTGTACTAAAGAAATACCATCTTCAGCATTTCTAGAAGCCATATTTAAACCTGTGATTTGGTTTCTCATTTTTTCAGAAATAGCAAGACCAGCAGCGTCATCACCAGCACGGTTAATTCTATAACCTGATGATAATTTTTCTGTTGATTTTGATTGATTACCTGTAACGATACCTAAGTTACGTTGTGCGTTCATAGCTTGTAAATTATGTTGAATTATCATATAAATTCCTCCTTGAATATATATTGGGTCCTTCCATGGACCTTAATAATGCAATTCATATGAATTGTAAAATATTTAAAAACTTTTGAGCTTACGGCCGTTAAGCTCAACTGCTTTTCTTTACAATTTATATATCGGTGTTTTAAAAAATAACTTTAGAGTTTTTTTATTATTTTAAAAAATTTTATTTCTTTATCAATTTATCCAATACTTCCACAGTACTTTTTGAATTTTGAGCCGCAACGATATTTTCCTGCTTTATCTGCTCATATATTTCTTTGCGATGAATGGTTATATTACGTGGTGCATTTATTCCAAGCCTGACCTGGTCACCCTGAACATCTAATACAGTTATTTCAATATTATCATTTATTACTATCGAATCACCTTTTTTTCTGGTAAGAGCTAACATTGCAATTCACCTGCTTTCTGTTTTTGCAAAACAGAATATATGGGAAACTTTACCTCATATTCATTATTATTTACTATCACCTGCATACCCTTTTTTGTCTTTATATTTATGATAACAGGTGCTTTTAAATTCACTGTCATTTTCTTTGCATCTTCTGGAACTACCAAAATATTTGCCACTACCAAACTATCTTCTTCAAATTCTCCTAATTGTACTATGAGTGAGTCATCTACTTCAGGTGTATAATCTTTAAGAACCGAAAATGTATTAAGTAGTGGAAATGCTAGCTCTCCATTTTCAACCGATTGAAGCCACCATATTGTACTTATATTAATGTCATCTTCTGTAAGAATTATAAATTTTTTATACTCTGAAAAACCTAATATCCCATCTTGAAATGTTATTATCTTGTCTTCATCTATCTGCTGCACACCAAAATTTTTTGTCAAAAGCTCCATTATACCATCCTCCAATCGAAACATACTATAAATGCTGCCATTACAAATTACTGTAATAACAGCATTTAATTTTTAATCTTAAATATAATCTATCAACGATTTCTGCATTATATTTGCCCCAACCTGCAATGCTGCATTATATGACGTTTGCTGATTCATATACTCTATAAATGTTTCTTCGTAATCCGTAGATTCATTAGATGTCATAAGGTCAGTATAATTAATCTTGTCATCATCAAGTCTGCTCTGTATCAGTTCAAGCCTGTTGATACGTACTCCCATTTCTGACTGTTTTGTAGAAACTGAATTTTGATATTCATTTATTTTTCCTATTGCTTTATCAAGCTTGGTTGAAAAGAATTTTCTATATGTCTGAAGTTCTTCTGTCTGAATTTCAGATACTTTCTTATCTAAATCCTCTTCTGATAATTCACCATATTTACTTTTTATATCTTCTTTTATCTCATCAGCTGTTCTAAGCTTTACTGAATTTATACTATTTACAAGATCTCTTAAATCCTGAATAAGTTCTCTTTTAAATATCTCATTGCCCTGAGTATTTATCTGCATTTTGCTATTTACTCCAAATTCATACTCTATCTTTTCATCAGATTTCTCAAAATCTCCTTCAAGTGTACTACTTGGAACAGATGTATTAGAATATGTTTCCCCATTTTCAAGCTTAAATGAAACTTCCATATCCGAAGGCTGTTTAACTTTTGCTTGTATATCATCTGCAAATACTACTTCTCCTGTATCTTCAAGATATACTACTTCTCCTTTACTTGGTTCATATTCATCTGTACTCTTTTTAACAATAACATTATTTCCCAATATTGTATTGACGTTTCCATCTGTATCTGTATATTTTATATTAAGGCTTGGAAGTTCCTTAACAGCATCTATATCCTTTGAAAGTTTTATTTTATCATTTTTAATTTCTACTCCACTGATAAGCTGATTATACTTTTTGCATTCAAAATACTGTTGAGGATTTAAATCTCCCTCTTCAAAACCAACCTTATCATAATTTATATCTATATTTTTACATAGTTTCAAACTGTTGGCTATTGACGAACCCACCAAAATTTCACCTGTATCTTTTATATATTTAAGCTCATAATCTCCCACAGAATAAGCAAATTCATTAGTAGATGATGCCGGCATTATATAACTTTCTTTATTTGTATATTCCACTAAATCTGCCTTAACATCGTCAAATCCCAAGAGTTCTTTTGTATCTGTCAAATATATAACTTCATTATTTGGAAGCACTCCATTATAATTATCATTAAACTCTTGCTGTGTCATTTGTTTAACAGTTACTTCCGAATTATCAATTGTAAAATTAGAACCCGCAATAAATTTATTTGAAGTAGGGTCATATGATATCTGATTTGGATTTGGAGCTGTATTTCCTACTGTTACAATAGGACCATTTATAGCATTATTTCCAACTAAAAGTTCTCCTGTATCTTCAAGATATACAAATTCTCCGTCTTTTACATCAAAAGCTCCATAATCCGTAGACTTTCTTATATTTCCTTCTTGAATTTCAATGGAATCAATTCCTGTAAAATTATTTTTTATATTGTCACTAAATTTTACTGTAACTTTTCCATTAGCAGCTTTATAACATACTATTTCATCTTCTTTAAAAGGTGTAACCGTTGCATCTTCTGTATATGTCACTTCAAGAAGATTATATGTCATACCCCCTGCTTTTATAGAAATATTTCCCACATCTGTATATGACAGCAAAAATCTGTTTATATCATTTGTTTCTCTTACATCTCTTACTTCTCCATCTGTTTGCCTTGCTTGAGATAATACAGTAGCTGGAACTATTGCCGAACCTTCTATCTGCTCTGTTATATTATAAGCATCTTCATTTGGTTTACTCAAAATTACCTCTTGGTCTGTTTTATAACCACCAAATACATAACGTCCTGCATATGAAACATTAGCTTCAGTAATTAACTGCTTAGACAGCTGATTGATAGCAGATACTATATTTTGCCTATCATCAAAATTATATTCCTCAGAGGCTCCCTGTACACATTGCTCATAAAGCGTCTTTAAAATATCTTCTGCATTATCAGTTGCTCCTTCACTTACTTCTATCCAAGAAATGGCTTGTTCAACATTTTTCTTATACTGCACTGTTTCATTTACATTTGTACGGAATTTAAGAGCCAATGCTGCTATTATTGGGTCTTCTGACGCATATTGTATCTTTTGTCCTGTATACAACTGACTTTGATATTTATTTAACTTTGAGTTTACTCTATTTAAATTTAAGAGAAGATTATTTGATGACATTCTGTCCGTTACTCTCATCTTTTACACCTCACATTAGTTTCCTAATCTATTTATTGTAATATTATAAATTTCATCCATAGTGCTTATCATTCTTGCAGATGCTGCATAAACTTTCTGATATTTTATCATATTTGTCAATTCTTCATTCATACTTACACCAGATACAGACTCTCTTTGATTTTCTACGGATAATAATATATTTTCCTGTCCTTCTTCAAACGAAGCGGCTTGAGCTTTGTCTACTGCAAGCTGTGATGTAACTGCTGTCATAAAGTCATCTATTTCACCCTGACTAAATGCCTTATTATTATGTCTTAAAGATATCAAATCAAGTATCATATCATTGTTTTCATCTGAAGAATTTTCATCATATGTAGTTGCCATATTTTTTACACTATCCGAAATCTCCGAAGATATTGAAAAATTCAAAGCAGTTATTTTAGAATAATCAATATCTTTACCTGATGCCAATTTTTCTTCTACTGTATTCGATTTATAAGAAAACCAGCCAATACCTGTTTCACCATTTATATTATAGCCATTTGAAAATCCGCCGCCATTACTAAGCTGCGTTCCATTATAAGCCTTTCCCTCATTCATAAGCTGTGAAAAAGTCTGTACAAATTTATTAAGCTGCCCCAAATAATATGGAATGCCTTTATAAACTATTGATTCATCAATATCTGCCTCTCCACTTGACGCTGTACTTGAATTTCCATCTCTTACATCAAGATAACCTTTAAGCTTACCTTCCATAGAATTATAATTAACTTCATTATACAATTTTACTGTTGAACCTTCCCAGTAAACATCATATAAATCCTGTGTATTTACTTTTAAATATTCTTCTACACCTTCTGCATATTCTGCATATTCTTTCGCTATTGATGTCTGAGAAGCTGTAAGTGTAATATTTCCAGCTTCAACTTCTTCCATAAAAGACTGAAAATCTCCATCTGAATTTCCTTTTAAATAATTTTCATACTGTCCTCTTAACGCAATAACATCTGGATTTTTATGTTGAGCAACACCATTGGCTACTTCTACTTCCCAATATTCATCATAATTCCCTTTTATTTCTCTAGCTCTTGTTTCAAGCTTATTTGTATCAAAGTGGTCTACTAATATCTGCCCATTTATAGACACTCTAAATCTATCTGTACCCTCTACCTGATATTCATTTACCTCAACATTTATAAACTCTGAAAGCTCGTCCACTAAAAGATTTCTCTTATCTCTTAAATCGTTGGCTGTATTCCCATTAATTTCCAGTTTATATATCTGATGGTTTATACTTTGTATCTGTGTTGCAATATTATTTATCTCATCTACGGTAGCTTTTACATTATAATTTAAATCTTCTTGATAACTAATAAGTCTTTGTGCTGCATCATTAAAATACTTTGTATAATTCATAGCCTTCTGTCTTGCAACTGTAAGATATGCTTCATCACTTGGATTTGTAGAAAGCGTTTGCATTGAATCGAAAAAATCACCCAATGAACTGCTGAAATTTTTTTCTGCTGCTGAATTAATTATCATTTCAAGCTGTGACAACGCATCTGATTTTGATGAATATTCTCCATATGATGCCTTTTCTGAACGATATTTTCTGTCTAAATACTCACTTCTTACCTGTTTTATATCATAAACTTCAGCACCTGTACCGAGCATACCTTTTCCTGTTTTTAACGAAATAGGTCTTGTAGCTCTCTGTTCTATAAGCTGTCTTGTGTAACCTTTTGTATTTGAATTTGAAATATTATGGCTTGTAGTATCCAATCCAGTCCTTGATACATAAAGTCCCTGAAGTGAAATATTAAGTCCATTAAAAGTTGAAATTGCTGACATTTTCTCACATCCTATTCTATACCATTGATATAACGGATTCCAACATTGAATCTATTGTATTATAAATCTTTGCTGCTGCACTGTAAGCATACTGATATATAATCATATTACTCATTTCTTCATCTAAAGAAACTCCTGACACCGAAAGTCTTCTATTTTCTATATCTGAAATCAAAAGGTCCTGATTTTCTACCATTCCAGTAGCTTCCTGACCTATTGTACCTATCCTTCCAACTAATTCCGAATAATAAGCTTCAAAATTTTGACTATATCCTACATCTGAACTTTCAGGAGAATATTTGCCTTCCTTATTTTTCCATTCAGTAAGCATCTTTTGTACTACTCTTGTATCTTCTACTGCTCCCTGTTCCTGCGACAAACCTAAAAGCATAGGATTATCTACAAGCTTTTGATTTATTTGTATATTTCCAAAGTAACCTTTTACATAATCCCCATTTTTGTCTTTAGTTGTATCTTTCATTACAAATACTTTTTCCACTGCTTCATCTCCATACATATCATATGTACCATCTGTAACAGTATCATTAATCATATTTACCAATTTACTTACAAATTCATCTAATTCTTTTTGAATTTTAGGAATTACATAACCCTCAACTTCTTCATCTGAAGTGGTTGCTTTACCTTGTATTTTTCCTCTTAAAGCAAGAAGACTTCTCAAAATACCATTATCTGTTTTACTATCTTGACTTGTGTTTTGCAGACTTCTTTCATTATACACATATTTATCTGTTTCTTTATATGATAAAATTTCATCTACATTTGACCAGATAGGCACCACATAATCTTTTCCTGTGCTGTCATTTGCATACTGAAGTCCCATCTTTTGTCTAAACTGTCCACTTACTATGGTATCTCCTTCAAAACTTATATTCAGTATTCCATTTGCATCTTCAGTTACATTAATCTTTCCATATGCACTCAATTCATCTATCAATAGATTTCTTTGATCTCTATAATCATTCGCATTATCTCCTGAAGCTTCATATTTCATTATAAGCTGGTTATAACTTACAATCTGTTCTGTAAGGGAATTTATCTCATTAACACTATCTCTTACTCTTAAATCCAATTTATTTTGATATTCTTCAAGTTTACTGCTTATTTCATTAGCTTTTATTGCAAAAGCTGAAGCCGTCTGAAGGAACAATGACCTTGTTTCAATACCTCCTGCTGAAGTAGAAAGTGCATTTATAGCTGACCATAACGTATTCATTTCTGAACTTATACTTTCACCATTTATTTCTCCCAAAATATCATTTACTTCAAGCATAGCTTCTTCTCTGACAACATAATATTGTGCCCGACTATTTTCTTGCCTGTAACTTTTATCCAACAACTCATCTCTTATTTGATGTAGTGTGCTTATATCTACACCTGTTCCTACTTGAAGTTTATCATTTGCTCCATTTCTTCCTACATTAGAATAAAAATTATCTTTCTGAACTATACGCTGACGTGTATAACCCTCTGTTTCTATATTAGTTATATTATGAGATGTCACATTTAAACCTGTCTTAGCTGTATTCAATGCCCCACCCATACTATAAAGACTTGATATTAAACTCATCTTTTTATTGCACTTCCCCTCAATCTTAAGATATAAGAAAACTTATCTTTTTGTGTCAAAAAAATTCCTTCCTTCTGATATCCTTACTCCTCCGCTTGATTCATAGGAAATAGAAGGAAGTGCTCTATAACTCTGCATTACATTTACATTATATTCAACATATGACAAAGCCTGCTGTATGAGAATACCATTTTTTTCGTTCAATTTTCTAAGAGTGTCCAGCTTATCTCTAAACCTAATCTGTATATCTTTAAGACTTTCTTTATCTTTCTCTTGAGAATTTAATAATTCTATAAGTTTTGTAAGAGTCAAAGAATCCTTATCTTGCCCAAGAACATTGGCTATATCTTCCATAATCGCTGTCCTTGATTTCTCAAGTTTCTGATTTTTGCCTACCAATTCATTTTCTGAAGCAGTTATGTTTTTAAGTGTTTCTATATCACCTTTTATTACTACATCTTTCTTCTTTTCTGCTAATACACATAACTGCTCATAATTATGATATTCAGACTCCAAGATTTTTATAAGCTCCTGTACCATTCCTGCCAAACAAAACCACTCCTATGCCATAGAATCAAAAAAACTATCTACCATTTTACTAGCTATTTCTTCAGCATTTACATTGTATGTTCCTGACTCTATCTGTTTCATAATTTCCTCTACCTTATCTTGTCTAACATCAGAAACTTTACTTACTGTCTTCTGTGCCAATTGATATTCCTTTGCAACAGAAGAAATATTCAATACATCTTTAGATTTTTTAGTTTCTTTTACTTCTTTTACTTTAGATGTCTGTTTTGTATAGCTGTCTATATAACTATTAATTCCTGTTATTCTCATAAAACTCACCACCTATAATAATTCTTATATTTTTAATCGGCAAAAAAACGATTTTTACTTAGGCTTTTTCAAAAAAAACTTTTTATTTTTTTCAACAAAAAAACAGATTTTTTGAAACATAAAATATACAATATTTCAAAAATCTGCTTTTTACATCTTTTATTATTTTTCCAGTTTTGCCTTTGACAAAAAGTGCATTCTATCTTTACCTATTCTCTCAAAAGAATTATCCTCTTTTACTACTTCTGCAGTTCTTGTAGAAATTCTCATCTCATTACTTAAGCTTCTTGAACAGGCATCACAAAAACGTCCCGTTTTTATTTCTGCACCACATTTTTCACACTTCAAAAATATCGGAGAATTTTCTGTAATTATAAGTCTGCCATCTCTTATAAACTTTTCTATAATCTTAGCAGAAACTCCTGTTTCATTTGAAACTTCTACCATATTGGCTTCCTTATGCTCATATATATATTCTTTTACTACTTTAAAAAGTTCCTCTTCCTTTTCTTTACAAGCCTGACATATAGGTGGTCCTCCCATATATTGAAATAATCTTTTGCACCTTACACAATTTCTTACTTCCATTGTAATCCCCTCCTTATTTCTTCCCACTTGCCAATATGTAATAGTATATACCATTGCACCTGCTGTTGTCAATAATTGATAAAGCACACTCTTCTAATGTAGCTCCTGTTGTCATTATATCATCTATAATCATAACATTTTTGTTTTTTAACATTTCTGGCTTTTCCAGCAAAAAAGAATTTTTCAAATTATTATACCTTGCTTCAACACCATATAGTTTACTTTGAGGTTTTGTATTTTTTATTCTCTTAAGATTATTTACATAGGGTATTCTCGAAAGCTTTGAAAGCTCCTTTGCAAGGAGTTCTGCCTGATTATATCCCCTGACTCTTCTTCTTTTTTTATGTATTGGTACAGGTATAAAATAATCTATTTTCACCCCAAAATCAATATTTTTCATATAATTGTACATCAAAAATGCCAGTGCCTTGGCATATCTGGGACAATTATCATATTTAAAACGCATTATCGCCGACTTTACCATTTCATCATAATCTAAAACTATCCAGCCATTTTTAAAAATTTTCGGAAGATAATTTTTATTTTTTCCGCTATACCAAGGGATATACTTTGAACATTTTGGACATATATCCAGATTTTTATAAACATTTACTGGTATTATATTATGGCAAAAAACACACCTCGGCGGATAAATCCAATCTAAAAAATTCATCAAAAACCTACCTTTAATCACAAATAATTCCAAAAAATTTATTTAAACAAATATTCACAATCCACATTAAGTTAAAAAGCATTCTTAGCAAAATATTCAAGCCTATAATCAAGCGCTGAATACCTATTAATTTC
The DNA here is from genome assembly GCA_964592005.1 of uncultured Eubacteriales bacterium. GTDB lineage: Bacteria > Bacillota > Clostridia > Lachnospirales > CAZQDT01 > CAZQDT01. The sequence goes on from CAZQDT010000004.1 coordinate 18,862, forward strand.
GCGATTATTATCTACCATATGATTTACAGTTTCCTGCAAACCTACAATAACCACAAGTTTTTTTGCCCTAGTAACTGCCGTATAAAGTAAATTTCGGCTCATAAGCATAGGAGGACCGCTATGAATAGGCACTATAACTACCGGGTACTCACTTCCCTGTGATTTATGTATTGTTATAGCATAAGCAAGCTCAAGTTCTTCCAATTGACTTGTATCATATTCTACAATTTTACCATCATCAAATGTCACTTCAATTATATTATCAGATTTATTAATAAAGGTAATTTCTCCTCCATCTCCATTAAATACCCCAACTCCCTCATCTGTCTTTTTACCTTTTTCATCTTTCATTACCCACACAATATTATAATTATTTTTTATCTGCATTACTTTATCGCCTTCACGATAAATTATATTTCTAAATTCTATTTCTTTTTTATTTCTATCAGGTGGATTAAGAGAACTCTGTAAAATCTGATTAAGAGCTAACACTCCCAAGGGACTTTTTCTCATAGGAGTAAGTACTTGTATATCACTTTTTTTATCACTATTTATATATTTAGGCAATCTTTGAGATATAAGCTGTATTATAGTATTTGAAACATCATCTATACTTGCCCTTTTCATAAAAAAGAAATCCTTTTCTTTTTCATTCAATATAGGATAATTACCATTATTAATCCTATGTGCATATTGCACTTTCCTCTGCCTGTCTAAATACTTCATTAAGCCTTACCACTTTTATACAATCACTTTTTATTATATCTTTAAGAACATTACCTGCCCCTACCGATGGCAGCTGGTCTGCATCTCCTGCAAGTATCAGTCTTGTACCCGGCTCTATTGCACTCAAAAGACTATTCATAAGCATCAAATCTACCATAGAAGTTTCATCTATTATAATAACATCTGCTTCTATGGGATTTTCTTCATTTTTTTCAAAATTTTGTCTTTGACTATCTTCCTGCAAAAAATTTATCTCTAAAAGTCTGTGTATCGTTTGTGCTTCTTTTTGTGTTGCCTCGGTCATTCTTTTAGCTGCTCTTCCCGTAGGTGCTGCCAAAACTATGTCATTTCCCTCTGACTGCAAAATACTTATTATTGTATTTATAGTTGTAGTTTTGCCAGTTCCCGGACCTCCTGTAATTACAAGCACACCATTTGTCAAAGCTTCTTCCACCGCAAGTTTTTGCTGTGATGCTAAAGTTATCCCCTGCTCTTGTTCCAGTTGCCTAATTTTTTTATCTATATTTATACTTCTAGTATCATCACAAGTCTGATTTATTTCAAGCAATTTTTTTGCAACCATTTGCTCTACATTATAAAACGCAGATAAATATACCACTTCCTTGTCTTTCAGTATTTCTTGATATATTTGTTTTTCTATTTGAAGTTCAAGCAAAGAATTTTCTACAAGCTCTCTTGGAACAATAAGCATCTCTTCTGCCCTCGAAACAAGAATTTCTCTAGGTAAATATACATGACCTTCTACTGAAGCTTGATTAAGACAATATTTTATTCCAGATTTTATTCTATTTAAAGAATCTGCCTCTACTCCCATTCTTTTTGCTATCTGGTCTGCCATTCTAAAACCTATGCCTGAAATATCATCAGCCAATTTATAAGGATTTAATTTTACAACATCTAATGTACGTGATTTATATTTTTTATATATCTTCACAGCATATGTAGCAGATACTCCGTATTCCTGAAAAAATAAAATTACTTCTCTAGATTCTCTTTGTTCATGAAATATTTCACTGATATTCTGAGCTTTTTCTTCACTTATCCCCCTTATTTCAACAAGTCTTTGAGGTTCTTCTTCTATAATTTCAAAAGTCTTTGCTCCAAATTTCTGAACTATTTTTTTTGCCATTTTTTCCCCTATTCCCTTTATCACTCCTGAAGCAAGATAACGTTCTATTCCTTGCTCAGTTTTAGGAATAGTTTTTTCATAGGTTTCTATTTTAAATTGCTCTCCATAAGTGGGATGAGATATCCAGATACCCATAAGTTTAAGATTCTCCCCCTCATGAATCTCCATAACTGTACCAACACAAGTTATTTCTTCTCCATCAGTTTTTAAAACAAAAACCCCATAACCGTTTTCATCATTTTTAAATATAATATCTTCTACAAAACCCTCTATTACCTGCTGTTCAAATTCCATTGCCCACACCTTTTTCTTTTAAAACATTTTATTAATATAACAAAACAACATTTATTATTCTTCCCAATATTTAAGCACATATTCTCTCGCTTCTTCTTCAGTAAGCAAATTCTTTTCCATTAACTTTGAAACTGTTTGAGCAATACTTGCTCCAAAATCTTTACAAAGTGAGATTAAATCCTTTATAGCCTTTTGTTCTTTTTTCTCTAATTTTTTATTTACTTTTTCTAATTCATTGCTTGTTTTCTCTAATTCATTGCTCTTCTTCTCTAACTCGTCACTTGTTTTTTCTAATTCGTTGCTTGTTTTCTCTAACTCGCTGCTCTTCTTCTCTAATTCATTACTTGTTTTTTCTAATTCATTGCTTGTTTTCTTTAACTCGTCACTTTTCTTCTCTAGTTTATTACTCATTTCCTTTAATTCTTTTTCTATATTTTCACGTTCTGTTTTTATTCTTTTCATCTCATTTAATCTAGAAAGTTCATCAAGCAGTGCCTTTTCTCTTACTCGTATTTCTTCTTTCAACCTCTCATCTGCACTCATTTCCATTATTACTGTCACCGCCTTTTTTATCATCGTAGAATTTGACTTTCCCAGTATTTCTAAATCTTCTTGCGTTCTTGCATTTATTAGCTGAAGCCACATTTCTAAATGACTACTTGGATATTGCTTTTTATATTTCTTAAGTTCTAAAAAATGAATTTGACATTTGTCTGTAAGCAAATTATTATATTCTCTCTCTTTAAGTTCATATATTGAATGATACTTCTCATAATCAAATATATTAAAATCTAAAAAATTAATACATACTGTCTGCTGAAGATTGCCATAATCTTCACTTTTTTTAAGTTCAGAAGTAAACAATTTTGCCCAATAATAAAGTGTCCTATCTTTAAAATAGCTCTCTTTCGCCACCTGCATTTCAATATTTATTAGTCTGCCATCTACACTCAAGTTTATATCAAGTATGCTGTATTTCTCGTTTTCCATCTTAGGCACTAATTCCGTATTTTTAATATTAATATTTTCTATACTTTCATATGGTACATCCAATATACTAGCCAGTAAATCCTGAAGCATATCAACATTATTTTTATCCGAAAATGCTCGTTTAAATGCCAAATCATTCTTTAAACTTATAATATTATTGTTTTCCATCGACTTCTCTCCTTTATTTTAACAACTTTTTTCTCTTTATACAACTACTTTGGGGAATTTTAAACGAAATGTTTTAAAAGAATTAATATTATAACAATGTTATTTTAATTAATAATATCATAGTTTTTAGAAAAATACAACAAAAAAATACAAAAATGGTGTGATTTTTCAACCACACCATTGCTTAATTTATTTATAAATATTTCTTTAATACATCAACCTTATCTGTTTTCTCCCAAGGCAAATCTAAATCATTGCGTCCAAAATGTCCATAAGCTGCTGTTTGTTTGTAAATAGGTCTTCTTAAATCAAAATTTTTGATTATCGCAGCTGGACGAAGGTCAAAGTTTTCTCTTACAATTTCTGTAATTCTATCATCTGAAAGCTTACCTGTTCCATAAGTTTTAATAAGTATTGACAATGGATGTGCAACACCAATTGCATAAGCAAGCTGAATTTCACATTTTTCTGCCAAACCTGCTGCAACTATGTTTTTAGCAACATAACGTGCTGCATAAGCTGCTGAACGGTCTACTTTTGTTGGGTCTTTTCCTGAAAAAGCTCCACCACCATGACTTGCATATCCACCATAAGTATCTACTATGATTTTTCTTCCTGTAAGCCCTGAATCTCCCTGTGGACCGCCTACTACAAATCTTCCTGTCGGATTTATGTAATATTTTGTATCTTTGTCCAAAAGATTAGCAGGTATTACCGGTTTAATTACATTTTCAATAATATCTTTTTCTATTGTATCATGGTCTACCTCAGGTCCATGTTGTGAAGAAATAACTACTGCATCTACTCTCACCGGTTTATCATCTACATACTCTACTGTAACCTGTGACTTTCCATCAGGTCTTAAATATGCTAAAGTACCATTTTTACGAACTTCAGAAAGTTTTCTTGAAAGCTTGTGAGCAAGAGATATAGGCATTGGCATTAATTCTTCTGTTTCATCGCAGGCAAAACCAAACATCATACCTTGGTCACCTGCTCCTGTATCATTTATATTCTCCTCTTCACCTTTTCTTGCTTCCAATGAACTATTTACACCTTGAGCTATATCTGGTGACTGTCCCTTTAAAGATGTCAAAACTGCACAAGTATCACAGTCAAAGCCATATTTTGCTCTGTCATACCCTATCTCCCTTACAGTTTCTCTTACTATCTTCTCAATGTCAACAACAGCTTTTGTTGTAACTTCTCCCATTACAAAAACCATACCTGTTGTAGTTGTCGTTTCACAAGCTACACGTGACATTGGGTCTTGTGCCAACATTGCATCTAATATTGCGTCTGAAATCTGGTCACACATTTTATCCGGATGTCCTTCTGTTACTGATTCTGATGTAAAAAATCTTCTTTCCATAATAATCAATTCTCCTTTTCAATAATAAATTTTTTAACTTTATTTCAAGTGCATATATTCAACAGCTGCTTTTTCAATTACAAGTCCTTTTTTATAATTTTCAATAAATTTTTCATAACCTTTAACATCTGATGAATTTGGTTCTATCACCGAAACCTTTGCGTCTGCAAAAATTATATTATCAAGATAATTTTCTAAAGAATTACCTTTTTCTGCCTCTTTCATATATGCTGCAAGAAGTGCCATTCCCCACGCTCCGCCTTCTCCTGCTGTTTCCATTACCGCAACAGGAACATTAATTGCAGAAGCAAGTATACTCTGTGCCACTCCTTTAGTCTTAAAAATGCCACCATGTCCTAAAATTTGTTTAATTTTAACTTTTTCTTCCTTCATCAAAATATCCAAACCTATTTTCATAGCTCCAAAACTTGTATATATATGAACTTTCATAAAATTCGCCAAATTAAAGTTTGTATTTGCTGGGTGCATAAATAGCGGACTTCCTTCTGTTAAACCCACACCATGCTCTCCAGAATAGAAACAATATGACAGTAAACCACCACAGTCTGCATCACCCTCCAAGGCTTTCATAAACAATGTTTCATACAACTGTTCTGTATCGCACTTTACACCAAATGTCTTTAAACATTCGCCAAACAAACTAACCCAAGCATTTATATCAGAAGTACAGTTATTTGCATGTGACATAGCAACTAAACTTCCAGTAGGAGTTGTTACCATATCTAATTGTCTGTAAACTTTTGACAAATCTTTTTCCAAGATTGCCATAGCAAACGCTGAAGTTCCTGCTGAAATATTTCCTGTATTTACTTTAATGCTATTGGTCGCTACCATTCCCGTACCTGCATCGCCTTCCGGAGGACACATGGCGACACCTGCTTCAAGATTTCCAGATGGGTCCAGTAATTTTGCTCCCTCTTGTGTAAGATATCCCGCATTCTGACCTGCAACAAGCACTTTAGGCAAAATATCCTCTAATTTCCAAAAAATATTTTTAACTGAAACAAGTTCATTAAATTGTTTAATCATTTTTTGATTATAATTCTTTGTTTCTATATCAATAGGAAAAATACCTGAAGCTTCCCCAATACCTACTGCCTTTTCTCCTGTCAATTTCCAATGTACATAACCTGCTATTGTAGTTATATATGAAATCTCATTTACATGAGATTCTCCATTAAGAATAGCTTGATATAAATGTGCAATACTCCATCTTTGAGGAATATTGTATTGAAAAAGTTCCGTAAGCTCATCTGCTGCCTGCCCTGTTATATTATTTCTCCATGTACGGAAAGGCACTAATTGTTTCCCATCTTTGTCAAACGGAATATAACCATGCATCATACCGCTAAAACCTATCGCCGAAACTTTTTTCAAAATAATTCCATATATTTTCTTAACATTAGATGCCAAATCTTTGTAACATTCCTGAAGTCCGTTCCATATCTCTTCTTGACCATAAGTCCATATTCCGTCAATCAAATGATTTTCCCATGAAAAACCTCCGCTTTCCAGTATATTTCCATTATCATCAATCAATACAGCTTTTATCCTGGTAGAACCAAACTCAATGCCAAGTATTGCTTTTCCATCTTCTATTAACGTTCTTGCATTTCCCATAAATCTCCATTCCTCCTCTGCTTTTTAATTTAAAAAAACCTCGTCTTAGACGAGGTTCAATATTCTTAAAATCTCATCTTTCGGCTATGCCGTGGGAATTGGCACCATTGCTTACGCTGGTTGCCGGGTTTCATAGGGCCCTGTCCCTCCACCTCTCTGGATAAGCTTTTTATTTAATTATGAGTAAATCATATAGCATTTATCATTATTTGTCAACATAATTTTTTATCAGCTTTAAAAAACGTTTAAACAAAAAATTTATTATTTATTGATATTTTCTAATTACTGAATTTAAAATCTTTCAACATCATCTGTAAACTTTTATTTCCATTAAATTCATTTATATTCACAGTATACGCAATATCCATCACAAGCCTGTATTCCGCTCCTTTTTGCATTTCTTCAAAAAAATCTTTTCCGTATCTTTCAGTAACCATTTTTTTTAATTCATCATATCCATCAAAAGACATTGCATTTATTATTCTACCATCATTGCAAAGACATTGCATTTTTAAAAAATTTTTATTTTTCCCTATAAAATCCACTCTTTTAACAGTTACAGCTTTTTGTGCAAATACCGGTTCTTCATTTGCTCTGCCATAAGGTGCTAAAAAATCCAGTTCTTTAACCAAATCAAAGCTTATTTCTTCAATAGGCAAATATGAGTCTATAAATAAATTCGGTATTAAATCTTGTTCTGTAAGTACACATAAATCATTAAGTTTTTTTCTAAGATTATCTACATTTTCATATTCCAACGACATTCCTGCCGCCATTGGATGTCCTCCAAACTTTTCAAAAAGTTCCTTGCATTTACATAACTCCTCAAATATATTATAAGCTTCTATTGAACGAGCCGAACCTTTTACCAATTTTTCTCCTTTTGTAAGGACTATTGTAGGAAGATAATATAATTCTTTAATTCTTCCAGCCACTATTCCAGCTATGCTTTCATGAATTTCCTCATCATATATTACCAAAACCTTATCTTTACCCACCCCCGTTTCTTCTATATTTTTAACAGCTCTTTCAACCGCATCTTTTGTCATTTCTTTTCTTGAATTATTCAACTCCACAAGCTTTGCTGCCAAATATTTTGCTCTATTTTCATCTTCACAAGTAAATAGTTCTACTGCTATCGTTGCCTGTTCAAGCCTTCCAGTTGCATTTATGCAGGGTCCTATAATAAAGCCTATATGATAAACTCCAATATTTTCATTATTTATAAGTTCCGTAGCTTCTAACAATGCTCTAAGCCCTTTTTCAGCAGTTTCTCTTATAAGCTTTAAACCTTCTTTCGCTATTATTCGATTTTCTTCTTGCAAATCTACTATATCACATATCGTAGCTATTGCCGCATAAGGTAAAAATATATCCGTTTCTTTCAAAGGTATTCTAAAATATTTATACAATTCTATTGAAAATTTATAAGCTAGACCACCTGCACACATCTGCTTGAAAGGATATTCGCAATCACCTCTTTTAGGGTCTATAACCGCTCCCGCTTTAGGTAAAAGTTCCTTACCACTTTCGTCACACCGTACATCATGATGATCTAAAACCACAACTTTCATTCCAAGTTTATTTGCCTGTTCAATTTCTTCAAAACAAGCTATTCCATTGTCACAAGTAAATATCAATTCTATACCTCTTTGTGAAAGTTTATTTACTGTTTCAATGTTCATTCCATAACCTTCGCTTTCTCTATCCGGTATATAATAAATCACCTCTGCCCCACATCTTTTTAAAGCTTTATACAATATAACCGTACTATTTATTCCATCTGCATCATAATCACCATAAATAACAATTTTTTCTTTATTTTCTATTGATTTACAAACAATTCCAAAACCCTTTGCAAAATCTTTCATTTTCCATGTATCATAAAATCCACTTTTATCACCATTTAAAAAATTTTTCAATTTCCTTGGAGTTATAAGCCCCCTATTAGCCAATATATTTGCAAAAACTGCACTAGAATTCAAATATTCAGCCATTTTCCCAATATTTGAACTATTTTCTCTAAGCACCCATTTTTTCACAAAATCCCTCCTTTATAAGTTATAAAAAACTCCCTCTAGCGAGGGAGTATAATTTCTACTTCTTTGTATTAAATACATACCACACTGATGTTGAAATAAATATCGAAGAATAAGTACCTGCTATTATGCCAACCATCATAGGCAATGCAAACTCTTTTATTGATGCTACTCCAAATACATATAAAGCAACAACTGTAAATAATGTTGTAATAGAAGTATATAATGAACGTGTCATAGTTTCTTTAACACTTTTATTTACAAGTTCTTCATAATTAATATTTTTATGTGAATTAATTTTATTTTCACGTATTCTGTCAAATATAACTATTGTATTATTTATAGAATAACCTACTATTGTAAGAATAGCAGCTATAAATGAATTATTTACAGGAACTCTCAACACTGAATATACAAGAAGCATTATAAAAACATCATGAACTAACGCAATAATTGCACTTACTCCTGAACGCCAATCCTTAAATCTTATCGTAATATATATAAGCATTGCTGCACAAGCTATCAATACTGCTACTACTGCTGTAATCTGCATTTCTGAGCTTATTGTTGCACTTACATTCGCATAACTCAATACCTCTGCTTGAGGATATTTTTCTTTAAAAGCATTTTCAAATAACGTTTCTATATCTTGTTCTTGGAAATTTTTTACTTCTTTTACTTTTATATTAACCTGCTGTTTACCAAGTATACGCTGTACTTGAGGTGCTGACTGTCCTGTAATATTTTTAACTATCTGCGTAACATCATTATTGTTAAATTCCTCTCCTAAATCCAGCTGAATTTCTATACCACCAGAAAACTCAACATCAAAATTTAAAATTCCATTACCCATTAAGGCATTTACGGGCATTGCTATTATACCTATAAAAATAAGTACAAGGGAAATTGTAAACCATATTTTTCTTTTTTGAACTACCTGCATTATTTACTCTCTCCTTTCTCAAGCTTTACCCCGTAAAGTTTTACATTCTTCGCTCCAAGTTCCACTAATTTCTTTGCTATAAATTTTGTTACAACTAAAGCTGTAAACATAGATAAAATGATACCTATCGCAAGTGTAACAGCAAATCCCTGTATTGGACCTGTCCCAAATTTAAAAAGAACTGCTGCTGCTATCAATGTAGTAATATTTCCATCTAAAATTGCTGAAAAAGCTTTTTTATATCCTGAATCCACAGATGCTCTTAAACTTTTCCCTGCTTTAATTTCTTCTTTAGTTCTTTCAAATATAATTACATTAGCATCCACCGCCATACCTACTGAAAGAACAAGACCTGCAATACCTGGAAGCGTAAGAGTTATTTTAAAAGCACTCAAAACTATAAGGTCTAAACATATATATATAACTAATGCCCAATCTGCTGCAATACCTGAAATACGATATACTAAGAGCATAAATATAAATACCAATGCTATACCAATAATACTTGCTGTAATACTTGTAGAAAGTGCATCTGCACCAAGTCTTGCACCGATATTATTCATATCTACAACATTCAAATTAAAAGGAAGTGCACCTGCTCTTATGAGTGCTGCTAACTCTTCTGCACTTTCTGCTGTATAATTTCCCGTAATAACAGCTTTTCCATCTGTAATTGCGGAATTTACTGTAGGGCTTTGAATTACCGTATCATCAAGTACAATCGATATTGTCTTTCCTATATTGTTTGCTGTTGCCTCTGCAAATGCTTGTTTACCTTCTTCATCAAATTCAAGTGCTACATAAACCTGTACTGCTGAATTAGCCGAAAGCTGTCCTGCCTGTTTTGATGCATTTACCACGTTAGAACCAGTAATAACAATTTCACCATCTTCTGTCATAAACATAAGCTGTGCTGTCTGTCCTATTTCATTTACTGCCTGCTGAGCATCTTCCACACCTGGCATATCTACACGTATTCTATTTTCTCCTTGCACTGCCGCCTCAGCTTCCGTATATCCTTTTCTGCTTAAACGTTCCTGAATAAGTGCTACTGCCGTATTCATTTCTTCTTCTGTTGGATTTTCCTTATCAGCTTCAAATACTACATATGCTCCACCTTTAAGGTCTAATCCCTGTTTTATATTCTGTATACCTAAAATATGATTTTCTCCTACTCCCAAGAAAGCTACAACTACCAAAACAACCGTAACTACAAAGAGCATTGATAAAGAAAATACACTTTCACCTTTTGATTTCATAAAATTTTCCTCCTATTCTCCCTGCATTGCTTCCTTTGCTTTTATCATTATAGCACATTCAATTCTTTTTCTCTGAAGTTCACAGCCTATTTCATATGGATTTAAGATACTTCCACTAAATTGATAAGCGTTTGCTGCACAGCCACCACTGCAATAAAATTTTGCCCAGCAATTTTTACATTCCGGTTTAGCGTAAACATTGCACTGTAAAAATTCCTCTCTTTTTTCAAAATTTGTAACACCTTCATCAACTGTTCCCATCTTAAAATCTTCAAGACCTACAAATTGATGACATGGATACAAATCTCCCTCTGGTGTAACCGCAAGATATTCTGTACCCGAACCACAACCTGCAAGTCTTTTTACAACACAAGGTCCTTGGCTCAAGTCTATCATAAAATGGAAGAAATTGAACCATTCTCCATTTGCTCTCTTCTCCAATATTTCCTGTGCTAATTTTTCATATTCTGCACAGATAACAGGAATATCTTCCTCTTTGATTGAATAGTCTTCTTCTGGAGAACCAACAACCGGCTCTACTGAAATTTGTTTAAATCCTAAATCAGCCATATTCATTACATCTTTTGAAAAATCTAAGTTATGTCGTGTAAAAGTTCCTCTTACATAATAATTTGTCTGATTTCTGCTTTCTGCAACCTTTTGAAATTTAGGAACTATTGAATCATAACTACCCTGTCCACCCGCACGAGGACGCATTTTATCATGTATTTCTTTTCTTCCGTCAATGCTCAATACAACATTGTGCATATTTTCATTAATATACTGCTGTATTTCATCATTTAAAAGAACTCCATTTGTAGTTATAGTAAATCTAAAATTTTTATCATGTTCTTTTTCTATACTTCTTGCATATTCAACTATTTCCTTAACAACACCAAAATTCATCAAAGGTTCACCGCCAAAGAAATCAACTTCAAGATTTTTTCTATTTCCTGAATTTGCAATCAAAAAGTCTATCGCTTTAATACCCACTTCTTTACTCATAAGAGAACGTTTTCCATGATATTCTCCCTCTTCTGCAAAACAATATTTACATTTAAGATTGCAATCATGTGCTATATGTAGACATAAAGCTTTCACAACTGGTTTCCTATTTTTAAAGTTTGGAACAAAATCTTTATATAAATCTTCTGTAAATAACTGCTCTGCTTTCTCAAGCTCTGATATTTCCTCTATTGCTTCCTTTATTTCTTCTTCAGAATATTTTTCACCATATTTTTCAATTATTTCCTGTTTTGTTTTATCTTTATAATCATCTAAAATTTCGTAAGTAACATTATCAACAACATGAACTGCTCCACTATGAACATCCATTACTATATTAACACCGTTCATACTATATTTATGAATCATTTTAAAATCTCCTTTATAAATTAGGTTAAATATATACAAATTTTGTTATCTTTCTAAAACATTCTGCATTTTTTATGTCAAGCAGATATTTGCAATCTGCATTTGCTACTTGCTAATAACACAAAAAAACTATAAGAAACACGACTAACGGGCTTCTTATAGTTTTTGCCCCATTACTTCACTTAACAAATATCAATTATTTGTTTTCGCATGACTGGTTTGCTACTGTACAAGATGTTTTACAAGCTGACTGACATGATGTCTGACATTCACCACAGCCACCTTTAGCCATAGTAGCTTTTAAAGACATTGTATTTAATGTTTTGATATGTTTCATACTTTTGCCTCCTAATATAAAATTAGTATAGAACCTATACCTATCTTAATTATTATATCATAGTGTAAATAAAAAAACAAGCAACTGAAAAGCAGTTATTTAATTTTTTATTGTTCTCAATCCACACTCATTAAAATTCCTTTTTTACACATTTCATTAAAATAAGAGGAACAACCTAAAGATTGTTCCTCTTATCAGAGAAGGTATTTATGGTGATGCAACTTTAACTTAAGTTGCACTTAAAGTAAGTGAAAAAATATTGGGGGGTTTTTTCACAAGTCTTATTATAACATCATATAGCCAAAAAATGTGCACAAAAATATTTATTTTTCGCATTTTATTTAGTATATGTTTTAATTTTAACAATTTTTTTATGCACTTTTCGCATTTTTTATAAAATCTTTTTTTATTAAATATAAATAATACACAATTTACCATTTCAAAGCATTAAATTAGCAAAAACATAAAAAAATTGTATTTAACTTTCATAATCTTCTAAAGCACTTATCAATGCTTCTTCTCCTATTATACCTATTCCCAGTTCAAGTCTATACTGTTCTTCAGTAGTAAGTGCTGCAACTGGAGTATTCGTAAGTTCCTTAAGTATTGTTTTGCCATTTTCTTCAACAAATACAGCTACATATCCTTTATATACACCTATGGTATATCTTTGTTGACTGCTATGTTCTAAATTTTTTCTAAGTATTACTTCATCTTCCGAAAAAAAACGCAAATTCCATGTTGGATAATTTTTTTCTATATCTTCTCTAGTCATTCCTATCATATAATATGATGGTTCCTGTTTTAAAGTTTTTATTTCACCATCACCCATATAATAATATTCATATACTATATCTGTATATTCATTCACTCTTTCTTTTTCCACAGCTGCCACTTCTTTTACACTTTCTTCTTTCAATATATCTACAGAATTATCAACATTTTCAATTTCATCTTCAGGTTTAACTATATATATATTATAAACTGCAAAAAAAGTAATTGCCGCCACAATTACAGCAACTCCAACCACCAGCCAAAAACTTTTTTTTGAAACCATACTCAACATTCCTTTCCAATCAATGTTAAGTATAGTTTTACCATTTCAAGAATTGTTATACATTTATAACAAAAAAGGGCATTATAAATCACCCTTTTTAAAGTAATTTCATTTTTACAAGCACTACCACTATTTTATCACCCATAGGAAACATTCTTATATCTTCTTTTTTTATTCCTTTTATAAGTAACAACACTGCAAAATAAAGAATTATAGCCAAAATTATTACAAATATCGTAACTATACTATTAATTTTTATAAACGTCATAAAAAATGGATACATTGTAAAACAGAAAATTCCCATTACTGCTGAGGCTATCACTGGTTTAAAAAATACATTTACTACATTTATCTTAATTCTTGTATATCTCAAAAGTGCCCAAACATCTATTACTGCCGCTATCACATAACATATAGTAGTACTTATTACTGAACCTGCAACATTTATTTCAGGTTTTACTATTAAAAACCAATTAAGTATTATCTTGACAATTGCTCCTATCGCCAAACTTATCACTGGTAAATGTGCTCTGCCTATTGCTTGAAGTATTCCAGTAACAATCTGTGTAAGAGAAAGTAAAATAATAGATACTACCCCTATTTTGAGCAAATCTGCTCCTCCACTAAACTCGCCATACAAAAGCTTCATTATAGGCTCTGCTAATACTCCCATTCCAACCGCTGCCGGTATAGAAACTAACATTGTCATTCTAATTGCAAGATTTATTTTCTGCATAACAGCCTTTCTATCTTTTAAAGCCACTGCCGAAGATATATTAGGTATCGTAGCTGTTGCAAATGCTGAAGAAAGTGCTATAGGAAGCGTTGTAAGAGTATTAAATTTACCAGAAAGCTGCCCATAAAGTGCCATAGCTTGTTCTTCATCGTAGGCTCCCGATGCCAAAAGCCTTTCCATGACCATTTTCATATCTATTATATTAGTTACACTCATAACTGCTGTACCTGCTATTATGGTAGCTGAAGTCACTATAATCTGTTTTGCTATATCTTTGCTGTTTTCTTCTCCTCCATCTTTGTTTTTTCGTAAATGTTTTAATAATACAGGTCTTGCTACTATATAAGCAAATATCAAAAATATAAGTCCTGCTAACGCTCCTACTCCTGTACCCGCTGTACCACCTGCTGCCGCAAATTCTATTCCCTTGTCGAACCAAAGATATGCCAGCCATACACTAAATACTGCATTAAAAATCTGCTCTATTATCTGGGATATTGCTGTGGGTACGGTTGTTTTCATTCCTTGGAAATAACCTCTAAAAGAAGACATTACCGCAACTATAAGTACCGTAGGTGCTAATGTTAAAATCGTATAATAACATTTTGGCATCTCTAAAGATTCTGCAAATACTTCCGCACCCAAAAACATTATAATCATACAAAGCGTTCCCGTTATAAATGTAAGAGCCAAAGAAACTTTGAATACTTTATACGCATCTTTATACCTTCCTAAAGCATTTCTTTCAGAAACCATCTTTGAAATTGCTGCTGGAATACCCGACGAAGACACTATAAGAAAAAAATTGTATATATAAAATCCTGTACCATATATTCCATTTCCTACATCACCTATAAGCCTTGTAAGTGGTACTCTGTAAATAAATCCTATAAACCTTACCAACAGCCCTGCCGCTGCCAGTATTACTGCCTGCAAAGCAAATGAGTTGCCTTTCTTTTCCAACCAAACACCTCCTTAATAAGTTTTTAAAAAAGTAGCACTATTAAATAACAGTGCTACTGTAATTTTTTATTTATTTCTCTTTGAGCGACTTCTTTGTAAGCTATCTAAAATACTCTTTCTAATACGTAAATTTTCAGGAGTAATCTCAACAAGCTCATCTTCTTCTATAAATTCAAGACACTGTTCAAGAGAAAGTTCTAAATGAGGCGTAAGTTTAAGTGCATCATCAGAACCTGAAGCACGTGTATTTGTAAGCTGTTTACGTTTGCATACATTTATTTCCATATCTTCAGCTCTTGGATTTTGACCTACTACCATACCTGCATATACTTTAGTACCTGCACCTATAAATAATTGTCCTCTTTCCTGTGCATTGTAAAGTCCATACACTACTGACTCTCCTGATTCAAATGCTATAAGTGAACCTGTTGCACGTTTAGGTATATCGCCTTTATATGGTGCATATCCATCAAATAAAGTATTTATTATACCATTTCCTTTTGTATCTGTAAGGAACTCTGAACGATAACCTATAAGACCTCTCGAAGGCATAATAAACTCAAGACGTGTATATCCTCCTTTAGATGGTGCCATATTCATAAGTTCTGCTTTACGTGAACCAAGCTTTTCTATTACATTTCCCACAAAATCTTCTGGAACATCTATTATAACACGTTCCATGGGCTCATTCTTTTTGCCATCTATATATTTATAGAGAACTTCCGGTTTAGAAACTTGGAATTCATATCCCTCACGTCTCATATTTTCTATAAGTATAGATAAATGTAATTCTCCTCTTCCAGATACTTTAAATGCTTCTGTTGTATCAGTTTCTTCTACTCTAAGACTTACATCTGTATTAAGCTCTTTGAATAAACGTTCTCTTAAATGCCTAGAAGTCACAAATTTTCCCTCTTGTCCCGCAAATGGACTGTCATTTACACAGAAAGTCATAGAAAGAGTAGGCTCTGATATCTTAGCAAATGGTAATGGCTCAGGATTTGTTATATCACACAAAGTATCACCTATATGGATATCTGCTATACCTGAAATTGCAACTATTGAACCAACAGATGCTTCTTTTACTTCTATTCTGTTTAATCCCTCAAAAACATAAAGCTTACTCACCTTAACTCTTTGCTGTTTATCAGGATTGTGCATATTTACCACTACTGCATCTTGGTTTACTTTGATTGTACCATTTTCAATCTTTCCTATACCAATACGTCCTACATATTCATTATAGTCTATTGTACTTATAAGTACCTGTGCAGGTGCTTCAATATCTCCCTCTGGGGCAGGTATATAACTTATAATTTTTTCATAAAGAGGTTTCATATCTGTACCTAAAACATCTTTATCCTCTGATGCAATACCTTTTTTAGCAGATGCAAATATAAATGGACTGTCAAGCTGCTCGTCATTTGCTTCAAGCTCCATAAATAATTCCAACACTTCGTCCATAACCTCATCTATTCTAGCTTCCGGACGGTCTACTTTATTTATACATACTATAACCGGCAAATCTAATGCAAGTGCGTTTTTTAGAACAAACTTAGTCTGTGGCATAGGTCCTTCATAGGCATCTACCACCAAAATAACTCCATTTACCATCTTAAGTACACGTTCTACTTCGCCACCAAAATCAGCATGCCCTGGTGTATCAATAATATTTATCTTTACATCACCATACTGCACAGCAGTATTTTTAGATAATATGGTTATTCCACGTTCTTTTTCTATATCATTAGAGTCCATAACACGTTCTTGAACTACTTGATTAGAACGGAATATACCGCTTTGTTTTAATAACTCGTCAACCAAAGTAGTCTTTCCATGGTCAACATGGGCTATAATTGCTACGTTTCTTATATTCTCCACTTTTTGCTTCACTGAAATTCATTCCTTTTTAAGTAAGATTAACTATCTTCTTTCAGATAATCATTATTTTTTATTTTATCACACAACATATTATCTATGCAATCAAAAAAATCTTATTTTTCGTGTTAAAAATGACGAAATATAAGATTTTTTTGATTTATTTTTGTATATTATTCAAAAAATTCCTTTGTGAATAATATTTTAATCTCCTATAATACTGCTATTAGTTATTATTTTTCTATCTTTTTCTTCTCTACCTTACATCTTTTGTTAAAACAGGAAATAGCGTACAGATAGACTTCATTTATCGCTTCTTCCTGTATTGCCTCTACATAGTTTTTCTTTTCTATCTGGTTAAAGGCATT
>CAZQDT010000005.1:0-35974 GCA_964592005.1 uncultured Eubacteriales bacterium
AACTACTTTTTTATTTTTTAATTTCTTTTTAGAAATTAACGGAGAAAGAGGGATTTGAACCCTCGCGCCGGTCACCCGACCTATACCCTTAGCAGGGGCACCTCTTCAGCCTCTTGAGTATTTCTCCAAAAGTCTGTTAAACTCATCACCAATAGTGCAAAAACAATTTTATCAAATATCACTCCAAATGTCAACACTTTTTGATAAATTTTTTAAGATTTTTTATAATTCACATAATAAATTAACTCAATGCTTACATATAATACAATTTTTCTTTTACTTAAGTATTTACTGCATATAATTATTTTATTCATTTTATTTTCAAAAATATCAAATAACATTTTAACTTTTTTCTAAAGTATTAAATATCTTCACTTCTAAAACCCCTTTCACAATTTACTCCGTAGTTTATAAATCGTCAAGCACTTTATCATTGTCAAGCAAAAAATAAATAAAGCCAACATATTTAAACCTAATTTTTGACATTATTCTAGAAAACGTTTTCGCTTTGTGTTTTTAAATTCTCATACCACTAAGCTCTGTTGCTAAGAAATAGTTAAATCCTTTGAATTAATATAATGCAATTTTATTCAATACAAAAACTTTTGCGAGTTAAGCAAAATTTTTGTTTCCTTAAACATTGCTTTATATATTATAATGCAATTTTATTCAATACAAAAACTTTTGCGAGTTAAGCAAAATTTTTGTTTCCTTAAACATTGCTTTATATATTATTTTGTTCATGTGTTTTTCCTGTAAGATTATAAAAAGTAAAAATTTTGTTATAACAGTGGTAGAAAAATTAAACTTTTTGCATTTTTTCTATGCTTGGCTTATTGAAATTATTTTTCATAAACATTATAATTATATATAAAATAATTAAATTTTTAATAAGCATTATGTTCCAAAGTTTTACAGTGTTCTATATCACGAAGATATAAAAAAATAAGAAAGGGGCTTTTTATGACAAACAGACATGGAATTATAATTCGTAAACATTATAGTGAAAAAAATACTTCTGCTAACTATCATCTGCATTCAAATCCAGGACATGAGATATATCTTCTTTTACAAGGTGATGTTTCCTTTAGTATAGACGGACAGATCTATAAGGTAGATCCTTATGATATGATTTTGATAAGTAATCAGGAAATTCACAAAGTTATTGTAAATTCCAATGTTCCTCACGAAAGATTATATATTTATTTTAACCCAAGTTATTTTTCTCAGTTTAGCACTCCAGAATACGATATCCTTAAAGTTTTTGAGAAAAGAAAACTTGGATTTGGAAATATAATAGACCACGAAATAGTCATTCAAAACAATTTACATAATTCGATGGAAGATATTTATAAATATTATCATTCTCAAGTTCCTGAAAAAGAAGCTATGATGATTTCCCTTTTAATTCAATTACTGATAAAAATAAATTCTATTTATTTATATAATGAAGAATTTAAAGACATTGCAAAAAAAGATTTTAATTATAATGGTAAACTTTACTCAATATTAAATTATATTTCATGCAATTTAGATAAAAAAATAACTCTTGAAGAACTTGAAAATAAATTTTTTATAAACAAATACTATTTATGCCATTTATTTAAAAATATTACTGGATTTACCGTTTTAGAATATATAAATTATCAAAAAATATCTATGGCAAAAGAACTTTTACGCAAAGGTACTCCTATAAATGATATTTGGACTAAATTAGGATTTAAAGATTATTCAAGCTTTTATCGAACATTTAAAAAATCCACAGATGTTTCACCCAAACAATATTTGGCATCTTATTTAGAAAAACGAAAAGAAAAAGAAGAAAAACAAATTTCTAATAACAATAATTAAAAAATCCCTCTCTTTTTACAGAAAGGGATTTTTAATTCTCTATTGATTTTATAAATCTAAAAATAGATTATTGAGCTGTTGCTGTACTTCCATCTTGCAATACAACACTGTCGAATGCAGCTTGAACGTTTGCTTCGATTTCTTCCAAAGCTTCCTTAGGAGTCTTAGCAAATGTAAATTCTGATTCTCCATTTTGTTTTAATACAGATTTAATAGCTGAGCTGATTGAACTTCTTGCTGTACTTACTGTTCTTGAGAAGTCACATTTAATATTACTCATCATTAATTCTACCATTTCTCCTGATTCTTCATCAAATAATGAGTTCATTAATTCATGTTCTACGATTGTATCTGCATCTTTAGAGGCCCTGTTTGCTATTGCTACTAATACTGCTGCAACCTGTTCAGGTTTTTCAATTCCATTTGTAACATGGAATAAAGCATTTGTATATGTTACAGAATTGTATTCTCCATCACCATTTGGTCCAAGCGGAGCAGGTACCATTCCATATTCATATTCTGTTTCAATAGTTCCTTGTTTGAATTTCTTAACAGTTGTATAATTTGTTACCATAAATACAGATTCACCATTTGCAAAGTTTGTTTCATTTGTTGAACGGTTTTCTGATGCAGGGTGAATATAACCTGCTTTAGCTAAATCTACAACATAGTTTAAAGACTCTAATGTATTATCACTAAGTGCTGTATATTTGTATCCTGTTGCTGTATTTTCTGAATATGTACCACCATTTGCAAATGTAAACATAGGAATTGCTATACCTTCCTGATTGTACATCATAGGATATACTTCACCATTAGCCTGAGAAGCTATACTTGCACAAATTTCTTGGAATTTAGCAAATGTCCATGTCTTATTTTTTACCATTTCATAAATATTTCCAATGTTGTATTTCTCTGCCAAATCTTTATTGAATGCTACAACACCTCTTAAGAAGTCAGGAGAGTTGTAAATTGTAAAGTGAACACCATACTGATGTCCAAACATATTACCAAATGCTGTCTGCTGTAACCAAGGGTTTGTATAAAGTCCCATTATATCAGAAACTTTTTCGCCCTCTAAAGCTAAACATAAGTTATTTGAATAAATCTGCTCCAAATATGTATCAGAAACAGCAAACTCAATAATATCAGCATATGTATCTCCTGCTGCTTTTGCTGTCATCAATGCTTCAACCATTGCTTTACCTTTTAACTGTTCTACTGAAAATGTACAGTTATAATCTTTTCCAATAGATTCTAAAGCATCTACTATATACAAAACTTCATTAGAAGTAGCTTCACGGCTTGGATTGCCTTGATCATCATTTTTCAATACATATTTTGATGATGATGTTGTTAATATTCTAATATTTCTTCCGCCTAAATCCATAGGAGTTTCAACAAATCCATTATATTGTTCTGCTAATTTTTCTCCTTCTGTAAGTTCTTTTACAGTTGTAGCTTCTGTTGTAGCTGTATTATTTGCTGCTGTTGTTGTAGTTGTATTATTATTTGTTGTTGCTGCTGTTGTACTTGTTGTGTTTGAATCTCCACCACAACCTGCCATACTTACTGCCATAAGTGATGCCAATGATAAACTCATAGCTCTGTTTAAATGTTTCTTCATTATTTTTTTCCTCCTTTAAAATAAAAAGCCTTTACCTATTCAGAAATTTTTTATTTCTGAAAGCAGATTATTTAAACCCTGCTATATATAATTGCAAAAACAAATGCACGTTTAATCATCATTTGTTTTTGCTCATATATCAATTAAATCATTAACCTGTAATACCTGAACGTTCTACACCTTGGATAAAGAATTTCTGTCCAATTAAGTAAACTATCGCAATAGGAAGTACAGATAATACTGCTGCTGTATTGTTATAAGTTGTAGCCATTACTTCTTCCATATCAGGATCACCAACATTATTGATAACATTTGCCATCAAACCTGTTGTTCTGAACAACGAACTGTAAGTAGTGTCTGTCCATTGCCATGAGAATGAAAGTAAAAATACTGTAACCATAGTAGATACTGCTGATGGAAGCATAACTTTATAATATGTCTGGAAAGTATTACAACCATCAATATAAGCTGCTTCCTCAAGTTCTTTAGGCATATTTATAAAGAACTGTCTGAACATATATATGTACAATCCTGATTTAATACCCATACATGTAAGTGTAAGTATTATTATTGGCCAAAATGTACCTATAAGACTTATATCTCCTATAAAAAATCTAAATCTTATGAATAATGGTATCATAATTGTCTGAGGAGGTACTATAAGTTCAAGTATAACTAACCCAAATAAAAGTGTCTTTCCCCAAAACTTAAATCTTGCAAATCCATATCCTACAAGTGATGTCATTCCCACCTGTATAATAGCAATAAGTGCTGAGAATAAAAATGTTGTTAAAAGTGCATTCTTATATCCCATTTGCTCCATAACTGTCTTAATATTATCCCAAGTAAAATATTTAGGAATATATTGTACTGTTGGGTCCAAGAAATCTTGGAAACTCTTAAATGAGTCTATAATCTTAACTCCGAATGGATAAATTATAACAAAGCAAAGACCAAACAATATAACAAATCTTGCTATTTTCCATGCTATACCAGCCATACCTGTTACTGACAAGTATTTGTTTTTTAACCTTTCCTTTGTACTTAAACTACTGTTCTTACTACTCAAGATAACTCACCCTCTTTGAAATTATTGCTGTTACTACACCTAATACTACAAGTATAATTGCAAAGTATATCCATGATACGGCTGCTGTAAATCCCATACCTGCTGCTGAACCTGTTGAATACATTTTGTCCTGTACATAACTCATAACTCCATAATTTGGACTTACGAATGTATCAATTATAGTATAAACTACATTTACTAAAAGCATTGGTGTAAGCATTGGGAATGTTATCTTCCAAAACTCTTCCCATTTAGTTGCTCCTTCAACTTTAGCTGCTTCAAAAAGTGATGGTGAAATACTCTGTAAAGCAGATAAGAATAACAATATCTGTACACCTGATGAATTTACTATATTGTATGTATTATTTATAGTAGTCATTATAAATGTAGATATATTAGATGGTATACCTAAATTTCCTAAAACCATCTGTGTACTGAACATTGCTCCCATACCAAGCTGGTCAAAACCACCTGCTGTACTTTCTTCTACAATACCCATAGCATTGTAAAGTTCATTAGCTTCTTCCATATTTGCAACTATACCTACTGAAAGTATAACAGGGAGGAAGAATACCATTCTGGCAAAACCTCTTCCTATAAACTTCTGATTTAATACAATCGCAATAAAGAAACTGAATAACATAATAATTATTGTATCCACAATCATACCTTTGGCTGCTGTCATGAGGATAACTCTAAATTGTGTATCTGTCATAAAAGCATCATAATAATTTTGAATACCTACATATTCCATCTTAATTCCATCAAGCTCAATTGTAACAGTATTGAAAGAATATATAAATGACTGTACAACCGCTGGCAGGAATAAGAATACTGCTCCTATCAAGAAAGGTAAGATAAACACATAACCTGCCATTCCTTTTTTTGCTACTAAGCCTAATCCTTTTTTCTTTTTCTTATTATTCATGTCCGTTTATCTCCCCTTTCTACTTAGATACTAAATAATTCATAGCTTCAACTGTATTTTTTGAATCTACTTTATAATCTGTTTCGCCATAGTTTACATAAACTTTTGAACCATCTTCATAAGTAACACATGAAACATCTTTTGTAAGTTTTTCATGATTTACTATTGTCTTGTCTGCTAAATATCCTAATTTTTCATTTAATTCCTTATATTGTGATATTGCATCATCAAGCCAGAATTTATAATTGATAGAGAATAAATCTGTATACTCTGTATCTACTAATTCAAGCTGGTTAGAGTACATAAGTAAATAACTTAAACCTGAACCGCTTTCAACTGCCTCAAGTATAGCCTTCTGAGAGTTACCTGATTTATTTACGGCTGTTGATGTATAAGGAATATATCCTTTTAATACCATACCTACAAAAGGTATACTATAATCTTCTATTCTGCTATTGCTTGAAGAAGTTCTTACATTTGTAAGGCTATCAGCATATTTTAACACATAATCATTACCTACGTCAAATTTCATATTATAACCGCTGTTTTTCATTATATCTAATGACTCTAATACATAATATAATGATGTTTCTCTTGTAATACCTGTCTGCTCACTGAAGTTAGAATTTACCATAGTTCCTACTGAACCTACATATAAATCTTTAACTTCTGTCTTTGCAAATTGATTTACAAAAGAACTTACTATATCCTTAAACAATGTAGGATTTACTAAATAACTTACAGCACCTTGTCTGTTCTTTGAAGCATCTGCTGATGAATAATTAGCCATTACTGCTGAACTCTTGCTAAGATATTTAACAACATCATCATTACTTGATACTCCGTTTCCTTTTTCATATATCTGAGTAAAATCTACTTCAGGATACAAGCCATAACCTATATTTGCAAGATTTTGATTAAGAGTTTTAATTCCATTCAAACCACCAAGTTTACTTTCTACTTTAACTTTTTTAATGGATTTATAATCTACTCCTCCGTTTACTGTTCCTGAATATACTAAATCAGCATTTACAATACCATTTTCTTTAACTTTATTCATTATTTCTTCTGCCTGTTCAAATGTAGTTACAGGATAAGAAGTCTCTATTGGAATACCAAAATTATTAACTGTCTTTGTAATAGAACCAATTAAATTAATATCAAATGGTAAATTTTCACTTGATGCCTGTTTTGTCAACACTCCTGTATTTACAAGATACTGCTGATAATAATTAGCCATTGCTGAATAATTAGCATCTTTTCCATATAAGAAATGATATCTTACCGTATAGTCTACTTCTGGTTTAATCACAGAGAATGCTAATGCTACACCCTCTCTGTTAAAACTATCAACTGTATGTGTTGCAAAATATGGATAAACCATATTGTAATTCATATAACTGCTTTCTGTCTGAGCCATTACTCCTCCGATAGAAGCTCCTTTTTCAACTATTGCAAATATTGATGTATTATTCGACTTAATGCCAAATACCGGGAAAGAAGATTCTATATCAAGTAATGATGTATCTGAATAATTCTTTCCAAAGTCTGAACCGTAAAATGGTATTGTAATTTTATCCATTGTACGTGTTTCTGCTGCATTTGCAATTATGCTTCCACTTCCATCAGGAACGAAAATATAACCTTCATCAGATGATGTTGAACTCATAAAAGTTTTAAGTAAACTTACTTTTGTCAAATAATATGAATCAGCTACTGACATTTTTGTTGTATCCACAGAAACTATAAAATCAGAACCCTGAAGCTTATATACAACCGGAATTGTAAATTCTGCTGGAACTTTATTTCCTGCTGCTGCACCCATTTTTTCCTTTTCTGCTTCAACTACAGCTTCATCAATGCCAAGCATTGTGTAAACTTCCATCAGTCTGTTTACTTTTGAGTTTGAAAGACTGGATTTGATTACATATATTGTACCTGCATTTTTTATATCAGGATACTGTGCTAAATATGTTTTCTTATCTGAATCATTCATTTTATCGTATGTTAATTCTGTATAACAGTTTACAAAATTACTATATGTTACAACACTTATTCTATCAGGGTCTGATTTATCAAGACCTTTTCTTCTTGTAAGTTCTTCATCATATTTTTGATATGTTTCCTGTGAGAAAACTTCTACAAGCTTATTATTTACACCGATAGTATAATTTGCTGTAAAACTGTCAGGCTGTTCTTCTGTTGAAAAATCAATAAGATTTTTATAAGAAGACATTGTAAATTTCTTTTGATTGCTATCATAATACTCAATTTCTACCTGACTAAAAAGAGTATTTTTTGTTTCATTCAAAAGTTTATCCTGTGCACTGCTGTCAAGGTCATAAAATACAGGGTTTGATAAAAATACCTCTCCTGTTCTCTTATCTTTTACAGCTATATCATAAAAACCTTCTTCGCTGTTAAAATATAACTCAAGACTTTCATTCTCTAACTTTTTCTCCATGTTAGATAATATACTGCTGTAATCTGTTTCACTTTTATAGCTGCTGTCATAGTCATTTATAACACCATTCTCTGCCGATACAGTATAATTTATATGTTGCTCACTTCCTGTATAGTCACCACAGCCGGATAACATCAGCATACATAATGCAAAAGCAGAGAATTTCTTTAATACGCTATTTTTCATCTTATAGCCTCCGTATCCTAATAAGTTAAACGTAAAATTATTTCATCAATCAAAATACTTCCAAATCCCATTACCTGCTGAAGTAAATTGAAGAATAATAATCCCAAATATGCTATTGCCATCATACCTACTATTGTAAATACACATACAACCAATGCTCTTGTAAGAGTATATTGATGTGTAACAATTACACTTGCTACCAACAACAATCCTGTCCATACATATGATACATTTACTATCATATCATAGAAAGTCTGCTCTCTTAATATAAAGAAATTACTCAATATTACTGCTGCAAGCTGTAATACTATATAAGGAACAAGTGCATAAGCAGTTGCCATAACTATATCTTTAAATGTACCTTCACCATCATTTAAACAGGTCAAACACCAGTTGGCTATACACCATGCAAAAAATATTGCCAAAAATCCTATAATTGTACTTATAAAATTATAATGAACTGTATTGCCGCCGCCAAACAAAAAGCCCGTAAACAATGCTGACAATATCTGAACTATTATTGCTGCAACCATCAATATTACAGCTGTTTTCATACTTCCTTCTTTTTCATGCTTTATTTCCCAAAATCCCCTAAAAGGATGTCTGGACATATACCAAGCATATCTAAGCTCTTTTATAGTCTGTTTCAACTTTCTCCCTCCCTACTCTTCTTCAGATGGTGCTTTGAGGACATCAAAATCTCCTCTTGCATAAGCTTTTACTTTCTTAACAATCATATATACTAAAAAGATTACAACCGCTGCTATAACCAATGTAAATATAACTGGAAATGCTTGTGCTGAACTTTCTTTTCTAATACCTGCTTTAGCTTTAGAATAACCATCAAGATTATCTGCATATTCATAATAATCCATGGCTTCTTCATACTCTTGTGTACTATACCTTGCATTTCCTAAACCTACATAAGCATATTCAAAGTTTGAGTTAAGTTCTGCAACGTCTGCCCATCTTCCATAAGCATTTTCGTAGTCACCATCCATATAGTAACCTTCTGCTTCAATTAAAAGCTGACCATAATAAGTAGGCTCATATATTATAATTTCACAAAGTGCAGAGTCTAAAACCAATATTTTATCTTCTATATAATCTACTGCAACAGGAGTCTGAACATTTCCTTTTCTTGTACCTTTTCCACCAAAAGCGTAAAGTAAAACACCATCATTGTTGTATGTAAAGAGTTTTCCTCTCGTGGAGTCTAACAATGTATAAATATTATTTGGTCCAAGACCTACGTCAACTATTTTTGAAGGTGCATCAAGGAAATTCAAATCTCCTAAAGGTGCATAAATACCTTTTCTTCTTAATACGTCAGAACCCATCATATTAAGCTTTTTGATAGGTGTTACACTTCCTGACAAATCTTTGCTTGCTATTGCTGATGATATACTAGTAGTAGATAAAGAAGAAATTGTACCCCAGATAAAGTTGCCTTCATCTATTTTTATATTATTGTACTCAGTAGGCACATATTGTGTCATCTGTGCTTTCTGCTCAGCAGTAGAAAATTTTCTTAAAAGCTTTTCAAAAGCTCCTACCTGAACTGAAGGTGCTCCTGTATACCCTGTAAATTCACCATCTACTGAAAACTGCATTATACCATTATTGATATTCTTTGCAACTACTGATATTCTTCCTACGCTATCTGCCACTACTTTAGTAGGTAAGAATGAATTAAGTGTTGTACCAAGCAAGTCTTCTGGCATATATATTTCCATAAGAACATTTAAGTCTTTGTCTGCCACCAAAACTCTATTGTTTCCAGTATCTGCTATATAGTAATCTTTATCGTTGCTTACGAATATACCACCTGGAGTCTTTAATGTGGTAGTTTCACTTTCAACATCTGCTTTTCCTGTTTTACCTAAAATTTTAGTATTTTCACTTCTTTTAAATTCTTTAATAGTTCCAATATAATTAAGATTTTTATCCAAACAGATAATTATACCTGCTTCAGAATCTGTTATATACAAATCTTCCGTAAATGATACATACATATCATTAGGGCTTGTAATTGTAAGTGCTGTTTCACCCTCTGCCAACTCTCCATTTATATCTAAAGTCTTTAAAGCTACTGAAGATTTATACTCATATGCGTCTGGTATTGCTACATCAAAACCATTTTGATTATATACATAAGATGTATTTCCGCTTTTCATATAATCAGTATACGCAAAGGTTTCCGTAACCATAGTTCCTAACATCATTGTAGTTACTAACCCAGCTGTAACCAGCTTTTTCAATTTTGACTTCATTCTCTCTTTCACCTCAATCCTTCATACCTGATGTTGCCATAGTTTCTATAATGTTAGACTGTGTAATAATGAAAACTAACAATGGAACTGCCAACATAACCATGGAAATAGCCATACCTACACCTTGTCTTGCAATACCTCCTGCTGCTATCTGACTTAAAGCATAAGAGAAAGTTTTAAGTGCTTCATTATATATATATGGA
This sequence comes from uncultured Eubacteriales bacterium, assembly GCA_964592005.1. Lineage (GTDB taxonomy): Bacteria > Bacillota > Clostridia > Lachnospirales > CAZQDT01 > CAZQDT01. The sequence goes on from CAZQDT010000005.1 coordinate 10,602, forward strand.
GAAGCTCCTGTCTGCCACAAATCTTTTACACAGAATACAGTAAGTGTAAGCCAACCCGGTTTAACCATAGGCATTACTAATTTCATAAATTTTGTCCATTCACTTGCACCATCTATATCAGCACTTTCAAGAAGTGACATTGGTATCATCTGAGTCATAAACTGTTTCATAAGGAAAAGTCCTAATGTACCTCCAACAGCTGGTAAAATCAATGCCCAATATGTATCTATAAGTCCCAATGTATTCATTATCAAATAGTTTGGTATTGCTAATACAGAACTACTAAACATAAGTGCTGTTTTTACAAGTTTGAACATTCCCTTTGAACCAGGGAAATTATATTTAGCAAACTGATAAGCTGCCATAGATGATAAAATAACATGCGCCACTGTACCAACTACTGTTATAAATACTGTATTAAATATATATCTACTCATTGGTATCCAAGTATCTGTCATCAAACTAAACAAATCCGTATAATTTTTTAAAGTCGGATTAGATACTAATATCTTTGGAGGGAATACCCAAAGCTCATCATATGGCTTTAAGGAGTTTGAAACCGCATATACCAAAGGTATCATCATAATAGCAGTGAATACAAGTATAAATATTATCATCGCAAGGTCTCCACCTTGAGAACGTGAAACTCTCTTTTTCAATAACACTATTATTCACCCACCTTATTAAGTACATTTTGAATTACTTTATTTAATCCAATCATAACTAAGAACATAAATGTAGCTATTGCTGAAGCATAACCCATTTCAAAACGTGTAGAACCAAAGTCTTGTAAGTGCTGCATCAATGTATGTGCACAATAATCTACTGTTGGATTTCCTCCAAGACCTGATATTATAGAACCTATATTGAAAGAACCTGTTATACTCATAACCGCACCAAACAGCAACTGTGGTTTCATAAGAGGCAATGTTATATACCAAAGCTCTTGCCATCTGTTTTTGATACCATCTATTGCACCAGCTTCATAATACTGACGGTCTACACCTTGCAATCCTCCGATAAAGGAAAGGAAAGATGTACCCAAACTACCCCAAAGGATAACGAATATAATAACCGGTATCAAATAAGTTGCATTTTCAAGATATCGTATAGGTTCTGTTATAATGCCCCAGTTCATCAAATGTGCATTTAAATAACCCTGTGCATCAGAACTAAATATTATTTTAAACAAATCTGTCATACCACCTGTAAGAGATGGTGCATAAAGTAAAACTGTAATTACTACTCTGACTGCTCTTGGAAGTTCATTTATAAGCCATGCCATTACAAGAGAAATCATATACCCAATAGGTCCTGTTATTATCGCAAACATCAATGTATTACCTAATGCTTTTACAAATATATCATCTGTAATAAACATTCTGTAATAGTTATCAAAACCTATAAATCTAGGTGCTTCAAGCATATTAAAATATGTAAAGCTAAGATACAAGGACATTACAACTGGGCATATTGTAAATGCAAAGAATAATATCATATATGGTGCTATAAACAAATATCTGACTTTATTCTTTTTCATCATTGTCCATGTATATGCAAGGTCTCTTTTCATTCTTTGACCTAAAGTCATATTTTGATTCATTCCAACATCTCCCACCTATCTTAATCCAGACCAAATTCATTACGCTTAAATTCTATCTCTTCTGTTATAGCCATAGAATATTCAGACAAAGTTTCTCTTGGGTCTGTACCATCATTAAATACTGAGTTTTTAGCAAAGTTAAAGTTTCTTTCTGTGAAGTATCCACCAGGAACCTGACGCATACCATGTAAATTTTCTGCCTGTTTCATAAGTGATTTTTTATCTGCTGCTGTCCATGACATTTTCTGCATAGCTTCCATATTAGCTGTATTCCAACGTGCTGATGCACCCATAACAGCTTCAAGCTGTTTACCATATTCAAACTGTACATCTGCTGATGTCCACCATTTCAAAAATTCCCATGCTGCTTCTTTATGTTCACTTGCTTTTATCATAATTGCACCATCTGATGAAGTAGATGCTGTATTTATAATTGTTCCATCTTCCTGTTTGATACCTGGAAGCTCTATCATAGCCCATTTACCTTTAATTTCTGGTGCTGCTATCATAAGTTCGTTGTATGCTGTATAACTTGAAATACCTACTGGAATTTCACCTGTTCTAAATCTGTTTTGGAAACTATAATCTATTACAAGACTATATACTTCAAAAAAATCAGTCCAGTACTTAAATGCTTCCAAAGCTGTATAGCTATCAAGTGCTGATGCTTTACTATCTTCTGTATAGAAATCTCCACTCATCTGATATAAGAACATTGCATAAGTATTCATATCTGAACCTAAACCAAAGTTCATATTTTTTCCTTGAAGGATAGGAAGAATTTCTATTATAGAATTCCATGTTCTAAGCTGTTCCACATCTATTCCAAGTTCTTCCATTATATCTGTTCTATAAAAAAGCATTTGATATGTAATATTATTAGGCAACGCATATACACCGCCATCATATTCAAATGGAGTCATTGCACTGCTGAAAAATCTCTGTCTTACATCTTCAAAATCTTCGAATACTGTCAAATCCTGTACCGCATTACGAATAGCATAGTCAACTGGGTCTGACTGACCTACCTGAAGTGCTATATCTGGGCCTCTTCCTGCTAAAGTAGCTTTAAGGACTGTATCACTCGGTACAAGTTGTAAATTTACTGCAATATTGGAATTTGGTGTAAATGTTTCAGTAATCATACGATTTAATGCTGTCGCTTGGTCACGACCTCCTGTAAGACCACTACCAATCCATACTGTAATCGCTTCCATACCAGAATTATCATCTGCTTTAGATAATACTGACTGGTCCTGTGTAAATGTATTTATAAATCCTCTTAAACCTGCATAAAATCTTTCAAAGAAATTATCATTCTTATTAGGTACTTCTGCACCTATTTCAGATACAAATATATAATCTAATAAAAGCGAGTGTTCACGTACTGTACTAATCCATGTACCAAATGAACCTACTTTTGTTCTAAATCTTGAAAATAAACTAGGTATTCTGTCTGGAGTTTCTACCATATTGTTTACTACAAGCATAAGCTGTTCAAGGTCATTTGTTAACGAATCCTTTCTACCACCTGTTCTTGAAAGCATATTATCGTATATATTCTGTAATCTCTCAGCAATATCTGCAAGTTCTTCAAGTGTTTCTGGCATATATTCATCAATCTTATAATCTCTGTCTGTATCAGGTGTTATACTCATAAGTTCAATCAAGTCAAGGTTTATTGCATTCAAATTTACCAATATATCATCTGCTTCTACCAAAACTTCATTTAAATCACCCGCTGTTACTTGAAGTTTAATTTCATGTGTACCCTCTTCAAGATAAAAAGCATAAGGAGTATCTCCTCCAAATATCTGTGTATACCACTTATCATCATAAGCAAAATGTAAATTGCTTGCTTCTTCAAAAGGTATCTCACCATCAATATAAAGTGTTCTGTTACTTTCAACGTCACGAGCAAAATTTTGTTTTACCCTTACACCTATGTTATAAAAACCACTCTTAGGAACTGTAATATCCCAGCTTATCCACTGATTTGAATATTTCCACTGTGCTCCTCCGATTACGTTCATAAGTCTTGTATCGTAATCGAATGGTTGAAGTTTTGTAGATGTAGTGTCATTAGATGTAAAAAGTGTAGTATCACTTTTTTCTTTAGCATTTTCTGCCTGAACTATAATCATACCATTTTCAAGTGTTCCAGAAACTTCTGTTGCACCACTTGTTTTTTTCTCATTGTAAACTTCTTCATAAGGTCTAGGTGATAAATCCTTAGAAATAAGTTTTATTTCAGAAATAGCCATAGGCTCTCTTAATGAAGTAAATGCTAAAGTATGCTTTCCTTTTTCAAGATATACATATACTGCATCTCCATAATATCCATATGTATCTGTAACGTACTCATTAATCCATCTAGGTTCTTCTATCTGATTTGGTCTGACTTCTGCACCACTTGGATTTTTGTCTTCGTCAACGTAAACTCTGTAAAATTCAACACCGAACAATTCTGAAAAAGGTATTTCTCCATCTATTGTAATGGTCTTTTGAATACTTCCGCCTGAACCTTCGGTAGGATAATAATCAACATTTATTGCATAAAGACCTGATGATTTGACATTAACATCCCATGCAACATAACCTTCTTCAGTAGTAACTACGGCATCTTTTCCTTCGTAGTTGCTTTCCTTAGTTACTCCTTCTGCTTTAGAGTATTTGGAAGCCTGAATTACAATTTCTTCGCCTGTGTATCCTGCATCAGGATATGTGTTTAAATAATCCGAATATTTTGGCACACTTGATTTAAGTGATACCTTGGCTAAATCCGTAACACTGCTGCTTGTGCTGCTACTTGTTGCCGCCATTACAGTCGAGTCAAAACTCATCGTAGTTGCTGCAAGAAGCACTGCCATAATACAGGCTGTAAGTTTGGTAAACTTCTTCTTAAACAAGACATATTCCTCCTAACTTTTTTATTGCTGCTTGTTATAAATTTTGAATTTGTACATACTTGACAAAATTGACATTAATTTTATTAATATGTCGAAATTCCTTGTTTAAATTATACATAACAACCGCAATTTAATACATTGCATATTTTGCTAAATAAAGTGCAAATATTGCTTTATCTCTAAAACTAACTGCAAAAAATTATAATTTTATTTATTTCATACAACTTTAAGTAGTATATTTTGTATATGTTTCACAATTAAAATCTCTAAATTTTTACCAATTAACTTAGTCAAATTAACCCATTAGTTGTTAAAATAAGAATAATTTTAATTTTTTAATCTTTTTCTAATCTAACATCCAAATTTTTATATACATCATTATCTATTTTTGACAAATTTTGTCATTAAATTGGTGATTTTTTTACTTTGCCATCAGTTCAAAAATAATTATTTAAAAATTCATTTTTTAAATTGTTCTATATTTTGGCTTTTCAGTATCATACAAATTATTCCCATCTTTATCTATTATGACTGTAAGCGGAAAATCTTCTACTTCAAGTCTATGTATTGCTTCTGCTCCCAAATCTTCATAAGCTATAATTTCAGCTTTCTTTATATGACTTGCTAACAATGCACCTGCTCCACCTATTGCTCCAAAATAAACACCACAATTTTTCTTCATGGCTTCTATTACTTCCTCTGAACGTTTTCCCTTGCCTATCATTCCTATAAGCCCTCTATCCATAAGAAATGGTGCATATGCGTCCATTCTGTAACTTGTAGTCGGTCCTGCTGAACCAATTACTTCACCAGGCTTTGCCGGTGCAGGTCCTACATAATATATTATCTGATTTTCAAGATCAAAAGCCAATTTTTTACCAGCTTTTATATCTTCAACCATTCTTTTATGTGCTGCATCTCTGCCAGTGTAAATTACCCCTGTAAGACTGACAATATCACCCGCTTTCAATGTTGCAGCTATTTGTGGTATAAATGGTGTTTTAAGTTCTATTGGCATTGTCTATTCTCCTCTCTGTTAAAGATTTCTTTCTGCGTGCCTTGTAACATGACAGCTTATATTTATTGCCAAAGGAAGTGCTGCTATATGAGTAGGAAATGTTTCTATATTAATACCCACAGCTGTTGTTGTTCCACCTAAACCTTGTGGACCTATTCCAAGTCTATTTATCTTTTCATAAAGTTCTTCTTCCAAAGCTTTAATATGCGGCTTGTCCGAATGACTTCCTATCGGTCTTAAAAGTGCTTTTTTAGCAAGATATGCAACCTTTTCAAAACTTCCTCCAATGCCTACACCTACTACCATAGGAGGACAAGGATTTGAGCCTGCTTCATCAACAGTCTGTAAAATCGCTTTTTTTACCCCCTCTATGCCATCTGATGGTTTTAACATATAAACCCTGCTCATATTTTCACTTCCAAAACCTTTTGGAGCTACTGTAATTTTAAAGCTATCCCCCTCTACTATGTCATAATGAATAATAGCTGGTGTATTATCTTTTGTGTTTACCCTTTCTAATGGGTCAGAAACCACTGATTTTCTGAGATATCCCTCCTGATATCCTTTACGTACACCTTCATTTATAGCCGCTGTTAATCCCCCTCCTGTAATATGTACTTCCTGTCCAATTTCAACAAAAATAATTGCCATTCCTGTGTCCTGACATATCGGCATATTTTTTTCTTTAGCAAGATTTGCATTCTTTACAATGTCTGAAAGTATCTTCTGTCCTATTGGCGACTGTTCGGTTTCCCTTGCTTTTTCAATAGCATTATACACGTCATCATTTAATATACAGTTTGCTTCTATACACATCTGACTTACTGCCTGTATAATATCCTGTGTAGAAATCTCCCTCATTTTTTCAACTTCCTTTCTATAAATAATAAATATTAAAATATTATACTTTTTATTCTAAATATAGTATAAATTTTGCTTTAATTCAATATAAAAAAATTGCAGTTTGAGCAAATTTTTCATTATATTTATAAAAAATAATCAAACAATTTATTTGTAATTTTTTAACAACACTATTGCCTGTTTTCCCATTTGTTCCCATGCTTGAATAAAATCAGTTTTAGTTACTCTATGATTATCTTTATTAAGCGGGTCATTTATATATATATATTCTTTGTCATATCCTGTAATCAATACTGAGTGCTCTTTATTCGTGGCAGTTATCGTCTTACCTTCGGGCGTTTCCCAAGTATAAAATTCACCTTCATCTAACCTCTTAAGTGTAGTATTTGTTATCACCCATATAGGAATATTCTGCTCTAAATAATAATACAATTCATCAAATTCAAAACCTGTAAGGTCCAAAGCTTTATCTCCCGCATATTTATATAACAGCCTGTAAATAGGCTCATGATTAGGTCCATATCCTTTTTGTGTTGAAGAATACATATTTCCTAAAAAACCTTTTGAGGGGTCACCAAAATATTTTTTCCCATTCTCCACTTTATAAGGTGTATTGTCATACTCTATATTTTCAGCAAGTTCAATTTTTGTAACTTCATAACCACTATAATTCATAAGCATTGCAAGACTGGTCACCTCACAGCCAAGTACAAGCTCCGGAAGTTGTGATATATAATCCACATCAAGCTCGATACCTGCACCGGTATATAGTCCCCATATTTTTTCATTTGTACTACTTAGATAAACTGAAGAATTTTTATGTAATTTAGCTTCTTTCACAGCCTCTTCAAGACTATCTGCATAGTCTACAAAATGAGTACCTGAATATATTTTATATGATGGTATTATTACTTCTATTCTTTCTTCAGTATCCCTATTTATAATATATGTATTATCCATCATAAGTGCATAATATTGAGCTTCATCTAAAGTTTCAAAAGATTTAAGAAATTTTTCTTCTGCCCATACCTGATATGTCTGCGTTTGCTCATATAGGCTTAATTGCCATCTAGAATTACTCTTGTCTATCTTGACAGTTTCAAAAACTTGACTTTGAGAACTAAACATAAATATAAACGCAAATACAATAACCATTATAATTCCTGCAAATATAAATATTGTATTTTTAGTAATTTTCATTAAATCCCTCCAAACCACAACAATGCTTTTTATTCTATCAACCTAATTATTCAAAGTATACCACACTCAATTCATTTTTACTACTTTTTTCACACCATCATACATACAAAAAAACACAGCCTATGACTGTGTTTTTTAACAGAGATCTTAATTTAAAGCCATTTACTTTCTCTTTTTAATCACTTTAAGCCTTGTAAATTCTTCTCTTTCCTTTTCTTCCAAAGCATTTTGAATAAAGGAAACTAAAGCTTCATATCTTGGAATTGTTATATTTTTAAGAGCATTTGCCCTTTTTTGAGTCTTTTTTATATTATCTGCAAGACGATAAGCTGAATTTTCTATCTGAGAAAGCTCTACTGTAAGTTTTTTAACTTTTGCAAACTTTACATAGGCTGTATCAAGTCTTGTAGAAGTACCATAAAGTCCAAATGGTGGCTTATTATTACTCTGCTCGATTGTAACCAATGGAATTTCCACTCCCATAATACTCCTAAGTTTTACAGAAACACCATTTTCTATCGGTACAGCATAGCTTATTTTTTCAACATCACTTATACCCATTTCAATATTTGCTTTTTGAAGTGCTGTATAAGCCTCTGTAAATGTCTTATCTATTTCAGACTGTATCTTCTCAGCCTTATCAATAAGTTCCATAAGTTCCCTTATAAGAAGATTTCTCTTTTTATCAAGAAGCTCGTAACCTTGTTTTGACATTTTTAATGTATTTTTAGCAAGTATTAAATTACCTTTAGTTGGAAAAGAAGTAGTATCCATTAGATATCACCCGCTTTTTCCACATCATAGTATTTATCAAGTATTGCTGTATCTATTTTATTTAACTCACTCTTAGGCAATATACGAAGAAGTTCCCAGCCAAGCTCAAGAGTAGACATAATATCTCTGTTTTCATTCTTACCCTGATTTATAAACTTTTCTTCAAATGCCTTACCAAATTTCATATACAATTTGTCCACGTCACTCAATTCTTCCTCACCTATAACAGATGCCAAAGATTTTGCCTCTTGAACCCTTGAATATGAAGCAAAAAGCTGATTTCCCACATCCGCATGGTCTTCTCTTGTATAACCCTTACCTATACCATCTTTCATAAGTCTTGAAAGAGAAGGCAAAACGCTTACCGGAGGATATATACCCTGCTGGTACAGATTTCTATCAAGAACTATCTGACCCTCTGTTATATAGCCTGTCAAGTCAGGAATTGGGTGTGTAATATCATCATTTGGCATAGAAAGGATAGGTATTTGTGTAACAGAACCTTTTTTACCTCTTATTATTCCTGCTCTTTCATATAATGACGCTAAATCACTGTATAAATATCCTGGATAACCCTTTCTTGATGGGATTTCATTCTGTGCAGAAGAAATTTCTCTAAGTGCCTCAGCATAAGCTGTCATATCTGTAAGAATTACAAGAATATGCCAACCTTTTTCAAATGCAAGATATTCAGCTGCTGTAAGTGCTGCCTTTGGTGTAAGTATTCTTTCTACTACTGGGTCATTGGCAAGATTTAAAAACATTACAACTCTTTCAAGAACTCCACTTTCTTCAAATGTACGCTTAAAAAAGTCAGCCACGTCATTTTTAACACCCATTGCTGCAAATACAATAGCAAAATTGTTGTCCTCTTCACCACTTAATTTAGCCTGACGTACAAGCTGTGCCGCCAGCTGGTCATGAGGCATACCATTTCCTGAAAATATAGGAAGTTTTTGACCTCTGATAAGTGTTGCCAGTCCATCTATTGAAGAAATACCTGTCTGTATAAAATTACGCGGATATTCTCTGGATACGGGATTCATTGAAGAACCATTTATATCTCTCATCTGCTCAGGAATTATATCACCAAGATTATCAATAGGTCTGCCTGCACCATCAAATACACGTCCAAGCATATCCTCTGACAAAGCAAGTTCCATTGGGTGTCCCGTAAATTTTGTCTGTGTATTATTAAGTGAAATATTGTTTGTTCCCTCAAAAACCTGTATTATCGCTTTTTCACCTGATATTGCAATAACTCTTCCAGTCTTTTTTTCTCCATTGTTAAGACGAATTTCTACTATTTCCTCATAAGCAGCATTTTGTACTCCGTCTAAAACAACAAGCGAACCATTCACTTCATTCAATCCTAAATATTCAACTGACATACAAAACACTCCTTTCTAAAAATTCTTTTCATATAAATTTTTATAAAATTTATCTATCATATCTATATAATCATCTAGTTTTTCAAGTTCTTCATTTTTAACATCATATTTTATTGAAATTACTTTGTCAAAAATATCTTCCTGCCTTAATACAGACATAGGAAGTCCTAAATCTATAAGTTCTTTAGATTTTTCATACAAATATATAATTACTTTCATCATCTTCATCTGTTTTTCAAGTGGAACAAATGTATCTGTCGCATGATAAGCATTTTGCTGTAAAAATCCAAGTCTTATTACCCTTGCAATTTCAAGAATAAGTCTTTGACTATCTGGAAGAACATCGCTTCCTATAAGCTTTACAATTTCCATAAGTGAACTTTCTTCATTGAGAATATAAGTAATTTGTTTTCTAAATTCAAAAAATTGTTTACCCAAGTTGTCATCATACCAAGCTTGTAAATCATCTAAATATTCACTATAACTGGTAGTCCAGTTAATCGCTGGATAATGTCTTGAATAAGCTAATGAACGGTCAAGTCCCCAAAAACATCTTACAAAACGCTTTGTATTTTGTGTTACAGGCTCTGAAAAATCTCCACCCTGTGGAGAAACCGCACCAATTATAGTAACAGAACCCTCTGTATCATTAAGATTTTGCACAAAACCTGCTCTTTCATAAAAGCCTGAAAGCCTTGAAGAAAGATATGCTGGGAAACCTTCCTCAGCTGGCATTTCTTCCAAACGTCCTGATATTTCACGTAGTGCTTCTGCCCAACGTGATGTAGAGTCTGCCATAATTGCAACGTGATAACCCATATCACGATAATATTCTGCCAGTGTCACACCTGTATAAATACTTGCTTCACGTGCCGCAACTGGCATATTGGAAGTATTTGCTATAAGTGCCGTTCTATTCATAAGAGATTTTCCTGTCTTAGGGTCAACAAGTTTGCTAAAGTCCTCTAAAACCTCTGTCATCTCATTTCCTCTTTCACCACAGCCTATATAAATGATAATATCTGCATCTGACCATTTAGCAAGCTGATGCTGTGTCATTGTCTTTCCTGTTCCAAAACTTCCCGGAATAGCCGCAGTTCCACCTTTTGCAATAGGAAAAAGAGAATCTATTATTCTTTGTCCTGTTATAAGAGGTCTGTCAATAGGATATCTTTTTACATATGGTCTTGCATTTCTTATAGGCCAATATTGTATCATATTCACTTCTTTTTTCTTACCGTTTTTATCCTCCACAACTGCTAAAGTTTCACCTATCGTATATTCTCCGTCTGAAACAATTTCTGTTATTGTCCCTTCTATTCCACAAGGAATCATAACCATATGTACTATTGATTCCGTTTCTGGTACTTCTGCAATAATAGTACCTGAGCTTACTTTATCCCCGACATTTGCTGTGATATGTGCCGACCATTTCTTTTCCATATCCAAAGCCGCATTAAGCCCTCTTGCAATAAATGCCCCTGATTTTTCTTCCATAGTCCTTAAAGGACGTTCTATACCATCAAATATATTTCCTATTATTCCGGGTGCAAGCATAACTGAAATAGGATTTCCTGTGCCAACAACAGGTTCATTAGGTTTTAAACCTGTGGTATTTTCATAACACTGTACTATCGTTTCCTCTGGTGCAATTCCAATAACTTCTCCAATAAGTTCTTCTTTACCAACAAACACCTTTTCAGACATTTTAAAATCCTTGCTTCCCCTTACCCTTATAACCGGTCCGTTTATACCGTAAATTATACCTGAAGCAACCATATTTTATTCCTCCACTTTTTGACTTGTCAAGCCCTTAAACTCTGAAAATGCCTCTTCTAATTTCTTTTCAAGAGTATCATCTACTAAAGTTCTTTTTTCAGGGTTTATAGTTTTACAGCCACCTAAAGAAATTTCATCACTTATTTCTATACTTACATTCAATTTTTGAGATATCTTTTCTTTAAAAGCACTATCTTTTTCAGAAATATATACCACAATATTATTACTATTTAAAAGTTCTTTAGCTGTTGTTATCTTTTTAACAAGCCAACTTTCATAATCTGATGTTTTTGTAAAATCTAAAATTTTCTTTCTGACATTTTCATACATTTGCCCGATAAGTTCTTTTCTTTTTTCTATCAAAAGCTTTTTATTTTCAAGATTTACTTTAGAAATAGCTTCATTTCTCTGACGAATTGCTTTTTCTGTTTCTTCTTTCAAGTTTTGTTCTGCTTTTTTAAGAGTTTCGTCTTTCGTCTTTGTCTGAAGCTCATTTACCTGCTCTTTTATTTCGTTTAATATTTCCTGCTTTTGCATTATAGCAGCACGCAAAGCCATTTCTGAGAAAGCCTTAAGCTTCTCTTCTTCATTTTTCATCAATAATCACCTCTGCTTTATAGCTTTAAGCCGATTGCATCTTTTACATAGCTTGTTATAAAATCCGGAGTACGCCCTGTTCCATGTCTGTCCGGTATATCCACAATGACCGGATAACTTCTGTTAAGCTTTATATCTTTTATGTAATCTGGTACAAGTTTGCTTAGTTTTTCTGTAATAAGCAATATCCCTATTTCTTTATCTGCAAGGACTTTGTCAAGCTGTTGTTTTATTTCATTAGCTTCATGCACAATTATACCCTCTATGCCTGCAAGCCTCATACCTGTAAGAGTGTCTATATTATCACTTATAAGATACATTTTCATAAAAATCACCCTTATGCTAATCTTCCTAAAATTGTAAAAGAAATAAGCAATCCATAAAGAGCAATACCTTCGGCAAGAGCAACAAATATAAGTGCCTTACCCATAATTGTCTGGTCTTCACTTAATGCACCCAATGCTGCTGATGCTGCTGATGAAACTGCAATACCTGCACCTACTGATGACATACCTGTAACTAAAGCTGCTGCAAGGTAACCCATTCCATTAGCACTTGAAGCTGCTGCTTCGGCAGTTTCCGCTGCAAAAACATTTCCGCTGAACATAAATACTGTACCTAAAATTAATACAGAAAAGAAAGAAATTATATTTACTGCCATAGAATGTTTAAAACTTTTAATTCCTCTTTCTCCTATGAAATATGCTCCAAACGGAATTACTATACTTAATATTAATGCTACTGTTATAACCTTTACCATGATTTTTTCCTCCTAATTATACAATACAAATTTTATTGGCTTTTTTTAATTGAAAATTTTCCTATTTTAGTGTGTATTTGGTTTAAATTCCACACCATCTGCTTCATAAAATCTACTGAACATCTCATAATATTCAAGTCTTAATACCTGAATACCTACAACAAGACCTTCTAGTCCCATTACCAAAAGATTTCCAAGTACAAGAATCAATATATTATCATTTCCTGCAAGCATATGTACAACACTCATCATACCTGCATGGCTAAGTGCAAATGCTCCTACACGCACAAAAGATATGGTATTTGTTACATAACTTAACAATACCTCAAACATTTCAAAAAAGGTTTCCATAAAATATTCACCTTTTGAACCCGGTATAAGATTCTTTTTATGCTCCATAAATCTTATAATTGGCTCTTTAAATGCTGTCAAAAGAAGTGGAATACCTATAAATATTACAAGTATACCTGCACCTATCTCAACATTTCCAAACATTATTAAAAGCACTGCTACTATTACTGCTACATAAAATACAAGTCCTGACACACCATTTGTATCAAACAAGGCTTCTCCAAACTTTCCTTGTTTTGCTTTACATATAATATTTATAATCATTGCTGTTACTATAAGTAATACTCCAAATGCAACTGCAACTATAAGCACTGTCATAGTTTCTTCCATTGGTTTTAACCACATTGTTGGTATCGCTTCTTCATATCCAAACACGCTTCCATAAGCAAAGCCAAACAGTGTTGAAAATATTCCAGCAAGCGATATTATTGCTGCAAGATTCATTTTCTTTTTCTTATAAAGAATTGCCCCACATATTACCAAAAGTAAACCTTTTCCAACATAGCCAAACATAATTCCAAATATAAAAGCATATTTAATAGCTACAAATATTGTTGGGTCAAATCCATTATAACTTGGTACACCATACATTTTTACAAACATTTCAAATGGTTTAAAAAGTTTTGGATTTTTAAGTTTTGTAGGTGCTTTACTCTTTATGCTTTCATGATTATCTTCTGATATGAAAACTACTTTTTCATCTTGATTAATTTCAATTTCAAGATTTAGTGCATCTTCTTTTGTCATCCAACCAACAATTACAAATTCATCAAACATATATTTATGTATATATGCAGCATACTTTTTCACTATAAATGTATTATTCATATCATCTATTACTTTATATGCCTCAAATATATGCTCTTTACAAGTGCTTAATTCTTTTGCTCTTGAACGGTCTATTTCTTTTATTTCTTCGTCAATGCGATTAATTCTTTCTGTTAAAGAGAAATAAGCCTGAGCTGGTGTACCTGTAAGTTCAGCAGATATAAATTTCTTTTCAAAATGCAAAGAAGAGAGTAAAAGTGCAAATTTTTCATCATTTCCTTTAATAGAAAAGAAAATTCCCCACACATACTCAGAATCTGAATGACTTTGTACAAAGAAAGAAGTATCTGTTGCATTACTATATGATTCAAGTTTTTTATAACTTTCTTTTGGCATTCTTCCAAAACGATAGTTTATAAATTCAAATTTAAAAAGTTTTTCAAGTTCAAAATTCAAATTTCTAAATGGCTCCAGTTGCTCCTGCATTTCTTGTAATTTTGATTTTTTCTCCAAAAGTTCCTTTTTTTCATCTTCATGCTGTGAAAGTAAATTTGTCATATTATTTATAAATTCTACTGCATCTTTCGGACTCATTTCAGTTTCAGAAAATTCAGGACTTTCACCAAGTATATTTACTAAATTTTGAGCCTCTTTCAATGCTGCCGCATATTCATTATTTTGATTTAGCGGTTTAACATTTTTTTCATTGCTCAATTCTGCCACTGCATTTTCCAACTGTATATCATATTTTGATATATATTTTATTATTACTCTGTCAATATCTTCAATACGTCCCATTATATTGACAAATTTCATTTTTTCTACCAATCTATGTTACCTTCCTTTCTGTCAGAAATATTCAGATAACTCATAATTTCCTTAGGTTCAAGCTCATATCTTATTCCTTCAATTATTTTTGTTATATTGGATATTTCCGTTTTTTTACGGTACATATAATATTTTACTGGTGCTAAAGACATCGGATAAGAACGTACTGCCTTTTTTTGAAGTTTAGAAAGTGTTGCAAATAAAATCTTTTCTGCATCTTTTTCTCCTTCTCCATAAAATTCTGACATTACTCTTGCATATAGCGTATCTTTAAGCACTTGCTGAAATTCTTCATCATTTTTACTTTCTATAAGTCTTTTAAGCTGAGATTTTTTCAATCTGTAATTTATTGGTAATAAATATGCAAGAAGTACTTGGTTATCCACATCATAGAAATGTTTTGAACGATATATCCACAAGATATTCAACAAATCTATTTCTGTCCCTATAATTTCTTCTATGGACGCCTTGCCTGACCCTTCCAAAAACTTATCTTTAAGTTTCCAGATATACATATAATAATACATATCTAAACGCATTTCTATATCAAACAATGTTACATTATCCGTATTTGTAAGCATAGAAATTATATTATAGTATTCCGTTTCCTTAAAACTTTCTATAAATTCTTCTTTATTGGTTGCTTTCAAAAGCTTATTTATATCTATACTTGAATGCTTATCAAAAAATTCTTTAAATTCTGAAAGCTCATGTGATAATTTTTGCCCAGAAAGCTCCATTCTTAAAAGTATCTTGATTACCCCTACCTCAAAATATACCATATATATATTTAAAAAATTTCTATCTTTAGCTGATGTAAATTTATATAGCTTTGTAAAATCCCTGTACATCGAAATCATCAGCTGCCTTTCAATCTGTACACGATGAATTTCTTCCTCTGATAAAGAAGAAATTTGATTTGAATATGCAGGACATTTTTCCAAATAATCCGACAGTTCTTTTATTGTAGATATACTACACATTGTTTTGTAGTCATCGAAGGTAAGCATATTTGCTTCCATTGCGTGTACTTTTGCCGCTAAGCCGCTGTACTTAAATAAACTCACTTACCTCACCCTCCAATAACCTTGTTAAATAAATCAGTTTCCCATTTGCTCTGATTTTCTGAAAAATCTTTTTCCATTTGTTCCAACTGTATTTCTTTCTTTTCATTGGAACGTCTAATTTCCTGTTGCTGATAAAGCAATTCTTGCTCTTTTACTTTATCAATTTTAATTTGATACTCTGTATGTATTGATTTTTCCATTTCTTCCTGCTTTTGTTTCAGCTCTTCAGAAAGTGCCAGTTTCTTCTGCTTAGCCTGAGTTGTAATTTTTTGTGCTTTTTCTTCTATTTCAATTAATTGGTCAATTATAGCATTCACTATATCACCTCCTATTTTTTAACAAACATTTCCATTTATGGCAATATTAAAGCAACTCCCCACAATTATTGATAATACTACTTTTTTTCAAGATATTCTAGCTGAATTTTGCTATTTATTAAGGAAAGTTTTCGATAATTTTAGGTATTTTGCATAAAAAAATCTCTATGCAAGCCTATTGACTTGCCGATTTGTATATAAATGGAAAAGGCAAAAAAATGATGTAGCTTTTTATTATGCCACATCACTTTTTAAAAAATTATTTTATTTAAAAACATTACATTTTTTCAGGTGCTTTTATTCCAAGCATTGCAAGTCCTGATACCAATACTGTCTTTACACAGTAAACTATTACAAGTCTTGCATTTTTTAACTGCTCATCATCTGTCAAAATAGGATTATCATGGTAAAACTTATTAAACGCTTGTGATAAATCCACTATATATCTCGTCAATATAGATGGTTCATATTTATCAGCAGCTTCTTTTATTTTATCAGGGAAAGCAGACAAAAGCTTCACTGTATCAACACTACTTACATCTGTTATAAGGCTAAAATCTACATTTTTAAAATCTAATTCAACATTAGCTTTTCTCAATACACTACAAGCTCTTGCGTGGGTATACTGTACATATGGACCTGTTTCTCCATCAAAATTAAGCATTTTATCCCATGAAAATACTACATCTTTAATACGTCCATTATATAAGTCATTGAAAATAACTGCTCCTATACCCACCTGTTCAGCTACTTCATCTTTATTTTCAAGGTCAGGATTTTTGCTTTCAATAATCTGTTTTGTTTTTTCGACTGCTTCATCAAGAAGATTTTCCATTAAAATTACATTACCTTTTCTTGTAGAAAGCTTACCTGTTTCAAGGCTTACCAATCCAAATGGAACGTGTACAAGGTCTTTATTCCAATCATACCCCATTTTCTTAATTACTTTAAACCATTGAGCAAAATGTAAATTCTGGTCTAATGCTGTTAAATAGATACATTTAGCAAAATCATAAGTATTTTTACGATAAATAGCCGCTGTTATATCACGTGTAGCGTATAATGTACCGCCATCTGAACGAATAATCAAGCAAGGAGGCATATTGTATTCACTTAAATCTACAATCTTAGCACCCTGACTTTCCTGAAGAAGTCCTTTATCATTCAATTCTTTTACAATTGCATCCATTTTATCATTATAAAAACTCTCTCCTGCATAGGAATCGAATTTAACATCAAGTCTTTTATAAACCCTCTCAAATTCTTTCATACTGATTTCATAAAACCATTTCCAAAGAGAAATAGCCTCATCATCACCCTCTTGCATCTTTACAAACCAGTTACGAGCTTCATCTGCAAGGGCAGGATTTTTTTCTTCCTCTTCATGGAATTTTACATAAATTCTCATAAGCTCCTGTATTCCATCTTTTTCAATAGCTTCCTTACTTCCCCACATCTTATATGCAACTATAAGACGCCCAAATTGTGTACCCCAGTCACCAAGATGATTTACACCTACTACATTATAGCCAAGTTTTTTATAAATGTTGCAGATAGCACGTCCTATTGCAGTAGAACGCAAATGCCCCACATGGAAAGGTTTGGCAATATTAGGTGAAGAATAATCTACTACTACATTTCTTCCTTCTCCAACATTCTGATAACCATAGTCTTCCTGTTCTAAAACTTTATTTATTACAGACGCAACATATGTCGATTTGTCTATAAAGAAATTAACATATGCAGATACTGCCTCTACTTTACTGATAAAATCTGGCTTCTGAAGTCCTGAAACTATGTCTGCTGCTATCATATTAGGTGCTTTTCTAAAAGATTTTGCTAATTTAAAACAAGGGAAAGCATAATCCCCCATTTCTTTATTAGCAGGTATTTCTATCATTTCTTCCACTTCTACCTTTGTCAAAGGTGAATTTTCAAACTGTGACACTATAAGACTTGCAATTTCTGTTTTAAAATCCAAGTTAAAAACTCCTTTCTCAAATATATTCATTATAAAACAAAAGCCCTTGTTCTTATAAAACGAGAGCAGCTGCATTTTTAAAATCAAATTAGCTTAATACTTACAATATTATACTCTAAATCTTTTATTTATGCAATATAGTTTTGTACAACAAAATGTTATGCAAATAAATATAATAATTTAGCAATAAAAACTTTTATTGATTTGCAAAATTCTCCGCTTTATTTTCTCACTCTTTGTAATAATTTCCAAAATACCACTAATATATTTTGTGAAAAACTACTTTTGAAATTTCACTAAATTTTTGCTATAATTTATTCATTAATATATCAAACATTGTATATATTGACAATATAATTTAAAATAAAGGAGAAATTTATATGAAACGTATTAAATCTGCTTGTATCTATCAAACTTTGCATTTTATGCTCAAAGATTATACACCACATGATTATGCTGTGAAATTATTAAAACAAGAAGTAGAAGCTTACAAAAAATCTCTTGAAAGAAACAATACTAAACACAAAATAGTTGAAGAAATCGAACAGAAAGATGGTTCTATTATTTTAAAAGTAATTAAACAATATAATCAAAGTCCTGTGGGAGATTATTTAGATTAATATCAAAAAAACGGGCGAATAAAACACCCGTTTTTATTTTTTTATTTTAGTTCAATAATTGGCGCAATAAGTATTCCTGTTGCTCTAAGCTGATATTCATAAGACCATCTTACACCTTCTGTTCTCCATGCATTAGGTCCAAACCATGTAACAGATTTATCACAATTGTGAAGTGTCCCAAAAGTATTCACTCTATTACCAAAAGCTGTAAGTTCAATTCTATGTTTTCCCGCACTTACTAAAGTTTTAACATTATACGGAGAATATGCAATAACTCCGATTTCCTTTCCATCAACTGTAACTTTTATAAGTGGATTTCTAAACTGTGGAATTTGTATAGAAAGTTCACCCTCTGAGGTTTCAATCTCCATAATATACGTTACATTTCCACCATAGAAAGGAAGTCCTTGTCTTGTTATATCCCCAAAACCAATCTCTTTTACAGGAGATTTAAGTTTAATTATACTACCTTTCACTTCCACCGAAAAATCACCCAAAAGATACATTGCTTCTACATTTACCTTTGAATTATAAGGTATTTCTACCAAAATTTCGTTACTTCCTTTTGAAATTTTTGGAAGTTTTACTGTTTTTATCGAACGGTCCGTATACCAGCCATCTGGTGTATTATCTATTTTTTCTCCATTAAAATAAATAGTATCTTTTTCGGCATCTTCTAAAGCCAATTTTGCCCCTGCGATTTCTATTTCACTTTCAATAGTAAATTTTAAAGAAAGTTTATGGTCAAAAGCAAGTTTCTGTGCATTTACCCAAGGCTGTGCAAACGCCTCCATACGAAGTGGATAACCCAATTCTTTTCTAAATTTATTATCTATTCTTAACACTTCTTCTTTTGGCTGCCATTGTCCATCATCAAAACAATATTCTGCTAAATCTAATATACAAACATTAGGCTCATTAAGTTCAATTTCATTTACATCATCAAATAATATATTAACTGATTTTTCTAATGATTGTACTTTACTTTTTATCTTTTTATCATCTTTATTATTTTCAAGTTTCAACAAAAGACTGTCATGGTCAAACATTGTATATTTTAAAATTGTGTTATTATCTTTATATTCATAGTCACATTCAGTTATATTTCCTGTCACTGCATCATATATTACAGGCTCGTAATTGCCTTTTATGTATAATGTAAGCTTCTGTTCCACCGGCACATCAGGATTTGATGGTTTATTCATATGTGCAACAAACAACCATTTATCATCATTATCACTTCTAAGCTGATAAATCAAATTACTGGTTCTTACACCTGTTTCATTCTTTATATCTATAACTCTATTTTCTTCTAATGTTTTCAAAAGTTCACTCTTATTAAATGGTATAACTATACTATTTTGTATAAGATTGCCTTGTTTGTTTGAAACTACTGCATCTACAAGCTTTGGTACAGTTCCAGTAAATATTACTTTTCCACCCTTCTGCACAAATTTTTCAAGTCTTTCAAGGGTAGTTTTTCTTATTGTAAGGCAATTAGGAACTACTATTACATCATAATTCATTGCACCAACTTTTAATGAATTACCATTTATTTCTTTTACATCGCTCAAACTTGGCAAAAGTGATTCAGATATAAAATCAAAATCTATAAGCCCTGATAAAAGCCAATTTATAAGATTTTGGAAATTTCTATCCATTTCTTCTCTTATATCACCTGTCTTTTCGTCCGTACCCCAATAAAGCCAGAATGATTCAATAGGGTGAATAACTCCTACTTTTATATCAGCTTTTCCTCTAGTCATTACAGTATTTACTCTTGCAAAATAATTTTCTACAAATGGATATTCTTTATACCATGGCGACTGATAACCTATGGAAGCTGGGTAATCTCGCTTAGCTTCTCCTGCCATTGAAACCCAAGTTAAATGAGGAACTCTTACAGTAATACCCATTGCAGCCTGCCAATCCCCCTGTAATTTATGACCTCTAAAATCAAAGTCCCAGTTAGTCACTCCATATAATTCACTTGTTACTCCCTCTCTCCCATATTGATGTGAAGCACTTGCGGCTTGCTTTGCAGTAGAAAATTCTCTCTTATCTGAAAGAATATCTATTCCCGGAAGTGTAAATGAACGATAAGAACGCATTGCCTCACCTAATGCACTTGTCTGCGAAAATAAAGTCTGCTCTGCCATCATATGACCAGTAAGTAAAATACTATGTTCTTTACACCATTCACCTAAAGTATCAGCAAATCCTTGTGCAAACCTCTCACATAAATGGTCATGATAACGATAACGTGCTAAAGAATATTTGTCCTCACCAAGCTCCCAAAATAGTTCAGGAAGTTCATCGAGTATGCTTGTACCATATTCTTCCACAAAACTCTGTTCAAAATCATCTGTAAAAGGAATTATAATATCCGTTTTATCTTCTGCAAATCCTAATTTCCCTTTATGCGTAAATTGCGGTTCATCTGTAAATATTGCAGGTATATTTTTTCCAAATTGATTGCCAAATTTTTTATAATACTTTTCATGAGTAACTTCTATAAATTTTTTAATCGCATTTTTATCTAAAGTATTTACATAAGCCTGATTATTAAACCATGGGTTATCTCCACCGACTTCAATATATGCAAACCACTGTTCATAACCATTCGGGATTTCTGTATTCTTTTCAATTCTTTTGTAATCTGCTAAATAGCCATTTTCAAGTTTAATTGCATAGCTTGCCAAAAGTCTGCGGTCGTTACTTCTTATAGCTGCTGCTGTACTTTTACAAAGTCCACCTGTTATATCTTTTCCATCTAAATTAGTTGGAGTAAATACCAGAAAACGATTTCTAAACTCATGATTTTTAGTTACAAAACCTCCGCCATATCCAGATGGCCATCTATCTTCGTCATAAAGCCAAGTAAGCATATTTTTATCTGTAAATTTTTTATTGGCATATTCTACAAGCTCCAAAAATCTGTCACTCATATATTCCACAGCCATTCCAGTACGACAATGAATATGTCCTCCACCCATCCCCATAGCTTCCAAGGCTTCAATACTATAATCAATATTTTCTTCATTCATCTCACAATTCCATGCCCAAAAAGGCGTTCCTCTGTATTCAGAAGTTGGATTTTGAAATAAATCTTTACTCAATTCTTGTTCTTTGTTTGGATATAACATAAATATCCCCTTTCTTATTTCATTATTTTTCTTAATAATTTTAAATTTTTTTCCTTATATGGAGGAAATAATAATCCCATAGTATTTAATTTTGTACTTTTCTTTAAAACACTTTTACAGTGCGAAAAGGTAATAAAACTATCTTTTCCATGATATGAACCCATACCTGATGCTCCAACTCCGCCAAATGGCAAATTTTTATTTACTATATGGCTTATAGTATCATTAATACAGACACCGCCCGATGAAATCTCTTTTAAAAGTTGAACATTTAATTTTTTATCATTATTAAATATATAAAGAGCCAAAGGCTTGGATTTCTTCTTTATAATAGATATTGCTTGATTAATATTTTCATATTCCAAAATCGGCAAAATTGGACCAAAAATTTCTTCCTGCATACAAGCCACATTCAAATCTGATATTTCCATAATAGTTGGTTCAATAAATAATTTTTCCTCATCACTTTTACCGCCAAATATTATATACTCTTTATCTTTTTTCAAAATAGCTGCAAGTCTTTCAAAATGCCTTTTATTTACAATATGTGACAAATCTTTGTTGTTTTGTATATTTTCTCCATAAAATTGTTTTATTACCAATTTTAACTGTTCAATCAGTTGTAATTTTACTTTTTTGTCTACTAAAATATAATCAGGTGCTATACAAGTTTGACCACAATTCATAAGCTTACCCCATATAATTCTCTGTGCCGAAATTTTTAAATCAGCACTATCTGTTACAATAACAGGACTTTTCCCACCTAATTCAAGCGTAACTGGAACAAGATTTTCTGCTGCTGCTTTCAAAACTTTTCTGCCTACATTTTCACTTCCTGTAAAAAATATATAATCAAATTTTAAACTTGTAAGCATAGCTGAAGTTGAAGCATCTCCTTCTATACATCTTACATATTCTTTATCAAATGCTTTACTTATAATTTTATTAATTACAGCCGAAACATTCGGTGTAAGTTCAGACGGTTTTATAACCGCACAGTTTCCCGCTGCTATTGCTCCTATAAGAGGTTCTATAACAAGCTGAAAAGGATAATTAAAAGGTCCTAAAATAAGTACTGTACCATAAGGTTCATATAACTTATAACTTTTTGATGAAATCAAATAAAAAGGCGTACTAACCTTTTGAGGTTTTGCCCATTGTTTCAGCTTTTTAACAGCTTCTGTTATACTCATAAAAGTAAACATTATTTCAGTGGTAAAACTTTCCATTTCTTTTTTGCCTAAATCTTTTTGCAAAGCTTCTAAAATATCCGTTTCATATCTATTAATTGCAGCTTTAAGTTTTTTAAGCTGCATTATACGAAAATCTATATTTTTAGTAATTTGAGTTTCAAAAAAATTTTTATGTTCCCAAAGCATTTTTTCTCCTGCCTCGACATTGGATATTTCCAACTCGTCACACCCTTTGTTAAAAATTTTATTATTAATAGTATATCAAAAATTTCTAGGTTATACAACAATCTTATTTTTTAAAAAACTTTTGCTCTATTCGCAAAAGTTTTCACATTGAATTAAATCACATTATATTATATAAATTCAAAGAATTTAACTATTTCTTAACAACGAAACTTAGTGTTATAAAAATTCAAAAACACAAATGTGTAAAATTTTATATTTTACACTATATATATCATTTGGCTATTTTATATTTTGTTTTTAGTGCAAAAAATTTTTATTCTTAAAAGTCGATATTTAAGCCAAATAAACCTATAAATTTCTTTGTTCTAATTTGTAAAATATACCAGCATTTATAGAAATTTACTGGGAAATATAAATATAGTTACTTCAATTTTGAAAGGAGAAAAAATATGTCTAACAAAAAACATTTGAACTCTTTACTATTAGCTTCTTTAATGTTCATAACAACCGGTTGCAGTCCTAAAGCAACCACTCCTGAAAATAATCATGCTACTGATGAAAATGGTCAACTTATTAAACCAAAGCAAATAACTGCTACTCTTGACATTTTTTCAGTAAGTGAAGAAGATGGAAGACAACAGATTTTAGATAAATATAAAGAGCTCACAGGAATAAATCTTGTAATAAATCAACCACCTCATAATCAATATTATGAAAAAGTAAATCTTTCTTTTGCCTCAGGTGATTTACCAGATATAATAGAATTAGCTCCAAGCGATAATACATCTTTCCTTACTTATGCAACACAAGGAGCTTTAGCTGATATTACAAATTTAGTAGAAAACTCCCCTGTATTGATGACTGCCAATCAAAAAATAGTAGATGGTATGCGAGTTGATGGAAAATTATATGGATTTCCATCTGATACGGGAAATGGTTCTGTCACTATGGTAAGACAAGATTGGCTCAACAACTTAAATATGAATACTCCTACAAATTACAATGAATTTATAGATATGTTACGTGCATTTACATTTAATGACCCTGACAAAAATGGAAAAAACGATACAAAAGGATTTACTGCCGCAGGTCTTGACAACCTTACAGATAATTACAGATATTTGCTTGATTTTATGCAAGATGCAGTTCCTAATTTTACACAAAAAAATGGGGTGTGGGTAGATGGTTTCCAAGAACCAGAAATGAAAGCAGCAATAGAACGAATTCGTTCTGCTTATCAAGAAGGATTAATTGACCAAGATATAATTACCAACAAAACTTCTACTGCACGTGAAAAATTCCAGACAGGTGAAGTTGGTTGTATGAGTTACTGGGCAGGTCAATGGAATGTAACCTTAAATAATAAAGCCAAAAAAGTAAATTCAGCAGCTGAAATTGTCAGCATTCCTGCTTTAACTGAAGTAACATATATAAATCGTGTACCAGCTGCACACTGTATCACAGCAGCTTGTGAAAATGTAGATGCCGTATTTCAATATTTCATAGAATTTATACACGATTCAGGAGAAGGACAAAATTTATTTACCTATGGAGTAGAAGGATTAACCTATGATATTGTAGATGGAAAAGGTCAATGGCGTGGAACTCTTTCTGACCCAAGTACTGAATATTCCAAGGTACTTTTAAATCCATACCTTGAAATAGTTCCATTTAAAGAAAACCTTTTTACTCCTCCAGAATTGCTTGAAGACTCTCTTTCCAAATTCAACAGTAAAACTGTACAAGCTACTTTACCTGTTCTTACTAACACTTATATAAAAATGAATGCAGATATAATTGAAGCAAGAAGTACAGCTTTTTCAAAAATGATTCTAGGTGAAACTTCAATAGAAGAGGGAATGGCATCATATAGTAAAAAAGTAAATGATGAACTTAAAATGCAGACTATTCTACAAGAAATGAATAATACAAAACAATAACATGAAAAAAGCATTTCAGTATAATTTCTGAAATGCTTTTTTAGTGGACCCTCAGGGACTCGAACCCGGGACCGTCCGGTTATG
>CAZQDT010000006.1:0-31627 GCA_964592005.1 uncultured Eubacteriales bacterium
CAAGTCTTCCAATTCTTCCGATAGTGTTACTTCTCCTCTTCTTTTTGTAATTTTATGATAATTATAAGCATAAAAACTTGCTGCTTTTAATAGCCAACCCTGCAAACTCGTATACTCTTTAAATTTTTCAAAATTTCTCAAAAGCAAACCAAATACTTCCTGCATAAGGTCTTCTGCTACCGCCTCACTTTTAACAAGCTGCAGAATTTTCATATATACTTTCTTTGAATTAGCAACATATATTTTATTAAATAACTTTTCATCTTCTGTATTCACATTTATGTACATATCTTTTAAACATATGAAAATCGTTTTTGTTTTTAAAGCTTAAAAAACAGATTTTCAAATATATTTAAGTATATTTCTCCTTCCTATATTTTTAATTATATCTTAATTAACTTATCATATAACGTTAATATAGAGCATAAAAACTGTAAATATAAAATATTTTTATTATAAAAACACACGTATCTATACTTGAAATAACTCCCTTATATCTTTATTTTTAGATTATATAATTTTTGAGCATATTAATCAAACTTATTTAAATAGATTTACTATCAATTTTAAATCTTAAAAATGTACATTTTAAACAAATTCTACTTTTAAAGGCTACATATTTAATAAATAAAATCCTATTTTAAATTCAAATATTTATACATTATGACAAATAGATTAGTTTTTTTTACAATTTTACATATTTTTAACATTTATCGCATTGTAATTTTTACTGTCATATTTTTAACAAAATTTATAAGAATATATATTGCAAAAATAATTTTTTCCATATACAATATAATCAAATTTAAAATATGGTAAAAACATTTATATTTTATATTCTTAAGGGGGAATTTTTATGGTAACAAATTTCAGAATAAAAGAACTTGCTGACAATTATGTTGTACTAGCTTGGGACAAAGATGAAAATGCACAAAAATATAAAATTTACTGGTCAGACAAAGATACTCCGACTATGAAATACAAATGTGTAGCTGAAACTTCAGACACAGAATTTACTTTTAAAAAAGCAACTCATGTACCTCATTATTTTAAAATAAGTGCAATTATTGATGAAAAAGAAACAGAAACTACTGCGGTTATTCATTCTTCGGTAAAGAAGAAATTTAATGAACAGCTTGAAAAACTTTCAAGAGGACTTGTGGCAGTGAAAACCAAAACAGGAATTTTTTTGAGTTGGCGACTTATGATTGACGAAGTAAATGGTTATAGTAAAACAGGTCTTACAGGTGCAGACTTTAATATTTATAAAAATGGGAATTTGTTGGTTAATATCACAGACAGCACAAATTATATTGATACAGATGGTACAGAGAATGATTTATACTGTGTAGCTGCGGTTATTGACGGAAAAGAATTTGAAAAATGTAAGGAAGTAAAAGCATGGCAATCAGGTAGCAATTATATTGATATACCAGTCAAAAAACCTGCTGATGGTATTACACCTGCCGGTCAGGAATATACATATCACGCAAATGATATGAGTATCGGAGATGTAGATGGCGATGGTGAATTTGAATATATTTTAAAATGGGACCCTTCAAATGCTCACGATGTTTCTCATAAAGGTTATACAGGAAACTGTTTTATTGATTGCTATAAGCTTGACGGAACAATGCTTTGGCGACTTGATATGGGCTTAAACATAAGGTCAGGAGCTCACTATACACAATTTATGGTATATGACTTTGATGGTGATGGAAAAGCTGAAATGGCACTAAAAACAGCTCCCGGAACAAAAATGACTGTATATAATACAGATGGTTCAATTAAATCTGAAAAATATATTACAATGTTAAAAGAAGACATTGAAGCTGGTTATTCTCATACAGATGATTACCGCAATAGTGCCAAAGATTATTACGACAATTTGGTCAACTTATTTATGAACTGGCAAAATCACAGTGAAGTAGTAAACGGAAACTGGCCTAAGACTTTAGAAGAATGTTTTGAAATCGAACCTAAATATAGTTATCCTTTAAATAAAGAAGATGCAAGTGCCTTAGCAGACTTTTATATAGATGTATTTGCACCATCGAAAAGTCCGAAAAATAATTTAAGAGATTTTGAAGGTTTTATTTTTACTGGTCCAGAATATCTTACAATGTTCAGTGGTGAGGGTGAAGAACTCGAAACTATACGTTTCAAATATGGACGTGTCGATGATGGACTTATGTGGGGTGACTATGCACTTGGCAGAGTTGAACCTTGCAATAGAGTAGATAGATTTTTATCAGGTGTTGCTTACTTAGATGGTGAAAGACCTTATCTTATAATGTGTCGTGGTTACTATACAAGGGCAACTATTGTAGCATATAGTTTCTTTGACAGAAAATTCAAAGAATATTGGAGTATTGACACTGGTTTTGTTCCTATGAGCAATCCATTTAAAGCTAATCCTCATGATAAAGGAATTGGTACAGACCCAAAATTTGGAAAACTTGTAGGACAAGGAAACCACAGTCTTTCTACTGCCGATGTTGATGGTGATGGTTGTCAAGAAATTATTTATGGTGCAGCAGTGATTGACCATGATGGAAGTATTCTTTACAGTAGCTATGGTTATCTTCCAGATGGAAAAACTTATGCAAAATTCGGACATGGTGATGCTATGCATGTAGCACAGATAGACCCTGATAAACCGGGACTTGAAATTTTCAATGTATTTGAAGGTGCTAAATCTGCCCCTTATGGCTATGCTTTAAGAGATGCTGAAACAGGTGAAGTTATTTATGGCGAATATGCCGAAAAAGATTTAGGACGTTGTATGATAGGTGATATAAATCCTAATGTAAGGGGACTTCAAACATGGGTAACTTGTGTACGTTCTGCCACAGGAGAAGTTTTACCTGACAAAATGCTCAGTACAAATCAATGTATCCGCTGGGCAGCCGATTTATCAACTCAGGTCATAGATGGCGTAGATATTTTTGGAAAACACAAAGGAATTATAAATGACAATACCCATGGTGTAATGCTTGTACCTGATGGTTGTACTACAAATAATGGGACAAAAGGAAATCCTTGCCTGATAGCTGATATTTTTGGTGATTGGAGAGAAGAAATAATTTTACGTAAAGAGGATGACAGTGCAATTCGTATTTTCATAAATACAGATATTACAGAGCATAAACTATTTACTTTACTTCATGATACACAGTACAGAACTTCCGTAGCTTGGCAAAATAACTGCTACAATCAGCCGGGTTATACCAAATTTTATTTAGCAAGTGATATGGAATGGGAATATGTACTTCCTGCACTCAATAAATAATTTAATACTAATTACTAAACCTCTAAACTTTCCTTAGTTTAGAGGTTTTAAAATCTAAAATTTACATCAATGCTTAAGCTAATGAAAACATTTACATAAAAAATATTCTTTGTCCTTAATTATCCTTTTACTTTTTTTGAATATTTTTAATTTTAATACCTTTTCTTCCTAATTTCAAATATCTTTAGTATTGTTAAACTTATTATATTTGTACTTTCTATTAAGAAAATTCTAAAAAATGCCGATATAAATTATAAAGTTTGTTGTAATTAAGAGTTTAAACAAATAATTTTTGTTAAAATTTCAAAAATTTGTATAAAATTTAGTTGATTATTATAAATGATTTTACTTAAATATTTAAATTTACAAAATTTTCTAAACCTGTTAAAGAGATTTTAATTTAATTATTTAAAAAATTTAGGAGGGGTTTTATGAAAAAATTTGCTGTTTTATTGCTCATGGCTGTTTTAATGTTTAATTTTAGCGGTTGTAATGCTTTGTCTTCCTCAGAACAAAGCACAGAAAAAAAAGTAAGTTATTTAACTTTAGAACTTGATAACTTCAGTACTACTTTAAATTCAGGCAAGCTTTTAAGTAACGAAGCCATTACTACATTTGAAGGCTCATATGATTCAACTGTAACAATGTCAGAAGATGATGCCAAAGAATATCGTAAAAAAATAGCTGACCGACTTGGAGTTGATGTAGATGAAACTCGTATTTTTCATGTACCTCGTTTTACAGAATACCCAGAAGGTTCTGATTTTTATTTTGTCGTTCCTACCAGAGGTACTATTTCAAGAGGTACAAATGTCCTGCACTACTCTGTATTAAATCAGGATTTGTATTCTTCAGATGCTTTTAATCAAAACTTAAATAACAAACTAGAAGTATATATATACTCCTCACTCGATGCTGAAGACCCTTATATAAATGATTTAAACAGAACTCAGCTTAAAGACAATCTGACATTATTATTTTATAATGGTGACTCTGAACCTTATCCTGATATAAGTAAAGATGTTATAAGAGATGAATTTAAACTTACATATATTTCACCTGACTATCCTCAAGAAGGTTATGTAGATTACATTCCTAAAACTGGAGAACAAATATTATGGGTAGAATGCAGATATCATTTCCAAACATCAGAGGATACCGATGTAGCTTGTTATAGCGTTCTCTATCCTATACTTGTTACTGTCAGATAAGTCAAGCGGATATTCTCAATTGAAGCACATAGGATTGGCTTAATTTGGTTAAAATCACTTAACAAAGCAGTTAACTCATCTGTGTTCTTTGTTAAGTGATTTTTTATACAATTAATTTAATTCATATTTCAAAAACAATTATAATTTTTAACCTAACTATTTTGTAAAAAGTTTCACCATCAATTTATCTAAATATAAAAATGCAGATTTATATATTTTAGTTCTTCAAGTAAAATTTATAATTACATTGGAAAAATAGATGGCTTAGATTGTACTTTTATACCGCCTAAAATCTATGATGGAAATACAGATATTATCTTAGTAGTGAAAAAATAGATTTTTAATATTAATAAGACATTATAACAATATTAAGATATATTCAAACAAAAAAGACTGATTAGGGGAATCAGTCTTTACTATAAGGGAGGGGAAATTTTACATTCTTATTATACAATAACTTTTAAAATTAGTCAACAAAAAAGTAGAAATATTTTTATATTATTCGCACTATTTTAATAAGTTATCATATTAAAGGTATACATTATTATCATTTTAAAATTTGAGGTGATTTAAAATGTTTTGGAATAAAAATCAAAAACAGACAGTAAATGCCAATACCGAGCTTGACATAAAACAAGTTGAAGATAATATTGTTGTTATGGAATATCTAAAGGGAATGCAGTATGAAAATGGTGATACTGTTGAGCAAAGCTATAATCAAGCTTTTCAATTCTATATGGGTGCTGCAAAATCAGGATTTCCTCCTGCCCAACACAAACTTGGATATTTTTATTATAATGGGTTTGGTGTTGAAAAAGATTATGTTATTGCCCTAGACTGGTATATGAAAGCTGCTGAACAAAAACATATACCATCTATTGCTGCTGTTGCCGAAATGGCTGAAAAAGGTGTTGGTATGAAAAAAAATGAACAGATTGCTTTTAAACTATATAATATTTTAGCAAATGATAATAATGCTTTTGCTCAATTTAAAATAGGAACTTTTTATTTTTTAGGAAAAGGAACACCGCAAAATCAAAAAGAATCTATAAATTGGTTTTTAAAAGCTGCTTTGCAGGATTATACCGATGCACAGTATAACTTGGGAGTAATTTACGAAAAAGGCTATGGTACAGAACGTGATATGGTGCGTGCAGAACAATGGTACAATTTAGCTGATCTTAAAGGTCATAAAAAGGCAATGGAAAAAATAAAATTTTTTAACTAAATAGTTAAATTTTATATAATTTCAATTATGAATAAAGAAAGGATTGATTACAATGATATCAAACACAATAGATATTTGGGAAAATATTGATTATACGTATAAAAATGATGGATTTATAGTAAAATTAGACACCTATATACTTAAAGGTAATAAACAAAGACCAGCGGTACTTGTTTGTCCAGGTGGTGGCTACACTCATACTTCAGCCAGAGAAGCTGAAGCTATCGCAATAAAATTTAACGCTATGGGATATCATTCATTTGTATTATATTACAGTGTTTCTCCTCGCCGCCATCCACAACCACTGATGGATTTAGCAAGAAGTATGTGTATTATTCGCCAAAATGCTGAAGATTGGAATATTAATCCTGATAAAATAGCTGTATGCGGTTTTTCAGCAGGGGCTCATCTTGTAGGAAGTCTTGGGGTTCATTGGGACAAACCCTATTTAAATGCTCAAGAAGGTATAAATACCGAACTTACAAGACCGAATGCTTTAATTCTTTCATATCCAGTTATAACAGAGGGAGAATTTGCTCACAAAGGTTCTTTTGAAAAGCTTTTGGGAGAAGATGCTCCACAGGCATTTAGAGATGAAATGTCTATTGAAAAACAAATTCGTGAAAATATGCCTCCTGTATTCATTTGGCATACCTTTGAAGACAAGACTGTACCCGTAGAAAATAGTCTGCTTTTGGCTAAAGCATTGAGAGAAAAAAATAATCCTTTTGAACTTCACATCTATCCTGCCGGTTCACATGGACTTTCTTTGGCAACAGAAGAAACTGACAAAGTACAGGAAGGTGTAGAAAGTTGGATTGAATTATGTAAAAAGTGGCTTGAAATAAATTTTAGATAAATATATAAAACTCTAATGATTTTTAACCGTTAAAATCATTAGAGCTTTTTTACAATTATGTATTAAATTTCATAATCCATACATTTTCTATTACAGGTTACAGGACGCACTACTTCTGTTGCCGCTTTTACATGTTCAGGATGTATCTGATAAGCTTTTAAGGCTTCTTCATTCTCAAAAGTGCTATCAAGCATTACTTCTGCATTACTTGATGTAAGTGGATTAATGTTGACCTTAATGTCTAAAAGACCATCTATTTTTCCCTTAAGATTTTCTAAAGCTGTCTTTATATTTTTAGCAGCTATATTTTTTTCATCTGACGATAATTCTTCCTTTAAATCCCAAAGTATGATATGTTTTACCATTTTCATTCCTCCCAAATAAAATTATGTACATAGTCTAGCTTAATTTTACAAAAAAATCAACCTTGAAAATATAGACCAATATTGGTACTATTAAAATTAAATAGATAAAAAACTTTTCAATAAAATTTTTAATATATTAATTTTCAAAATTATACATTTTAGGAGGTTTATATGAAAAACACCAATTTAAAATATCATCAAAAAGATGAACTTATTTATTTTACATTTCCATCATTTGATAAATATGATTTTATAAGTCATGCTTTTCCAAGTCGTTGGGGAGGAGTAAGCAGCGGTATTTATTCTACCTTAAATTTTATACTTAAAGATGATAAACAAGAAAATATATATGAAAATTATGAAATTTTATGTAATGCTTTAAATATGCCCGTCAATAACGTAGTTTGCTCTGCTTTAACACATGGTAAAAATATAAAAAAAGTAACCTCTGCCGATAAAGGCAAAGGTTTTATAAAAGAATGTGATTATAAAGATATAGATGGACTTATAACGAATGAACCCAATATTCCCATTACAGCTACTTTTGCCGATTGTGTACCTATATTTTTTCTTGAGCCGATTAAAAAAGTAATTGGTATTGCTCATTCGGGCTGGCGTGGCACTGTTCAAAAAATAGGTGGTGAAATGATAAAATTAATGCTCTCTGATTATGATTGCAATAAGGAAAACATTCTTATAGGAATAGGACCGTCTATTTGCCAAAATTGTTTTGAAGTAGAAAAAGAAGTATATACTGAATTTTTACAAATGGACTGTCTGCCAGAAAATTGGGTTATCTCAAAATCCCCCAAATATTATATAAATTTGCAGGCTATCATCAAAAAGATGTTTTTAAATCTTGGCATTCCCGAAAAAAATATAACCATTGCCAATATGTGTACAAAATGTAATTCTAATACATTCTTTTCTCATAGGGCAACGCAAGGCAAAAGAGGAGCAATGGCGGGAATTATAATGTTAAAAGAATAATTTTTTACTAAGCTTTGCTTAATTCTTTTCTTTTTGCAAATCCTAAATTTTCTTTTATGGATTTAAGCAAAAGCTGAAAAGTTTTAAACATAGCTTTTTTATTCTGTTCATCTATATGTTTGAAATTTTTAAATATTATTCCCATTTTATGCAAAGTATTATTTGAAAGGTCGGTCAGTGTTTTTGATTGGGTTGCTTCTAAAAGCTCGTACAAAGTATCTATAAATAGTTCTTTTTGTTGTTCGTCCATAGAAGAAATCCAGTCTTTCAAAGTTTTATCTACAAATTTGCTATATTTATCTACTTCATTGATATATACTAAATTCTTTCCAATGACTTCCCATGAAAATGGGTCATGCTGAAAAATACCTATCTGCTCACTATTTATTACAATATATTCTTCTTCATGTTCCAAAAGCATACCTATAATAGATGATTGAGGTACAATAGTAAAAACTCTATCTCGGATACTTTTAAAACCCTCACTCAAAATAATATCTTCATTAAATCCCGGTCCGTCAAAATTATAAACATTAATTATCCTGTCTTGTATATTTTTTTCTACATAGGCTGACGCATATACTGAAAGATTTCCACCTTTTGAATGTCCACCGATAATCAAATTGCGTTCTGTATTTTTGCCAACAAATTGCAAATAATTTACAGCTTCAAGTTGTGCCGGTACTGGTGTTGCAAATGCCATATTAAAATCTTCTTTCCAACCTATCAAAGTATCATCAGTTCCTCTATAAGCAACAAATATATTCTGTTCATCTAATCTTATGGTAATTGCTGAAAATTGTTTTTCTTCTTCTAAATCAACTCTATTTACATAACCGCATAAAAGCATATCTTTAAATCGTGGACTTTCACTTATTACTTCTAGCAACTCTATAATCTGATTGGGAATTAGAAAACCTGTAATAAATCTTTCATCACTTTTATCCATATGTTTAAATTTCTTTCCTGCTTCAGCAATCGTAATTGTTTTACTCAGTCTTGGAGAAACTATATTTTCAAAATTTATATATGAAAGTTCACACAAAATAAGACTATCCACTTCATTAAATTTAGACTGTTTTAAAGTTAAATCTCCTCGCCATTTCAAATAATCGAATAAATTAGTCATAAACTCACCTCTTTTTATTGCAAAAAATAACCTCAAAATTATTATACTCTAAATTACATTAGTTGTGAATATTATTGACTTTAGTTTCAACATTAAAACAAAAAATCCCAAATTGGACAATCAGCAATATAAATCCAATTAGGGATTTTTATTTTTAGAGAAAATAATAAATTAGATAAACAACAACAAACTTATTGCCATTACTGCCATTCCTGCAATCAAGCCATATACAGAAATATGATGTTCTCCGTATTCTCTGGCAGCCGGAAGAAGCTCATCTATTGAAATAAATACCATAATTCCTGCAACTCCTGCAAAAATAATGCCATATATAATATTATTCATAATAGGCATTAAAATAAGCCACCCTATCAAAGCTCCCACTGGTTCAGCCAGACCTGACAAAAAAGAATACCAAAATGCTTTTTTCTTTGAACCTGTGGCATGATATATCGGAACAGATACTGCAATTCCTTCAGGAATATTATGGATTGCAATTGCAAATACAATAGGTATTGCAATTTCAGGAGATTGAAGAGCTGAAACAAATGTTGCAAGACCTTCAGGGAAATTATGAATAGCAATTGCCAAAGCAGTAAATATTCCCATTCTCAATAAACTTTTAGAGTTGTCATTATTATCTGAAACATCTTTTAATTCATGTGGATTTTCTTCTTCTGGAATTAATTTATCAATCAGTGCAATCACAAATATTCCTCCAAAAAAAGCCAAAACTGTAATCCAAGCACCATTTTTTTCTCCAAGCTCTTCTATCAGAGATAATTTAGCCTTTTGAAATATTTCAATTAAGGATACATAAATCATAACTCCAGCCGAAAATCCTAATGAAATTGATAAAAATTTTTTATTTGTTTTTTTAGCAAAAAAAGCTATAAAACTTCCAATACCTGTACTTAATCCTGCAAAAAGAGAAAGTAGAAAAGCTATCATTATGTCATTCATTTTCTATCATCCTTTCTAATGATTTTCTTTTATTATATGTAATGGTCTATCAATTGTGATAAGTTAGTTATAACTAACTAAGTATACCATTTTTCAAATAAAAGTTCAATAGAAGAATGAAAGATATAAAATACCACTGTAGTTTACATTTTTACAGTGGTTAATTTTTTATAACATTTTTCTTAACTTTAATATAATAATTGTAATTATACATATAATGAAAATTATTACACATATAATTCCAAAACCATATATATTATCCGATAAAGGCATTCCTTCAGGATTTACATTCATTCCATACAATCCTGAAATAATAGCAGGCACAGACATTACAATTGTAATTGACGCAAGATACTTCATCACATTATTAAGACGATTATCCATTATAGAAGAAATTAAATCTTTTGTACCTCGTATAATATCGTGATATATCTGTGACATTTCTATTGCCTGCTGATTTTCTATTACCAAATCATCAAGTAAATCTTGGTCTTCAGGATATTTTTTAATTTGGGTATGACGTGAAAGACGTTCAATTACCATTTTATTAGCTCTTAAAGAGGTATCAAAATAAACAAGATTTGATTCCAACTCATGCAAATTTATCAAATCAATATCTTTCGTGTTTTTTCCAATGCTTTCTTCGATTTCTATTCGCTTTTTATCAATAACTCTTAAATAAGACTGATAAAATGTACACGCACGAATTAAAATTTGATATATAGATTTCATTTGTTTTTTAGTATTAAAATCTTTAACTTTTCCTTCAGAAAAAGGTTTTAAAATAGGTGTATCTTCACTGCATATAGTAATAAAAGTATTATCTGTCACAATAATACCAAGCGGAATTGTCGTATAAGCTATTTGTTGATGTCGTATTTCCACAGAAGGTATGTCAAAAAGTATTAAAGTATAAGTATCTTCAATATATACTCGTGATGTTTCTTCATTATCTAAAGCAGCTCTTAAATCTTGAATATCAATATTAAAATATTCTGAAACCTGTTCACTTTCTTCATAAGTCGGATTTATCATATTTACCCAACCACTGCGTTTAAAATCCGAAACATTTTCAAGTATTCCATTTACAGTAATATAAATTTTCAATATCTTTAACACCTCTTTCATAAAACATTTATAAATTTTACAATTTATAATACACTAAAAATCAAAAATTAACAATAAAATGTTGACAAAAATTTAACATCATTAACGAATTAACACTTTATTGCGATAATTTATAAAATAAATTTCATTAAATCTTATGTTAAATAATTGCAAAAATAGATATTTTTTATTTGTCAAATATATAGATTTTTGTCTAAATTTTAAATATAATTTTAGTTTTAAGTGTCAAAAACTATAAAAATAAAAATGTTTTTTATTATTTTTATTAAAATATAGCAAAAATAGACATCAATTTTATTGTTTTTGCCCAATTCATCTGTTAAAAATTTACACCAAATAAATTTTGACACTTTAAAATATTTTTTGACAAATATTATTAATTATATTATCATTATATTAATAATATTGCCTATAAATTAATAATAGAAAGGAAGAAAAAAGTTGGGTAAAATAGAAAAAATACTTGAAGGGAAAAGTATCAATCAAAAACTTAAATTACTTGTAAAGATTTTAATAGGAAGTATGATAATTATGGGTGTAATATCTGTAATATGTGCTTTTGAAATGAATTTACAGACATCTAATTTATCTAATAACTGGATGAAATCTAATAATATTATAAGTGAACTAGATTATTTAACATCAGAATATCGTTTAAAACAATATCAACATGTTGTAACTACTAAAGAAGAAAATCTTACAAGTATAGAAAAAGAATTAAATGTAATAAAAAATGATATAGAAACTTATACCAATGATTATGAATTAACAATTTCAAGTGATGAAGACCGAAAAACATTTGAAAAAGCCCGTAGTGCATGGCAGCAATATTTAAGTGATACAAATGAAGTCTTAACTCTTAGTCGTCAAAATAAAATAGAAGAAGCAGAAGAAATTATGCTTGGTAAAGGTTATGAGGAATTTGTAACTTTTCAGGATAACTTTGATACTCTTTTACAGTTCAATATGAAAGGAGCAGAAAAAGCAAGCAATTATGCAAATATAATGTTTTATATTACCATTATTGTGTTAATTTTATTTATTATCATAGCCACATTAATAGGTTTAAAATTTTCAAATAATATAATTTTAGGTATTACAAAACCTATTGACGAAATAATGAATGTTATGGAAGAAGTTTCTAACGGAAATTTATCAGTTGAATTGAATTATAAATCAGATGATGAACTTGGATATTTAGCTCATTCAGTTAGAAAAACAGTCAGAAATTTAGATGCTTATATAGATGAAATTTCTGAAACATTAGCAGATATAGCCAAAGGTGATTTAACAAAAGATTTCCATAAAATCACAGATTTTAAAGGTGATTTTTCGACAATTAAAGAATCTTTTGTATACATATTGAGCGAATTTAATAAAATACTTTCTAAAATTCAGAAAGCATCTGAACAAGTAGATAGTGGTTCAGATGAAATAGCAAGTGCTGCAAATGATTTGGCATCGGGTACAGGTGAGCAGGCAAGTGCAGTAGAAGAACTTACAGCCACTATAACTACCGTAAATGATATGGCAGGACAAGCTGCAAAAGCAGCCGAAACAGCATATTTTGAAGCCGAAAAAGCAGTAGAAGAAGCTGGAACAGAAAGACTCCAAATGCAGAATTTACAAAACGAAATGATGCGTATTAAAGAAATTTCAATAGAAATAGAAGCTATCGCTACAAGTATAGAAGATATTGCATCGCAAACAAGTTTATTAGCATTGAATGCTTCTATCGAGGCGGCAAGAGCAGGTGATGCTGGAAGAGGTTTTGCAGTAGTAGCTGACCAAATAGGAAAATTAGCAACGGATAGTGCACAAGCAGTAGTAAATGCAAAACAATTAATTGGAAAAACAGTAGAGGAAATTGAAAAAGGAAATCAGATAACTATAACAACCGCTGAAGGTTTTGACAGAATTATTAAGAGTTTAGATGAATTTGCTTTTACAGCCAAGGGAGTAAGTGAAACATCAACTACTCAGGCACAGGCATTAAGTCAGGTAGAAGAAGGAATAGAGCAAATTTCTACTGTAACACAGGCAAATGCAGCAGCATCTCAAGAATGTTCAGCTATCAGTGAAGAATTGGCAGCAAGAGCAACAGAACTTGAAAGTTTAGTATCACGTTTCAAATTATATTAATTAGTTTAAAAAAATGATGTGGCTTTAAACCACATCATTTTTTTGATGAAATAAAGTATTATTAATTAAATTGAATTTTAGTATAAATACCTATCTAAAGCAAGCGTTTCAATACCTGCAAGCATTACTATTCCAACACCATGTGTATCATTAAGATTCCAACCTAATTCATATTTATAGTAATCAGGAGTATACGAATATGCTGAACCTTTACATACCCCATAAATATTTCCATATTTATCAATAGCTATCTTTGTTAAAGCTTTCCAAGCTTTAAATACTGCATTTATATATTTATCTTTATTTTCTGTAAGCCAGCCAAAACGTATACCTCTTGAAAAAGCATAGATAAACATTGATGTACATGAGCTTTCTTGATATGAATCAGGTTCTGTAAGTACCTGATGCCACATACCATCTTTATCTTGAAGAGCAAGATATCCTTCACTTAATTCTCTAAAGAAAACTAGAAGTTCATCTCTAAGTTCATGTTCTTGAGGTAAAACAGCCAGAAGTTCAGTAAGCGAGAAAAGAACCCAGCCATTTCCACGTCCCCATGCTACCTGTGTAGGTTTATCTATTTTGAAATTATAAACATGTGACATAATCTTCTTTTCCGGCATATACATATAATTTTTAAATAATAAAAATTGTTTTGCTGCATCATCTATATATGATTTTTCACCTGTCAAACTGTAATATCTTGTCAAGAAAGGAACACTCATATATAAATCATCTACCCACATAGTATCTTCCATAAATTGGCTATGACAGTTTTTACGGAATAATGCACCATCAGGTCGACGAGCCTGTTTATTTGTAATATAATCCGCTACAAAATCCGCAGTATCTCTATAATCAGGTAAAGTTATATTTTCATCTTTTGCAAGCTCAAGCATTGTAGAAGCAAACGAACCACAATCGTCAAGGCTATCAATACCCGAAATTTGATAATTTATACCTGGAGCTCCATAAGTTTCTCTATCCCATACCGAATAATGGAAAAATTCCGTACAAAGTCCGATATGATTTGTCACATATTTGAGTATTTTTTCATCTCCAAGTTCTCTTGCTGAACGAATAAGTCCATAAAGTGTAACCCCCAGAGGATAATTCCATTTTCCAAAAAGACTTTTGCCCTCTTGAAATGGTCTTATGGTTGTATTAGGTAAATCTACTCTCCAATAAGATTTTCCTTGAATTGTATCAAAGACCTTTGTCAATGACGTAATATCTTTGATTTTTATATCTTCATCTTCCTTGAAAGCCCCAATATAAAGCATCACATCATTCATACCCTTCACAGGTATAGGGGTGCTTAATTCAATCCCTTCATGTTTATACAATTCAAATCCCCAGCCAAATTCATTATCACTAAAAGATTGTAAAACAAAATCATGTTCACCATATGACGTTTCGAGAATTACACTAAATTTTCCACAACAATCTACATAAAAGACTTCTTTACCATCAAAATATCCTTTAAGTTTGCCAAAAGACTTTCCTGAAATAGTATAATCATTCTTACCAGTTTTAGTAAATTTAGCCTTAGTCCAAGCAAATCCACATACCCCTTCTTCAAATCCATAAATTCTTTCAAATTGTCCCTTTTTAAGTTCTTCATCGTTCCAATTTGCTCTAGGTAGCCATACCATATCATTGATATGTTCTGATACTTCTTCTGAAATTATATTTTCAAGTGGTTTTTCAAGAGGAGTAGAATAGAGCCAACCTTCCTGACCTTCTCTTTCGATTGAACCGACTACAAAATGTAATGGCATTCCTTTCATAGATGCTGTTCCAAATTTGCATCCAAAGCCTGAATTAGCTTTCTTACATTCCAAAACAATATGATTCCAGCCTTTTTTTAGTTCAACAGGGAAAGAACGTGAACCATCAGGGTCGGTATCATCATGAGTATTGGATTTTGTAGCTAATACTCCATTACAATAAACTTTTAAAGGTGAAAAACAACTTAACGAAAGATTAATTTTTTTATCACTATCTGACCATAATTTTGCCCAAGCATATACAACATATTCATTTGGTGTATCAGGGAAAATTTTATCAAAATCAAATATATATCTGAAATTATTTTCTCTTTTAAAACCATCTGTACGACTTGCTCTGAATGTGAATGGAATTTCAGCGTTATCACCTATAAATCTATTAGCAATAGTTTCCAGAGTATGGGGTATATCTGTGCGTGAATTAAAATACATACTATTTTCTTCTGAAATATAAAAATTCATCTAAAAACCCTCCATTCTATTGTAAAAATGGGCGGTTTCATTAAAATCCTCCGCCGCATTTTTATATATTTTCATTTTATAGACAATTTGTAGCTTTTATTTAATTAAATATTCAGGTAAATATTTACTTGTATTTGCAAGCATTTCTTCAAACAATGCTTTAGCATCATCATATGATAATCCCTTAACTAATGGGTCATTTACAAATGCTGCAAAAGCAAGTTTTTTATTTTCTGTAAGAGCCGCAGTCATAGTAGTTTCCTGATTAGCTACATGAGGTGTAATTAAACCATAAATTGAGTAAGGAATATCTCCTGCCATTATAGGTTCTACTCTATCCTGTCTAAATAAAGCATTAGTTTCTACTATCGTACCCAAAGGAAGATTAGGAATTTGTCCCACATTAGGAATATTTACATTTGTAACCAAATCAGAAAGTCCTAATAAAGCTTTTATCTGGCGAACACCATCTTCTCCTGTTTCTTTAAATGTATAAGTTTCTTCACCACTTACAAGACGTTCTCTTCTTTCAAGTCTTTTTTTCAAATCATTGATACGCCAATCAACTGTTGTAAGGCCAAATTTCCAAGATTTAACCACATCAGGATTTTTTAAATATTTTGCACCATCTACAAATTCTGCCAAATGGCGGTCACCTGCTGCTGCTATATAACCATATCTTTGGAACAAATCAAATTTTACTTTCTGTACACAGGTAAAAGAATTATTCATCCAATGGTCCTTATCCTCATTTTCTGAAAAACCATCAGCAAATTTTTTAGTAAATTCATCATACATAGGGAATAAGTCTGTTCCCTGATACGATGCTTTTGTAAACCATGTAAAATGATTAATACCTACTACATTTACCTTGATATCCTGACGTTTAACTTCTTCTAATCCACATTCATGTTTAACCATTGCCGCCAAAACTTTCTGTGTTCCAAAAACCTCATGACAGCAACCAAAAGCTTTAATTTCAGGGAATACTTTATATAATATTCCTGTACATATAGACATAGGATTTGTGTAATTGATTACCCAAGCCTTAGGAGAATATTTTTTGATTGCTTCTGCAATTTCAACATACATAGGAATTGTTCTTAAAGCTCTTACATATCCACCAGGCCCTACTGTATCACCAACCGATTGGTAAATACCATATTTTTCAGGTGTATGTACATCTGAACGCATTTCTTCAAATGTTCCCGGAAGTATAGAAATAATTATAAAATCTGCACCTGTTAAAACTTCCTGCAAAGAGTCTGCCACTTCATACTTCCACTGAGATTTACAGCCTTCAAGATTATTCATTTTGTTTCCAATAATTGCGTTCTTTTCAGCTGCTTCTTTGTCAATATCATACAAAGCTACTGTACCTGATAAATCAGGCTCTACTGCAAGGTCGCTCATAAGTCCCCATGCCCAGCCTCTTGAACCTCCACCTATATAAGCTAATTTAAGACCTTCAACTCGTCCATTTACATATTTCATTTGTAAACTGCTCCTTTCATCTCCATTTATTTACATCAGCACATTCATATCTTCATATTCAATTTTCCAACTGCCATCATTAGGGAAACCAGGGGTAGTTTCACTATTTCCTTTATAACCAGCTACCATCATACCAAGTGCTAAAAGCAAGCCACCATTTCCCGGAAGATATAAAGGAAGGTCATTTCTCAATACTTGACGATTATGTCCATTTTCAGAGTAAATATTCTTTGGTGTATCTTTAAGAAGTATATCAAGAGCGTCTTGACGTCTTCCAAGTCTTGTAGCGGTCATTGCCATTATTGAAAAATCCCAGCCCCAAAGAGTTGGATAATCCCAACACTCTAAAACTTTTGTAAGGGTATTACTCATAATTTTAGTATCAATTCTCTGACTATTTAACATACCATAAGCACCAAGCATTGATGGATGATCAACATTTACTCTTTCAAATGTATCAGGACAATTCTCTTGTGCCATATAAAGTTCATTGTTAATAGTAGGTTTAGAAAGTTTATTTACTACATCTACCCATCTTTCCGGAATTTCTTCTCCAAGCTCTTTAAGCCAATTAATAGCTGTTTCAAGACCATAAATCCAATATTCCAACTCAAATGTAGGATTCATACATTCTTCAGCTTTATGTCTTTCCTGTGCAGGTATTACAGGAGGTCCTAAAATATATCTGTCATTATCTGCATCGTATACCGCATAAGAAGCCATAAATTCAGCAGTTTCATAAACTAAATCTCTATATTTTTTAAGTATTTCTTTATCATTTTTATGTGCACCATAACACCAGTCACAGTAAAGAATTACATGAGGCTGCTGCCAAATAAGAAGAGGTGCAATAGGTGATGGAGAGTCTTCACCATCTATACCAAGCATTTTAGGCCATCTAGCCCCTGTATAACCCTGACTATCCGCCAATTCTTTAGCTTTTGGAAGAATGTCCTGATACCATTTAAGTGAACGTTCAAGAAATTCTACACGATTGAATAAAGCAAAGTGTGCAGCGTGCCAAAAGTGCATTTCAAGGTGGAATTTACCATACCAGCTGTTACAGGTCAATCCAGTTTCAGCAGGAGGAAGATCACCACCACATTGTAATGCTGTAAGATATTGTGATAATATCATTCTTCTCTCAAGCTCATTTGCCTGTGGTGTAGTAGAACCCTCAAAGCTAATCATACCGCCATTTCCCCAATAATTTTTCCAAAATTCCTCGCTATTTGAGAAAATATTTCTAAAATTAGCAGTAGTATCTTTTTTTGTTGAAAATTGAACATTTACATTTAAACTATTTGTTGCTTCAACAGCATTTACTTTAAATGTATGGTTTGAAGTCTGTGTAACTTCGATAGCAACAGGGCTATTTATAAATACATAATAAATATCTCTGTCCATTACCCTGTCAATCAAATATGTATCATCTGCAATTTTATGAAGTGTACTTGTGTGAGCACCTTCGTTTTTCCAGTCACTTCCATTTTTCACATGACTTCCATAAGGAAATGCAAGTTCAATAAACATTTTTTTCTCTGAAATCAATTCGCTTTCAGCTTTTACAGCAATAGTATCACTTTTACTGTCACAGGCTGTCTTTACTAAGCAAGCTTTACCATTTACTTTGTAATTACTACTAA
Organism: uncultured Eubacteriales bacterium; assembly: GCA_964592005.1. Taxonomy (GTDB): domain Bacteria; phylum Bacillota; class Clostridia; order Lachnospirales; family CAZQDT01; genus CAZQDT01. The sequence continues at coordinate 18,700 of CAZQDT010000006.1, forward strand.
GAATACCTGTATAAAGGTCCAATTCTTGATTTACATCTGTTAAATCTGCAATCTTTCCATCATTTGAAAACACAAAACCAACTTTTCCCAAATTAAATTTGTGAGGATTTTGTCTTATAAGGTCATATTTAGGTCTATCTGTATGACGGTCTGTATAATAACCTACTTTTCTTCCATAGGTTTCATAATATTTAGGCTGAATTGTACCTACCCTATGATACTGGTAAATGTCTTTACTTACAGGTGTAGTATGCCAGCCCCAGTTTGACATAGTGCATAAAGGCATTCCATCTTCATAGCTTTCATTGAAACTCTGAAGTCCTGTAATATCTGCCGTAAATACAAAATTTCCATTTCCTACTGAAAGAGGACTAAAAAAATCTGGTTGAGTTAATTTGGGATTATGTTTTGTAACTAATTTTTTTCTATTAATCATTTCTTTTCCTCCATTAATTATTTCAATAAAATTATTTATAACAAAAATTTTTATTATTTGTTTGTGCTAAGTATAAGTTATGTTGTTAATTATAGTCAATTAAAAATACTAACTTATAAATGTATTTTATTATAATTATTTTAAGATTTATCTTGCATTATATCTGTCTAATGCTGTCTGTTGTATTTCTAATGCTCTTTCGATATTCATATTTCTAATCGTATTTTGAAATACAGAAATATTTTCGGAAGTTACTTTCTGTTCTCCTTTAATAAACTTAATAAGCATTTTATTAACATAATCTGTAATATCATTCATTATTTGGTTATATTCTATACTTTCCTCATCTAGTAAAATAATCGGTGGCATTTTATGTTCTTTATTTTCATTTGCCACCCATTTATTTAGTGCATCATATTGTTGAGATGAATATGAATTTATAGCAAATGTATTATCCAAAATAAATGGACCGCTATTTGCCACACGTGTATACAAATTTTTCCAATCATATACACTTACACCATTGGATATCAAAAGAATTTCTTCATCACTATATAGTTGTATCTTATCATCTACAATTTTATAAGTTTTGCCCTCCATACCAAAATTCATAAGTATACTACCTGCTTCGCCATATGTATAATCTAGCAAACGTGCTGCTGCTTCAATATCTTTACATTGAGTAGAAATCATACACCATGGATTGTCGGTAGAATATTCAAATTGAGTGATATTATAATAAGCAGGTATATCCCCTTTATTTAATACCGGAAATTTTGCCCCTATAAGGTCAAAATCATAATTTTCTCTTTCAGCGGCTATTGTAAGCCATGTACCAAATTGTCCAGATAAAGAACCAAAAGTAGCTCCAATTTTACCTGAAAGCATATTTTCATCATGCAATTCTTTGGTAACTGTGTCAAAATTAGGGTCTAAAAATCCTTCCTTATACCAATTTGCCATCGTTTGTAAATAAGAAATAAAATTTTCTTCAAGGTAGCCATATTTTACAGTATTATTCTCGTGATAAAACCCCAAATATATATTCCAAGCAGATGCAAAAAACTGTACAGTATTTAAGCTTGTCCTTGAACCCAAAGGAATTTCAACATTAAGTTCATCTTTAAATGCTTTTAACATATATTCCCAATCACTAATAGTTTCAGGAATATCCATTTTAATTTTATCCAACCAATCTTTACGAATTATAGGTCCTGTGGTAGTCTGAGCTATCGGATTAGGTCTTAAAAAAGCATAAAGTAATAATTTGCCTTCATCTGATTTTACCTGTTTCATTATTTTAGGGTTATTTGAAAGATACTTATAATAATTAGGCGAATATTTGGGAATTATTTCAGTCAAATCCAAAATAACATCTTTAGCATAAAGACTCCCTACATCAATAACCTTACTTTCAATTATATCCGGAAAATTTCCAGAAGCTATTAAGGTATTAAGTTGTTCTTTTTCATTATTTTGACTTACGTCTATAAATTCTATTTCAACCCCCGTACATTTCATAAGTTCCTGCCATACTGGAAGTTCTTCAAGCGGAATAGTAATACTGGCCGGAGGATTAAACCAATAAGTAAGCTTATGACTGCCTTCTAAAGGATATACATCAGTTGTATCTAAAAAGTTCTGTTCTGCCAATGAACTTGCCTGTTCATCAGATACATCAATAATATTTTCTGTCACTTTAGAGCTATTTTCTGAATTGTCTTGAACACAGCCTGTAAATACAATAAAAGATAATGCCATAGCCAAAACTGATTTTAATTTTTTCACTCAAAACACCTCCAAGTCAATTTATTAAAAAAAGGCTGTTGCATTAAGAAATTTAATGACACATAAGCGTGTATTATCTGTTAATGCAATAGCCCTGAAAAATTAATTATTTATAAATCGGTCCAAAATGAGAACAAGCTTTATAATCTGCTGATTCTAGGCTATCAGTTCCAAAAGCTGCCCAACAGTGTGGTCTGAAGATTTTTTCTTCAGGTACATTGTGCATTGCAACTGGTATTCTAAGCATAGAAGCAAGAGTTATTAATTCTGCTCCTACATGACCATATACAGTAACACCATGATTAGCACCCCAGTTTGCCATTACACTGTAAACATCTTTAAATGCACCTTCACCTGTAAGATTAGGAGCAAACCATGTTGTAGGCCACGTAGGGTCTGTCCTCCAGTCAATTTTATTATGAGCCTGTTCATCTATTACAACTGTATGACCTTCTGCAATCTGAATTACGGGACCAATACCATCAATTATATTTACTCTTAACATTGTTACTGGCATTTCTGCATTTGTTTTAAAATGTGATGAGAAACCGCCACCTCTAAAGTATTCATAATTTGCACGACACCAATCTGTTGCCTCTGTACAAGCTTTAATATCTTCTGATGTCATATTCCACCATTCTTTCATTACATGGTTTCCATTTTCATCAACAGAAGCACCAGTAGCATCTAAGGCAGTAGCACCTGAATTTATAAGATGTATAAAGCCATTAGCAGCTAATCCAGTAGGTTTGATACCTGTAACTCGTTCACAAGCTTCTGGGCTCCAATATGTTCTTACATCATGGAAACAAGGAGCTTTATCAGATACCAATGTACCAAATAACATAGAAATACCATTTAATGTATCATTTTCAGTAGCTAAAGGCATAGGTTGTCTTGCACCATTCCAGTCGAAAGTAGAACTGATAATAGCTTCTGAGAAATCACCATTAGGAAGCCAGTCTGTCCACATTCTTTGACCTTGGAAACCACCAACAATCGCATTTCTGCCGAGTGCTTCTTCATGCCAACCCATTTCATCAAGTTTTGGATTTCCTAAGAATATATCACGAATTATAAGTGTCATTTTCGCAATAAAATCCCAATCTTTATCAGCTGGAACTACTTTTGATTTTGTTATTATTTCAGGAAGATTTTTACCTGCATTACAGTCAAAACCTTCTTTACAATTAGCTTTTATCCATGTAAGGGCTTTTTCATATTCATCATGGTCATATATTTCAAGAGTAATACGTCTTACAATTTCTGTCATATCTACCCATTCAGCACGAAGTCCCAAATATTTCTGTAAAAACTCGGCATTACAGAAAGAACCAGCAATACCCATTGCAATACCACCGATATTTACATAGGCTTTATTTTTCATAGAACCAACAGCTATTGCACATTTAGCAAATCTAAGAATTTTTTCAGCTACATCATCTGGAACAGAAAGGTCTGTCATATCTTGAACGTCTTTTCCGTAGATAGAGAAAGCCGGCAATCCTCTTTGAGCATGAGCTGCCATTACTGCTGCAAGATATACCGCCCCCGGTCTTTCAGTACCATTAAATCCCCAAACAGCTTTGATTGTATTAGGGTCCATATCAAATGTTTCTGAACCATAACACCAACAACGGGTAACTGTCAAAGTTGCACAAACATTTTCTTTAGAAAACTGTTCTGCACATTTAGCTGCTTCAGCACCGCCTCCAATAGTAGTTTCAGAAATAACGCATTGTACAGGAGTACCATCAGCATATTTTAATTTTGAGCTTATAAGCTCTGCGGCTGCTTTAGCCATTCCCATCGTTTGTTCTTCAAGACTTTCTCTTACTCCGCCCCAGCGGCCATCAATTGTAGGACGTATCCCTATTTTTGGATAAATCATAATTATTCCTCCCTGCCATTTTATTTTAATATATATGTAATTGTTGCATAAACATAATTTTTACTTTTTGATAGCTTAAAAATAAATTGCAACAGTTCCAACAGCTTAATTATAATATCTTTATAATTTTAATGCAATAAAAATCTAAAAACTAAAGATTAAAAGTTTTTCATCATAGAAAGTTATCTTATAATAGTTATAACATCGTAATATTGTACGAAAAATAAATAAACAAAAACAAATGGATTAATTCTCTAAAAACAAACAATATATAAAAATAATATTGGATTTAAAATAACAAAAAACGCCATAAATAGTAAACAATTCAATTCTACTATCTATGGCTTATATTACAATTCAATATCATATAAAATGAAAAATTTGCTTAATTCGCAAATATTTTCATTTTATATTGAATTATATTTTATTCTTCTATATCCTCTTGAGAGTAAATATCCAAATCATTGTCATCTTCCTCATAATTTTCTTCTGTTTCTATATCTTCTTCCGCTATCTTAGCAACACTTACTACTTTTACACCTTCTTCAAGATTCATAAGTTTAACACCCTGTGCTATTCTTCCATAAGTAGATATATCTTTAGTACGAAGTCTTATAATTGTTCCTTCAGAAGTAATAAGCATAAGCTCTTCTTTATCATTTACCATCTTAACACCTGCAACATTACCTGTTTTTTCAGTAATTTTGTAGATTTTAACACCTTTTCCACCTCTATGGTTTATAGCAGCTTCTGACATATCAGTACGTTTTCCATATCCATTTTCAGTAACTGTAAGAACTTCATATCCTTCCTCTAAGAGTTCTGCATCTATTACTTCATCATCTTTACCAAGCGTAATTGCCTTAACACCTGTTGCATTTCTTCCCATATCTCTTATTTCTGCTTCATTAAAACATACTCCCTGACCAAATTTAGTAGCCAAGGTTATATTTTTATTTCCATCCGTAAGTTTAACAGATATAAGCTCATCATCTTCTCTTACATTAAGAGCAATAAGACCACCTTTTCTTATATTTTTAAACTGTGAAATATTTGTCTTTTTGGCAATACCATTTTTAGTCACCATAAGAAGATACTTATCACTTTCGTCATTATCTTTTAAAGAAATAACTGCTGTTATCTTTTCTCCTGCCGAAAGTTGTAAAAGATTTACAATGGCAGTTCCTCTTGCTGTTCTACCTGCTTCAGGTATTTCATATGCCTTCATACGATATACTTTTCCCAAATTTGTAAAGAAAAGCATATAATTATGTGTAGAAGTAACAAATAAATCTTCTATAAAATCTTCTTCTCTTGTCTGCATACCCATAATACCTTTACCGCCTCTGTTTTGGCTTTTATAAGTATTAAGAGGTATTCTCTTTATATAACCCAAATGTGTCATTGTTACTACACTTGTACCTTCTTCTATAAGGTCTTCATAATTTATTTCACCTGGGTCTGCAATTATTTTTGTTTTTCTCTCATCTGCATATTTCTCTTTAATGATAGAAATTTCTTCTCTGATAACAGAATATAATTTATTTTCATCTGAAAGAATTTCTTTATAATTTGCTATCTTCAATTCAATTTCACTGTATTCACTTTCAATCTTTTCTATTTCCAATCCTGTAAGACGCCTTAAAGGCATTTCAACAATAGCTGCCGTCTGCCTTTCTGAAAGTCCAAAACGGTCTGTAAGAGCCTGTTTCGCAGTGACAGCATCTCTTGAACCTCTTATAATCTTTATAACTTCATCTATATTATCAAGTGCAATTCTATAACCTTCTAATATATGTGCTCTTTCTTCTGCTTTTTGAAGTTCAAATTTTGTCCTTCTAGTCACAACATCTTCTTGATGTTTTATGTAACATTCAAGCATTTCTTTAAGATTAAGAGTTTTAGGCTGATTATCTACAAGTGCAAGCATTATAACACCAAAGCTTATCTGCATTTGTGTAAATTTATAGAGTTGATTTAATACAACATTTGCATTTACATCTTTTTTAAGCTCTATAACTATTCGCATACCCTCTCTATTACTTTCATCACGTAAATCAGATATACCCTCTATTCTTTTTTCTTTGACCAAATCTGCAATACTTTCTATAAGCTTTGCCTTATTTACCTGATAAGGTATAGCATCTACTACTATCTGTTGACGATTTGACGTATGAGGCATATCCTCAATAACTGCATCTGCTCTTAATCTAATTTTTCCTCTTCCTGTCCTATATGCCTGTCTTATGCCAGATTTTCCTATTATTGTGGCTCCTGTTGGAAAGTCAGGTCCAGTAACTATTGATAGAAGTTCTTCTATATCCGTTTCCCTGTTTTCTTCTATATGATTATCTATTATCTTTATAACTGCATTTATTACCTCACCAAGATTATGGGGAGGTATATTAGTTGCCATACCTACTGCAATACCTGAAGAACCATTTACCAAAAGATTAGGAAACCTTGATGGAAGTACTACTGGCTCTTTTTCTGTGCCATCAAAGTTAGGCATAAAATCTACTGTATTTTTTTCAATATCAGCTAACATTTCCACTGCAATCTTAGTAAGTCTTGCTTCCGTATAACGCTGTGCAGCTGCTCCGTCACCATCTACCGAACCAAAATTTCCATGTCCATCTACCAAAGTATATCGCATTGAAAAAGGCTGTGCAAGACGTACCATTGCATCATAAATAGACGCATCGCCATGTGGGTGATACTTACCCATCGTATCTCCGACAATACGGGCTGATTTTCTAAATGCTTTTCCAGGGTCAAGATTTAATTCTTTCATTGCATAGAGTATTCTTCTGTGAACAGGCTTTAAACCATCTCTTGCATCTGGAAGTGCTCTCGAAACAATAACACTCATGGCATAGTTAATATAACAATGCTGCATTTCATGTTCAAGATTAACGTCCATTATATTATCAAAATTATTCTGAACTTCGTCCATTTTTCTTCTCTCCCTGTCTTATATATCCAAATCTGCATATTGTGCATTCTGTTCAATAAATTCTCTTCTTGGTTCAACCTTTTCTCCCATAAGCTGTGTAAATATTTCATCTGCTGCCATAGCATCCTCAAGATTTACTCTTAAAAGCGTCCTCTTTGAAGGGTCCATAGTTGTATCCCAAAGCTGTACTGCATCCATTTCTCCAAGACCTTTATAACGCTGTATTTCAGCTCCTTCTCTTCCCACTTCTTCTAATACCTTTTCAAGTTCTTTATCATCATAAGCATAGATTTCTTTTCTATTTTTTCTCACTAAATATAAAGGAGGCTGTGCAATATAAACCTTACCTTCTTCAATAAGAGGCATCATAAACCTGTAAAATAATGTCAGCAACAATGTTCTGATATGTGCTCCATCAACATCAGCATCAGTCATAATAACTATTTTATGATATCTAAGCTTAGATATATCAAAATCTTCCGAAATACCTGTACCAAATGCCGTTATCATAGATTTTATTTCTTCATTTGCAAGCATCTTATCAAGTCTTGCTTTTTCAACATTTAAAATCTTACCTCTAAGAGGAAGAATAGCCTGCGTCTGTCTGGAACGTGCCTCTTTAGCAGAACCTCCCGCAGAATTTCCCTCTACTATATATATTTCACATTTTGTAGGGTCTTTCTCACTGCAATCTGCAAGTTTTCCCGGCAATGCACTACCTTCTAACGCACTTTTTCTTCTTACAAGCTCTCTTGCCTTTTTAGCAGCTTCTCTCGCTCTTGCCGCTGTAAGAGCCTTTTCAATTATTATCTTAGCCGCAGCAGGATTTTGCTCAAAGAAATATGTCAAATGCTCACTTACAACACTGTCAACAGCTGTCTTAGCTTCACTTGTACCAAGTTTTCCTTTTGTCTGACCTTCAAACTGAGGGTCTTCTATCTTAACACTTATTACGGCTGTAATACCTTCTCTTACATCATCACCTGTAAAATTTTTATCAGCTTCTTTTAAAAGCCCTGATTTTCTTCCATAATCATTTATAGTCTTTGTAATAGCACTCTTAAAACCACTTAAATGGGTACCACCATCAACTGTATTGATATTATTTACAAAAGTGTATATATTTTCAATGTAACCATCATTATACTGAAAAGCCGCTTCAACAATTATATTATCTTTTGTATCTTCAACATAAAATACCTCTGGTGTTATAACTGTTTTATGCTTATTAAGGTGTTCAACAAATTCCTTTATTCCGCCCTCATAATGAAATACCCTCTGCTGTTGTTTTTCTGCTCTCTCATCTATAAGATTTATTTTTAAACCTTTAGTCAAAAATGCTGTTTCCTGAAGTCTTTGTTTTAATATATCAAATTCAAATACTGTTTCTTCAAAAATCTCTGCATCTGGTTTAAAATGTATAATCGAACCTCTTTCTTCCGTAGTTCCAATTACTTTTAAAGGCTCTGTTACATTTCCTCTTTCAAACTTTTCCTCATAAATTTTTCCATCTAAGTTTACTTGTACTACCAGCCATTCTGATAAAGCATTAACTACTGACGCACCAACGCCATGCAAACCTCCTGACACCTTATAACCGCTGCCACCAAACTTGCCTCCTGCATGAAGTATTGTAAATACTACCTCTACTGCTGGAAGTCCTGTCTGAGGCTGTATATCAACAGGTATACCTCTACCATTATCTTTAACTGATATAATGTCACCTTCATGTATTGTAACTGTTATTTCATTACAATATCCCGCTAAAGCTTCATCTACTGCATTATCTACTATTTCATATACTAAATGATGAAGTCCCCTTGAAGATGTACTTCCTATATACATACCCGGTCTTTTTCTTACAGCTTCAAGTCCTTCAAGAACCTGAATTTGATTTGCATTATAATCATTTGACATTTTTTCTTCTCCTTATTAAAAACGACCTTTATATTTTTAAACAAACTCAAGCTAAATAATAAAATCACTTTGCATTATACATTCTGCTCTCTTTTGTAATGTAACTGGCGATATCGGTGAAAGATAAATTATATATTTATCCTCATTTTCAACTACTACAAGCGATTTAGGACGAGTTGCTATTTTTACAACCATACCTTCCTCATAAGCTTTTTTTAAAAATTCTTTGGTTATGTCTGAAGTATTCACAGCTTTAACATCAATCACTGCAATTATATCTTTTTTAATTACTTCAGTATCCGCCCCTATGTGCAAAAACATATTTTTCTCTCCTAGAGTTTTTATAATTAATATAAATCACATAATCAATATATTAATTATATCATATTTTCCTTATAAATTCAAGCTTTTATTAAATTTTATCAAACGTATGTTTATATATTTTACCTTGTTTTACGCTATATATTTTCGCCTTGTCTGTATATTTTTTTATAGAGTCTTCAATACCAGTACAAGTCAATATTGTTTGTATATTGCTGATATTGTTCAATAAATAAGTCTGTCTGTTTTCATCAAGTTCTGAAAGTACATCATCTAATAATAATATTGGATTTATTAATTTTTCTTCTTTTATCAATTCTATTTCAGCTAACTTAGCTGATAAAGCTGTCGTACGCTGCTGTCCTTGAGAACCATAAGCTTTTACATCTATATCATTTATAAAAAAATTTAAATCATCTTTATGAGGACCAACAGAAGTACTACCCATAAATATATCTCTATCAATATGATTTTTCAATTTCACTTCAATATCATCTTTACTGACATTAGGAACATATTTTATTTCTAATTTTTCTATACCACCTGTAATATTGTTATGTATATCAGCTGCTATTTTGCTAATTTTTTCGATAAAAATTTCCCTTTCAGATATTAGCTTTTTAGCATATGTCACAAGCTGACAATCCCATACAAAGAGGGTATCTTTAATATTTGAGTTTTTTTGAATATTTTTAAGAAGATTATTTCGCTGTTTTAAAACCTTATGATACTGTTGTAAATCATAATAATAAACTTTGCTGAGCTGGCACATTTCCATATCAATAAAACGCCGTCTTTCTGACGGACCGCTTTTTATAAGCTGTAAATCTTCGGGAGAAAATATAATTACATAAATTTGCCCCAGTAAATCGCCTAATTTCTTTACAGTAATACCATTTAAGGCAATTCCTTTTTTGCCATCTTTCTTTAAATGTACATCTATACGATTAGGGTATTGTTCATCATCGTTTACAGCAAATACTTGGATATGTGCATCATCTCTATCTAATTTTATTATCTCTCTTTCTCTTGAAGTTCTCTGGGACCTTCCCATAGCCGATATATAAATAGCTTCTAAAATATTTGTTTTTCCTTGGGCATTATTACCATATAAAATATTTAAATTAGGAGAAAGCTCCATTTCAAGTTTTTCATAATTTCTAAAATATTGTAATGAAACATTTTTTATATACATTATTGTTCCTCGATTACTTCATAAGAATTATTATCATCAATAGTTACAATATCTCCATTTCTAAGCTTTTTACCTCTCTCAAATGCAACTACTCCATTTACTTTAATTCTTTTCATTTCAAGCATCTCTTTTACATCTGACCCATTTGAAATTATATCTGCCAATTTTAAAAAGGCATTAAGTTTTATATATTCCGTATGTATAGATATTTTTTGCATTTTTCATTCCTCCAATATTTAATTTTTTCCATTTTTTTTATAATTATATTCTAAAATTATATAGCCTGTCATAAAAACAGGCTATATAAAAATCATTCTATTATATGTTAAGTCTTACTGGAAGTACTAGATATTTATAATTATCAGCTTCTAAAGGTTTTATAATGCATGGACTGAGAGATGATGAAAAATACATACTTACTTCTTCATCATCTATCGCTTTTAATATTTCAATAATATATCTTGGGTTAAACCCTATACACATTTCAACTCCGTCCATATCAATCTTTATTTCTTCGTAAGCTGTACCAAGTTCTGTATTAGAAGTAATTATCATTTTTTCGTTTTTAATATCTACTTTTATATAATTTTTTTTGTTTTCTCGTGATAATAAAGAGGCTCTTTCCATACTCATGATAATATCTTTACGATTTACTATAAGTTTTGTACTATAATCGTTAGAAAATATTTGTTCATATCTTATAAAATTCCCCTCAATTATACGTGAAACTACTTTACTTAAACCTAAATCAAATAGTATCTGTTTATCTGTTACATAAATTGATACCATCTCATCTTCTTCAGAAGATAAAATTTTATTTATTTCATTTAATGTTTTTCCCGGAACTATTACGTTAATATTTTCATTGTTATTTTCAATTTCAGTTTTTCTAAAAGAAACTCTAAAACCATCTACTGCAACAACATTGATACTTTTATCCGTAAATTCCAACAATTCTCCTTTTAAATTTGGTTTTGATTCATCTTCAGATATAGAAAAAATTGTTTGTCTTATCATATTTTTTAAGTCTGCTTGAGTTAAAGTATACTCTACATTTCTTTCAATATCTTCTATTTCTGGAAATTCTTCTCCTGGTTGTCCAGAAATTTTATATTCTGAATTTTGACATTTTATAATAGTAATATTTCTTTCATCTGAAGATATATCAACATTATCATCAGGTAATCGTCTTATTATTTCAGAAAAAATTTTGGCTTCTAAAGCTACAGAACCGTTTTCTTCTATTTTTACATTATCGAGTGTACTTTCAATACCTAATTCTAAATCATTTCCTACTAATTTAAATGTACCGTTTGAAGCTTTTAAAAGTATACATTCAAGTATTGGAAGAGATGTTTTAGCAGGTATTGCTTTGAGTACATTGTTTATTGCATTTAAAAGAATATCTTTTGCACAAATAATATGCATGTGAAAAACTCCTTTCGGGATAACTATATATATTTAATAAAATTTTTTCAGTAGTAGTAGTAGTAGTGGCTGTTGATTTGTGGATAACCCCTAAATCTTTGAAAAATTAAGGGAAAATTTAATTTAATAATGATGTGGATAAATGAAAATAAAATTCAAAGTTATCCACATTGAACACAAAAAGTTTTTTTTATAGATTTTATCCACAAGTTGTGTACAACTTAGTGAACAAATTTTTTTATTTTTTTGTGGAAAAAAATTTGGGTATAAATATTCAAATTCTACTGACCATTTATTTTTTTCTCAAGTTCCTCTATTGTTTTTCTTAATGAAGCATTATTTTGTAAATCATTATTTATTTTTTCATATCCGTGAAGTATCGTTGTGTGGTCACGTCCTCCAAAAGCTTCACCAATTTTAGGTAATGAATTGTCTGTAAGAGTACGTGATAGATACATTGCAATTTGACGTGGATATGTAATTTCTTGTGTCCTTTTTTTAGATTTTAAATCTTCTATTTTTATATTGTAATAAGAAGCTACCATCTGTTGTATAAAATCAATTGTTATTACATTAGGTCTATCTTTTGCAAATATATCTTTAAGTGTATTTGCAGCTATGTCTAATGTAATTTCAGAATTAGTAAGCTTGGAGTATGCAACTACTCTGGTAAGAGAACCTTCAAGTTCACGAATATTTGAGTCAATTGTTTTAGCAATAAAATCCATTACATTGTCAGGAACAACTATTTTTTCGCTGTCGGCTTTTTTTCGGAGAATAGCAAGCCTTGTTTCGTAGTCAGGTGGTTGAATATCCGCAATGAGTCCCCATTCAAATCGAGAACGAAGTCTATCTTCTAAAGGTTTAATTTCTTTTGGTGGACGGTCACTTGAAATTATTATCTGTTTATTTGCTTCATGTAGTGTATTAAAAGTGTGGAAGAATTCTTCCTGTGTTGCTTCTTTTCCGATGATGAACTGAATATCGTCGATCAGA
>CAZQDT010000007.1:0-2527 GCA_964592005.1 uncultured Eubacteriales bacterium
ATTATGTTCATGGCTATGCCCATGTCCACAGCATTCATTATGTTCATGGCTATGCCCATGTCCACAGCATTCATTATGTTCATGGCTATGCTTTGGATTGTTAATCTCAGTTATTGCATAATTCTTTCCATTTTTCAAAAAAACTTTTACATTTTTTTCATGACTGTGAACTATCTTTTCTATTTTCTGAAAAATTTCTTCCTTTTCAAACATTTCTTCATGCTCTATAAGCATCGTTTGATTTGCAAAATTCAAGTTTGCCTCTTTTACTTCTTTAAGTTTTTGAGTTTCTCTTTCTATCTTAGCAGCACAATTAGGACAGCCTAAACCTTCTAAACCAACCACAAACTCACTCATATTTATTTCCCCCTTTTATTAATGTTTATGACTTATATGTGAATATCCTTGTTGTAATACCAAAAGTACGTGCTCATCATCAAGTGCATAATATGTTGTTTTACCATCTCTTCTAAATTTAACCAAATCATTCTGTCTTAATACTCTTAATTGATGCGATACCGCTGATTGTGTCATTCCTAAAGCTTCTGCAATATCACCTACACACATTTCTCCTGCTTCCAGAGCAAAAAGTATTTTTATTCTACTGGAATCTCCAAATACTTTAAAAAAATCCGCTAAATCATAAAAAACTTCTTCTTCTGGTAAAATCTTTTTTATATCATTAACTTTATTTTCATCTATACAACAATTTTCTTCCATTTGAACCTCTCCTTTTTGTTCATATGTTCAATCATTCATATATTTATCAAAAAAATAAAAACAAATGCTTTTTCATTTGAACATATGAATGATTGTTCATTCGTTTATATTATATATTATTATATGTATTTGTCAAGATAATTTTAAAAAATAATTTAGCAATATTATTTTCAAATATAATAAAATAAAAAAGCGATAATCAATTTCAACTAATTATCGCTTTTTTATTATTTAATTTTTCTTAACTCTTTCAAAACTACATCTTTATCAAACGGTTTACAAATAAATTGATTTATGCCAATTTCTTTAGCTTGCTCTATTATATCATCATCACCCAAAGAACTTACCATAATAATATGTGCATCTTTAGACATTTTAAATATTTCCTGTGCTGCTTCTATTCCATCTATACCAGGCATTATAAGGTCCATTGTAACAATATCTGGCTTAAACTCCTCATACATAGAAAGTGCTGTTTCTCCGTCTTTTGCATAAGCTACTATCTCAAATTCTGTATCTTTTAATTCATCTTCAAGCTTTTGATACATTAACAATGAATCATCTACTACCAATAATTTTTTCTTCATAATTAATCCCCCTAAATTGTACTTAAATCATATTTAATACTTAATTTTAAATTACCACAATCACATCTATAAAATATATCTTTTGCAGCAAAATCTTTATTATCATAACCGGGTAAATATTTTTCTCTAATAAAATCTTCTTCTTCATCCCGATAAATTCCATCTACAAATACAGGCACTGAAATTTTTATTCTTCTATGAGAAATATTATTGAACATGGTAATTGTCTTTCCACATACTATATTTAAGTATTCTTTAACATATATCTTAACCTGCTTATACGTAATTTTAGAACCAGCTTTTACTGCCATTTTATCTGCCAATTTTTCCAATACACTGTTAGCAGCACAAAAGAAAAAGCTTGCTCTATAATCTCCAACTGTTTCTATCATAACAGTACTTGTTTCTTCATTGTCTTCAATAATATCTATATTATCATTATACTGCATCTCCAACTTAAGCATTTTAAGATTAACTTTTTTAAATTCTTCTTCTAAAATACTTAAAACCTCTCTCCCCTGTTCCATTTTCTCACCCACCTGTTTTTAACTATGGCTCAATTATAACAAATTAAATTTAATTTTTCAATATCTTTTGTATATTTTGCTACAAAACCTTCCTATCTTTCGCTTCCATAACAGCTCTGCAAAAAAACTCTATTTCATCTTCTGTATAATCTGATAATTTAAAAGCAATCTTTATCTTACCTGAAGAAATATTATTGCATGAAATAACTAAAAGTTTTGTCTTTATCAAACAATAGAAAATCCACAAAACAAC
Source organism: uncultured Eubacteriales bacterium (assembly GCA_964592005.1). GTDB lineage: Bacteria > Bacillota > Clostridia > Lachnospirales > CAZQDT01 > CAZQDT01. The sequence continues at coordinate 2,088 of CAZQDT010000007.1, forward strand.
AGTCGGTACAACCCCTGCCAAAAAATAAAAGGCTGTTATTTCCCAGTCTTTATCCAATAAACACACTAAAGTTCCCGCTAAAGAAAATGCTCCCCATAACGAAAATATCATATTAAAAATTAAAAATATCACATTTCTATGATTGACAATCTCTGCTTTTTCGACATCTTTTAAATTTGCTCTAAATTCATTAAAAGCCCTTGTATAGACCAAAAATTTTTTACTTAAAAATTTTCCACCAAAATAAAGCCTTTTATTAGTTACAACGCCAAATCCCCCTACCTTTAATGATTCTGTACTTAAATATTTTTTGAAATATCCCTCTCCTATCACTCCTACCTGTTTTTCATTTTCTGCAACAAAAATCTTATTCAATCCGCTAATATAAATCAACTCCACTTTCCAATCTTTTTATAATCTAACTAAAAATTCTGCCAATT
>CAZQDT010000007.1:2537-3151 GCA_964592005.1 uncultured Eubacteriales bacterium
CAGTTAAACAAAATTTTTACTATTTTATTTACTGCTCGATTTAGTATAAAACAAAATATTCATAAATTCAATCAAACTTATCATTTTTTAATTATTTTTTTACTTTATCTTTATTTATTTTTTTCCGATATATTAGATAAGAAATATTTAAGAAAGGGGGGATTTCTATGTCAGATTTTATAGAGATTAAAGCCAGTAAAAATCTTAAAGATAAATTTCAAAGTGACCGAGATAAATATTCCGATAAATTTTTTTGGAACATACAATTTAATATTCCTCTGCAAATGAATACCGTAAATTCAGATACTACAAATGTAACAAATGAATATGGTGACATTCTTGAAGCCAAAGTATTTTACATTCCTTACGAAAAAGTAATTGTCATTGAACCTCAAGATAAATATTCAGATGATGTATATTACTTTTTAAATATATCAAAAGGAGTTTGTTCTGAAAATGGTACTGCCTTAAAAAATGAAGTCCATATACGTTTTAAGCTGAAAAATAAAAAAATTGCAGAAATCAAATCTTTTAAAGGAGAAATCAAGTTTAAAACAATACCTTTAAGCATACGCCTTAATTTACCATATTTTAGATTTTCTGTCAAAAATTCG
>CAZQDT010000007.1:3161-30609 GCA_964592005.1 uncultured Eubacteriales bacterium
AATAATGCCTTATTTTTTACTTCCGATGATTTTATCTTTATTTGTATTTATATATATGCCAAAATATTGGGATTACATCATATGCTTTCCTGTATGTATAGCTTTAACTGTATTACAATTTATAATTGTAATTTTACAATACAAAGGAAAAAGAAGAACGGCTATTTCTTTATATAATCAAGGAGTTGACTGCTATAACAAGAGAGAACTCCTAGATGCTTTGGATTATTTTAAAATTGCTTATGAAACCGACCCTACAAACCTGACAATAAAACAGGCAATTATAAAAACAAACCGATATCTAACATAGAAATTTCTATTAATTTATATTTAACAGTAATAAAAAAAATCTTTTGTCCATATAATATTACAAATATTGTATGAACAGGAGATTTTTTATGAAAGTATATCAAAATAACAGTTTTTTATTACAAACTCAAGATAATCTTTTATGGTATTTCTTTTACAGTCAAGAAGGAAATATCTGCTATACAATTTATAAAAATAAACATTGGTCAACCCCAATTATAATAATCAAAAATACTCATTCAAATTTTTCTGTAAATATAAATGCCAAAGACATTATATACCTATTCTGTCAAGACCTTTCAGGAAATGTAGTATTATGTGTTTACAAAAATAATATCTGGTCTTCCAGCGTTGTACTCGAAAATACTTCAAATCAAATACATAATATAAATTTTCAAATGATTATGGAAGATAATTCTTTAAATCTTATATATACAATGCCTATTTCTTATGACAAAAAATCTCAACTTTTTTACCATTTTAAGGATAATGGAAGTTGGTCCTCTCCTCAAATACTGGATACTATAAGCCCTTTAAGACAGTCACCATTTAATCTGCAAAAAATAAATAACCAACATAATATAATTTTTTACACTCAAGAACTCGAAACTTCTTCTTTAGGGTATCGTGAATTTTCAGTACCTTTAAAAAAATGGGGAAAATTTAATGCAATACATAAAACTAAATATAAATATACTGACCAGTCATTTCTAACTACTGAAAACACTTTATATGTGCTATATATTGTCAAAAATGCCTTTTCTTGCCAGCTGATTTTCAAAAAAAAATCTTCTGAAATATGGGACACAACTATTTTAATTTTTGAAGGACCTAAAATAGAATTATGCACTCTTTTCATTCTTGAAAACCAACTTTGGTTAGTATGGTATTCAAATTCATACTTGTTTACCTGTGTTTCCAATAATATGGGAAAATCTTTTTCAAAACCACAACGTTATGGAAAGGAACTGTCAATACTTCCCTATAAAGCTGCATTTATTACCAATAGCTTACAGCAATCAAAAAATATTTATTTAAAAGAAATCCTTATTTCAGGTAATTCTGAACAAGAAAATCCTAAATTTCTTTTAATTCCCGAAATTTATCCAGATTTTTATAATTATACCGAAAATTTCAACGAATTAAATGAACTAAAAAATAAAATAAATTCCTATAAGCAACTTATAAATAATCTTAATAGTGAAAAAAATTTATTATATGAAACCAAAAAAATCCTTGAACAACAAATTTCTAAACAAAGTATGGAAATTCTTAGCCTTCAGAAACAGCTCGAGTCATCTCATTCATAATTATATTATCTATTATGCCAGCTGCTTCTGTTATAAACTCTTCACAGTAATATTCACCTGTCAGCTTTCTAAGTTTTGAACAATTCAGTGATGAATATCTTTCTTGAAAGGTATTCATCATTTCAAGACGAAGCACTTCAACTCTGTCTTCTTCAAAAAACATACCTAAAAGCACTATACCTGCTACTATCGCACTACAAATTCCACCTATTCCAAAACCTGCACTTATACCACTAAACATATTCATTTCTCTTTCCGATAAGGTAAAATTATATTTTTTCTCTGCTGCTTTCAATATGCACTGTGAACAATTATAACCCTGATGATAAAACTCCAAAGCACTCTGACACATTAAAACCTCCCCCAAACTTTATCTTTCTTATAATTATAATATATAAATTTTCCAATTTTGTTACAAAATTACTTAATTAAATCTTTAACTACTTCTGACGCTATAATAAGTCCTGCTACTGATGGAACAAACGAAACACTTCCCGGTATTGCTCTCCTTGTTGAATTTTTTTCAAGCTCCAAAGCCGCATTTGCTTTGATTGGTTCTTCTTTGGAATAAATTACTTTTAATTTTTTTATATTTCTTTTTTTAAGTTCTTTTCTCATAACTTTTGCAAGAGGACATATCGAAGTATTATATATATCATCTATTTCAAGTCTTGTAGGGTCTAATTTATTTCCTGTTCCCATAGATGATATCAAAGGAATATTTTTTTCCTGCGAAAATTCTGCAAGATAAATTTTAGCTGAAACTGTATCTATTGCATCTACTATATAATCACAGTCTTGTAAATTTATTTCATCTGCATTCTGTGGCAAAAAGAAATTTTGATATATTTCAACTTCTGCCTCTGGATTGATGTTAATTACTCTTTCTCTTGCCACCTCAACCTTAGGACGACCTACTGTATTTACATTTGCTATAAGCTGACGGTTAATATTTGAAACGGATACTTCATCATTATCAATAAGTATAAATTTTCCTATTCCTGCTCTTGCAAGTGCCTCCAAGCAATAACTTCCTACCCCACCTATGCCAAAAATCGCTACTTTACTTTTATACAATCTCTGCATTGCATCTTCTCCCAGTAATAACTGAGTTCTTGAAAATTTCTCATCCATAATTTTCCTCCAAATATTTAACAATGCCTGAAATCCCCCCGCCCAAACCCTTTAATTACATTTGATAATAATATAGAGGAGATTATTTTAATCTACCCTTTAAATTATAATGTAGTTATCTTTTCTTAACCGGAAACTCTATTTCTGTTAAATAATCTCTTTCATCTTCTTTATTCCAACAGCCATCAATATAACATTCTCTTGCATTGTCAATTATTTCATATCCATTATCTTTAATATATTTTAAAATTGTATTATATGAATCTCTTAAATTCTCATAAGAGCCTTTGTGATAAATACATACTGCTGTTATTGGTTCTGATTTAATAAATTTTACATTTTCTGTTTCATTTCCAATTTTTTCAACTGCCTGAGCATATCTAATTTTAATATCTTTTTCTTTATACTCTCCATCTAAATAACTAATATAACAATAATCTGGTATTACACATTTTAAATCTGGATTTGCTTTTGAACATTCTGCTCCTGATTGTAAAACAAATTCTGATATCTTACTAAAATCAGATATAACTCCATCACGATAATAAATAATATAACTTGGTATTTCTTTTATAAAAATCTCATTTTGCATATTTTTTCCCTCCAACAAATAATTAATTTTAGAAAGTTCAATATTGTAATTTTCAAGATTTTTTTCTATCTCTTTTTTCCTGTTTTCAAGTATTTCTACCATATCATATCCATCTAAAACTTTTTTAATATCTTTTATAGATAATCCTGCCTGCCTTAAATGTATTATTTTTGAAACATCTACTAACTGGCTACTTTCATAATACCTGTAACTAGTATTAGGGTCTATAAAAGTAGGTTTTAGTAATCCTTCTTTTTCATAATATCTTAACGCTTTTATTGTTGTCTTAGACATTTTAGAAAATTCTCCGATTCTTACCATATCTCGCCTCCTAATTTTATTTATACAACCTCCTCTAAGGGGAGAGTCAATACTTTATTTATATTTTATTAAAAAATATTATTTTTTCTTTCATAGAGATTTTACCAACTTCATATCCATATTCTTTTAATTCTTTTTTATATGTTAAAAAAGAATGATCTATTTCAAAACCCAAAATATCTTTAATTTCTTCATAAGATAATTTATAATTTTCTTTATTTATTTCTTTTAAATATTTCCATAATGGCTCATATTTACTCATTTATAACACCCCAACATTTTTTACCATCAATTTCATTATAGCTTAATAATTTTTTCTTATCTCATAATCAATCATCTCAAAATTTACAATTTTAATTTTTCTTAAAAACTGCTTTTGCTATTATAAATATACCTAAAGCTATAAATAAAATAGGTACTATTGAAGGAATTATATTAAAAAACAAACTTATAGGTGATTTACCTATATATACCGCAAATGCAAATATCAAAAATATAAATGCTGGAAACAAAGGCCATTTACCCATTTCATTTTTTCCTAAAATATACATAATCAAAAAAGCTAATGCCATACATACAAAAAATACTGTCATTCCATACCCTTTAAATACATTTAAATCAATAAGTAATATAAATAAACCAAAGAATATAAATATTGGTCCCATTACCAACAATGTTGTACTTCTATTCGCAAAATATCTGCCTAAAAATATAATCCCCGGAATTAAAAATATAACTGCTAAAAATATTGTAATTCCCGAAAAAACACCAGCTTTAAACAAACCTAAAGCACATAATATTATACCGGCTACAAAAGACCAAGTCTGCTTTTTAGTCCAGTATAAAAGTAAACAGGCTCCACCTGCTATAAACAAAGTCGTATCCATTAGCTTAAAATTAAATACATCATTAGCTAAAAAATATACTCCTATTATTATAAATATTAACCCTATCAGCAGTCTATTAGATTTAGATGCCATAATAAAACCTCCATATCTTTTTCATTGTTACTTACATATACTCTCTTTTTATAACAAATGTCTGATAATTCATTAAAAAATTTTTTTATTTTTATATATTGACACAAAAACAAACCTAAATTTAAACTTTTATAAATTCATATCTTGTGGTATAATTTAATTCAAATTAAATGAAAAAATTTTGCTTAATTCGCAATTTTTTTACTTTAAATTACAAAAATTCCAATTTTTCAAAAGGAGGACATTTATGAAAAAATTTATTTCGATACTTTTAATTATGATGCTGCTGGTTTCGTGTAATAATTCATCTGCTGACATCTCAACTGAAAACAGTTCAACAGAAAATATTTCATCTACTGAACTTACTACCTCAGTTTCAACAGAATTATCTACATCTGCCCCTGAAGAACCGGAAACCTATTCTGCTAATTGTCAGGCTGATTATCAGACCGCTGAAGATTTGACTGCAAAAGCTGAAACAGAAAAACTTCATTCTCAAAGACCTGTAAGCTTAAAACAGGCGGAATATTTAAATCGAGGTTTGGTTGCTATCCCAGATGGTGATGGAAATTTTATAAGCTGGCGTTATTTAGGTACAGATTCAAGCGAACTTTCTTTTAATATTTATAGAAATGGCACAAAATTAAATTTAGAACCTCTAAATTCCGTTACAAATTTTTCAGACAAAAATGCTCCTGCCGACGCAGAATATACTCTAGTTCCTGTACTTAATTCACAGGAAATTACTGCTGATGCAGAAAGTGTTAAGACTTGGAGCAATAATTATTTGTCAATACCTGTAAAACAATATGAAAAATGTGATTATGATATTTATGATGCAAGTGTAGGTGACCTCGATGGTGATGGTAAATATGAAATAGTAGTGAGAAGAAATCCCGCTGATATGGAACTTAAAACAAGAGTTGCATACCCTCTTATAGAAGCTTATAAACTTGATGGTACATATATGTGGACAATAAATATTGGACCTAATGAAATCAATGAAATAGATATAAACTTTTTAGTATATGATTTTGACGGAGATGGAAAAGCTGAAGTAGTTACACGTTCTTTCGAGGGAACAACAGATGGCATAGGAAATGTAATTGGTGATGTAAATGGCGACAATATAACCAACTATGAATTTAGTATACAAAAATTTAAAGACAGACAATATCTTTCTCAAGGACCTGAATTTTTATCAGTATATGATGGTATTACAGGTGCCGAAATTGCAAGGACTGATTTACTTCCTTCACGTGACCCACTTACTTCTTGGATATCCGGCGGAAATACTGGCACACGTACAAAACGAGCAAGTCACCATTTATTTACAGTTGCTTATCTTGATGGAGTTACTCCTAGTATAGTATATTTCAGAGGTGCTTGGGCAGCGTGTAAAGCAGCAGCTTATGATTTTAAAAACAATTCTTTAAACGTACTTTGGCAGGTTGATTGTGAAAATACAAATACTCTCGAAAATCTTTATTCTGCGGGTTACCACAGTATAGCTACGGCAGATATTGATTTTGACAGAAAAGATGAAATACTTACTGGTTCTGCGGCTATTGACCATGATGGTACAATTATGTATGTAACCACAGCAGAAAAAGAAGATGGTACTTTAGTAAAACTTGGTCATGGAGATGCTTTTGATGTTGCCAAAATGTCACCTGATTTCAATGGTTATTATGTATGGTCATGTCAGGAAACTGCTAATTTACCTGTAAATATCGGACTTCACGATGCTCGTACCGGACAAGTTTTAATGGGTTATACCAAAACTAAAGATACCGGTCGTTCAAGAGCAGCCGATATCGACCCTACCAATAGAGGCTGGGAAATGTGGGGTTCTACCGGCACTATCCTGCAAGGTATTGACGGTACATATTTAGCAGATGCTTCACCTTCTTCTATGAATATGAAAATGTACTGGGATGGTGATTTACTCGCAGAACTTGTAGACCATAATTCCAACAGCAATGTAAATATCCTCAAATGGGATTGGGAAAAGAAAACTTTAAACGAAATTTTTGTAGATAAAGAAAGTTCTTCAAATGGTGGAACTAAGGGAAATAACTGCCTGACAGCAGATATACTTGGTGACTGGCGTGATGAACTTATCGTAAGGACTTCTGATAACAAAGAACTTCGTATATATTCAACTACCATACCTACCGACTATAAAATACCTACTCTTATGCACGATATAACATACAGAGAGGCTATTGCATGGCAAAATAATCATTACAATCAGCCTGCAAATGTAAGTTTCTACTTAGGTGCTGAAACTACTGAAGTTCCCGTACCCGAAATATACACTGTAAAAAATGGTGAAAAGATAACAAATGAACTCTATACAAAAGAACCAAATACACACCATACAATAAAAATATTAAATAAATAAAGGATACATTATGAAACTTGAAAGAGATTTTTATACAAGAGATACTCTTATTGTTGCAAAAGAGTTACTGGGTAAATTGCTTGTACGCAATTCTCCTGATGGAATTGTTAAAGGTAAAATTGTGGAAGTAGAAGCATATATAGGAAGCATTGACAAAGCCTGTCATGCTTATAATGACTTACGTTCAAAAAGAACTGAAATTATGTATAAAAATGGCGGTCATGCCTATGTTTTTATGATATATGGAATGTACAGCTGTATGAATGTCGTTACAAATAAAGAAAATCTAGGAGAAGCTGTTTTAATTCGTGCTTTAGAACCAATAGATGGCATTGAGCTTATGAAAAAAAGAAGAAATACTGAAAAAATAAAAAATTTAACAAACGGTCCGGGCAAGCTTTGTAAAGCTTTGGATATTACCAAAGATTTATCTGGTGCAGATTTATGCTCAGATACTCTTTATATAGAAGATTATGAAACAATCTCTGAAGAAAATATAATAAGCTCTAAAAGAATAAATATTGATTATGCCGAAGAAGCTAAAGATTTTCTTTGGAGATTTACAATTAAAGATAATCCTTTTATAAGCCAAAAAATAAATATATAAATTTTTCATTTTTTTGTATTTGTAATACTTTTAATTGTATTTTGCATTAATTTGTGATACAATATAAACATCAAAGAAAGGAGTGATTTTATGGCTCAAGCAACGATTTCTGCAAGAATAGATAGCAAAGACAAATCTGATTTTGATAATTTTTGTAATAATGTTGGATTAAGTGCCTCCACTGCTATCAATTTATTTGTAAAAGCAGTTCTTAGAGAAAAACGTATACCATTTGAAATTATTCAGTCATCTGACCCTTTTTACAATGAAAACAATCAAGAATATATTCTTAAATCAGTACAAGAACTTCGCAATGGAAAAGGAAAGGTACACGAACTAATTGAGGAGGATGTCAATGAGTGAAAAAATCTGGTCCGATGATGCTTGGGCTGATTACCTTTATTGGCAAACTCAAGATAAAAAAACTTTAAAACGTATTAATCAGCTTATAAAAGATATTGAACGCAATGGCTGTTTATATGGAATTGGTGAACCAGAAGCCCTTAAAGGAAACTTACAGGGGGAATTTAGCAGACGAATTAACGAAAAGGACCGCCTTGTGTATCATATTGAAGGTGAACGTATCTACATTGCTCACTGCCGAGGGCATTACGACGATAAATAATACTTAAAAACGCATGAACTTTTCAATAATCCATGCGTTTTTTTGTAATTATTTACTTTTTAATCTTCTCTATAATCTTATCTGCTGCTGGTTCTATATATGAAATATCCATATTTTCTACTCTTCCATCATCACAAAGCATTGCAAATTCAGGATTTATAGGCAACTTTCCTAAAAAATCTACTCCTATCTCTGATGCAATCTGCTCTATTTTGCTCTCACCAAACACATTTATTTTCTTTCCACAGTCAGGACATTCAAGGTAACTCATATTCTCTATTATTCCCAAAACTGGAATATTCATCTTTTCAGCCATATTATATGCTTTTTTGACTATCATAGAAACTAAATCTTGTGGTGAAGTAACTATAACCACTCCATCTAATGGTATAGACTGAAAAACTGTAAGTGGTACATCTCCTGTTCCCGGAGGCATATCTATAAACATAACATCTATTTCTCCCCAAAGAACATCTGTCCAAAACTGTTTTACAGTGCCTGCTATAATAGGACCTCTCCATATAACCGGTGTTGCTTCATCATCAAGCATAAGATTTATTGACATTATATCTATTCCTTGAGATGTCTTTATAGGAAATATTCCCTCTTCTGAACCCTCCGCTTTATCCGTAACACCAAAAATTTTAGGTATTGAAGGTCCTGTTATATCTGCATCAAGTATCGCTGTTTTATAACCTTTTCTATTAAAAGTAACTGCAAGACTTGAAGTAACGGAAGATTTTCCTACTCCGCCCTTTCCACTTACTACTCCGATTACTTTCTTTATATGGCTTGTTTCATGAGGTTTTACATGAAAATCTCTATCTGCACAGTTAGCTTCACCGCAACTGCCGCAATTTTTATCACAACTCATTTTACTTCTCCTCCGTAATTTAATCTATTACCAACTCTATTGGACAATGGTCTGAACCCAGCACTTCTGAATGTATTTTAGCTTCTGAAATCCTGCCTTTCAAATCTTCTGTCACGCAGAAATAATCTATACGCCACCCTACATTCTTTTCTCTGGCTCGTCCCATATATGACCACCATGTATATTGTTCCTCTTTATCAGGATATAAATACCTGAAAGAGTCTACAAAATTGACCTCCATAAGTTTTGTAAATTTTTCTCTTTCTTCATCTGTAAATCCTGCATTTCCTCTATTGGCTTTGGGATTTTTAAGGTCTATTTCTTTATGTGCAACATTCATATCACCACACACAATTACAGCTTTTTTAAGGCTTAAACTTACCAGATATTCTCTAAAAGCATCTTCCCATTCCATTCTATATGCCAGCCTTGTAAGCTCTCTTTGAGAATTTGGAGTATATACCACTACAAAATAAAAATCTTCAAATTCAAGCGTAATAACTCTGCCCTCTTTATCATGCTTTTCTATACCTATTCCAAGAACTACTGACAAAGGTTGTTTCTTGGTAAATATTGCTGTACCTGAATATCCCTTTTTTTCAGCATAATTCCAATACTGAAAATATCCATCAAGTTCTAAATCTATCTGACCATCCTGTAATTTACTTTCCTGTATTGCAAATATATCTGCATCTACTTCCTTGAAAAAATCCATAAATCCTTTTTTTACACAAGCTCTAATACCATTTACATTCCAAGAAACAAATTTCAAGCTAAATCCTCCTACCTAAAGTACAGTCATATGTTTTGTTCTATCTCTTTCTTCTGCCTTTTTAGCATCATTCCATTTTGTCATATCTCCTACAAGATATCCAGTAATACGTCTTATTCTTTCAAATGGCTGGTCCTCTGTTTCAGCTCGTCCACAAGCCGGACATACATCTCCTATAATTCCATTAAAACCACATACCGGGTCCCTGTCAACAGGGTGATTAATAGACGCATATCCCATATTATTTTCATACATACATCTTATAACTGACTCAAAAGCATCTATATTCTGGGTAGGGTCACCATCAAGCTCTATATATGAAATATGCCCACCATTACATAATTCATGATAAGGTGCTTCTATTCTTATTTTATCAAAGGCAGAAATCGGATAATATACCGGTACATGGAAAGAATTTGTATAGTATTCTCTGTCTGTAATACCTTCTATTATTCCAAATCTTTTCTTATCTATACCTACAAATCTTCCTGAAAGTCCCTCAGCTGGTGAAGCTATCAAAGAAAAATTCAAATTATATTTCTTAGTTGCCTCGTCCATTCTCTTTCTCATATGTCTTACTATTTTAAGTCCAAGCTGCTGTGCTTCTTCTGACTCTCCATGATGAAATCCTGTAAGTACTTTAAGCGTTTCAGCTAGTCCTATAAATCCCATCGTAAGAGTTCCGTGCTTAATAACTTCTCTTACTTCATCATTTGGTTTTAATTTATCCGAATCAATCCATACACCTTGTCCCATAAGGAATGGGAAATTTTTAACTTTTTTCTTTGCCTGTATTTCAAAACGTTCTAAAAGCTGTTCTATTACCAAATCAGTAGTATCATCAAGTATTTCAAAAAATTTATCTAAATCTTTATTTGCTGTAAGTGCCATATATGGAAGATTTACTGAAGTAAAACTTAAATTTCCTCTTCCGTAAGTAACTGCCTTACTTGGGTCATAATCATTTGCCATTACTCTTGTACGACAACCCATATAAGCAACTTCATGATTTGGGTCATTACTTTCACTCTTATTATAAGGTGAATCCATGAAACTGAAATTTGGGAAAAGTCTTTTAGCACTTACTCTACAAGCCAATTTAAACAAATCATAGTTTGGGTCTTCCGGATTATAAGATACTCCCTTTTTAAGTTTAAATATTGATATCGGGAATATAGGTGTTTCATTATTTCCTAATCCTCTTTCAGTAGCCAAAAGCAAATTTTTAATTACCATTCTTCCCTCTGGTGAAGTATCTGTACCAAAATTAATGGAAGAAAAAGGAACTTGTGCACCTGCTCTCGAGTGCATTGTATTTAAATTATGAATAAATGCTTCCATAGCTTGAAAAGTCTTTTCATTAGTTTCCTCTTCAGTACATTTACAAGTAAAACTATGTATTTTAGGGATTAAATAATGTTTATCTTCTTCAAGCATTTCTTTTAAATATCTGCTTTCTTCTTCTACATAATTAGGGTCTGATTTTAACATTGGCTTAAAACCTTTAGATTTTATACTTTCTACACAATCTTTGGCAATCTGAATTGCTTTTTCATGCTCAATATCACATAACAATTCCAAAGCTTTCGCCATACTAAGCTTATAAAGCTTTATATAAGTCTTTGCAACTCCCGGTGCTATTCCATAGTCAAAATTTGGTATTGACTGTCCTCCATGCATATCATTTTGATTACTTTGAATTGCTATTGCCGCAAGTGAGGCATAACTCAATATATCCTGTGGCTCTCTTAAATGTCCATGCCCTGTACTAAATCCATTTTTAAACAATTTTAAAATATCTATCTGACAACAGGTCATTGTTAAAGTTAAAAAATCAAGGTCATGTATATGAATAATTCCCTCTTTATGAGCTTTAGAATGTTTAGGATTTAATACGTGCATATGATAAAATTCTTTTGCTCCCTCTGAACCATATTTAAGCATTGCACCCATAGCTGTATTTCCGTTTACATTAGCATTTTCTCTCATAAGGTCATTTTCCTCAGCTTCTTGGAAAGTAATGCCTTCATAAGTTTTCATAAGTCTTGTGTTACTTTCTCTTGCCTTTGTACGTTCTGAACGATAAAGTATATATTCTTTAGCTGTCCTTGCATGCCCTGTTTCAATTAATATTTTTTCGACTGCATCTTGTACTTCCTCTACATCAGGACATTCACGCTTTTTATCATAAATTTTATAAATATATGTGACAACCTGCTCGGATATTTTTTCTGCTGTATCATAGTCATTCCCACCAACAGCTTTTGCCGCCTTATAAATAGCTCTTGTTATTTTTTCCTTATTAAAATCTACTACTCTTCCATCTCTTTTTTTAATTGTTTCCAACATCAAAAACTCCTCCCTTTTTTTCTTTCCAAATTTTACTTATTTCTTCATAATATGTATCAATGTCTTTGAAATGTTTATATACAGAAGCAAAACGTACATAAGCCACTTCGTCAATTTCTTTCAATTTTTCCATCACCATTTCCCCTATTACAGAACTTTCTACTTCTTTAACCATAGAATTTAAAATTTTATTTTCTATATCATCTACGATTTTTTCTATATCATTCATAGAAATAGGGCGTTTGTTACAGGATTTAATTATTCCATCTAGTAATTTATTCCTATCAAACGTTTCTCTGGTTCTGTCTTTTTTTATTACAACCACACCAGGAAGAATTTCTATTTTTTCGTATGTAGTAAATCTTTTCTCGCATTTTTCACATAGTCTGCGACGGCGTACACTGTTATTTTCTTCAACCAGTCTTGAATCAATAACTTTTGTATCTTCATTGTTGCAAAACGGACATCTCATATATTTTCCCTCATCTTCTATTTGCAGTCTATTATTATCATTAGTAAATCAACTTCAAAATGCCACCCACAAAAAACAACATCTTGTGTATCAAGCATTATATAACACAAAATGTTGTAGGTCAAGTCATTTTTTTTATATTCAATTCATTTATTATCAATCGTACTTAAATATTCTCTTAATCTCTCCATTTTTCTCAAATATAAAAATTCTTTTTCCAATTTATGTAAATTAGCGTTTTACTAAAACTTTTTCTATGTCAGTATCTACGAGTATTCTTTCTTCTCCTACCCTTTTTACCTGCTGCCAATTTATATGATATTCCATATTTTTAAACAATGCCTGAACAGGAATTATTATTTTTTTAATTCTCCCACTCATTAAATCAACTTCCACATCTTTTATATACCCTAATTTACAGCCATCTTTTACATTTATTACTTCTTTATTTTTCACATCATACATTGTCTGCATTTCAAACACTCCTTTAATTATACTAAAAAAAATTAAAAAAGCAACCTTTCGAGTTGCTTTTTACATTCTAAAAAATAACCAAAAAATTAAAGCCCTCAAATTCCTTTATGCAATTAGCAATTTCAACAAAATTTAGTTTTTTTATCTGTTAAAAACCACATTTTTTTATCTCAATAAAGGTATTAATGTAATTTTATAACTTTTTTAAACATATTTTTTCATATGTTTTAATGCACTTTTTTCAAGTCTTGATACCTGTGCTTGAGAAATTCCAATTTCTTCCGCAACTTCCATTTGAGTTCTCCCTTGAAAAAACCTTAAATTTAATATATGTTTCTCTCTGTCATTAAGTTTTTTCATTGCTTCTGATAAAGTTATTTCTTCAAGCCACGCACTATCATGATTTTTTTCATCTTTCACATGGTCCATAACAAATGTTGCTTCTCCTCCATCATGATAAACCGGTTCAAAAAGTGAAACTGGTGCCTGTATCGAATCCAGTGCCAAAACTACTTCTTCTTTTGGAAGTTCAAGTTCTTTGGCAATTTCTTCAATAGTAGGTTCTTTTGAATTTTTCTTAATAAAATTCTCTTTAACCTGAAGAGCTTTATAGGCTGTATCCCTTAGAGAACGGCTCACCCTTATGGTATTATAATCTCTCAAATAACGTCTTATTTCTCCTATTATCATTGGAACTGCATAAGTAGAAAACTGTACACCCTGCGTTATATCAAAATTATCTATTGCTTTTATTAAACCTATACAACCTACCTGAAACAAGTCATCTACATTTTCTCCTCTGTTATTAAATCTTTGAATTACACTTAATACAAGTCTTAAATTTCCCTGTATATATTCTTCTCTTGCCTGCATATCACCTTGAAGTATTTTATCAAAAAGTTCTTTCTTTTTCTCGCTGCTTAAAACAGGGAGTTTAGCTGTATTTACTCCGCATATTTCAACCTTGTTAATCATCATGCCAAATAACCTCCAAGTTTGGTTGATTTATTTTTCTCTATCCTATTTTTGCCTTGGAAATTATTTTTAATACCTTTTTAACTCATCTTAGTCATTTCCTTTTTTAACCTTTTAACTATTTTCTTTTCAAGTCTTGAAATATATGACTGAGATATTCCCAATATATCTGCAACCTCTTTTTGTGTTTTTTCATCTTCTCCACTATAAAGTCCAAATCTCAGTTCCATTATTTGCCTTTCTCTGTTGCTAAGTTTTGAAACTGCTTCATTAAGCATTTTTCTTTCTGCTTCATCTTCTATATCTCGACATATGACATCTTCTTCAGTTCCAAGTATATCTGACAAAAGTAATTCATTTCCATCCCAGTCTACATTTAAAGGCTCATCTATTGACACCTCTGATTTTGTTTTTACATTTCTTCTTAAATACATCAAAATTTCATTTTCTATACATCTTGAAGCATATGTAGCAAGTTTAATATTTTTATCTGTCTTAAATGTATTGATAGATTTTATTAAACCAATACTTCCTATTGAAATCAAATCTTCTACATTTACACCAGTATTTTCAAATTTTTTAGCAATATAAACTACAAGTCTTAAATTTCTTTCAATTAAAATTGATTTTACTCTATCATCTTCATCTCCTCCTAATTCCTCTAAAAGCATATTTTCTTCTTCAGCTGTCAATGGAGGAGGCAAAACTTCAGAACCTCCTATATAATGTATTTTTTCCAATTTTTCGTTAAAAAACAGTCTTTTTATTGTGTCCGTTATCTCTAACCAAAATAATTTTATCTTCAATTTTAACTCCTCCTTAATTTTATTCAAATATATCAGGATTTATGAGTGCCTGATAATTTCCTTCCTTTGATAGTTGATAATTATATATTGCAAGTACAACATTTTTAATTTGAAAATTTTTTTCTTCATCTTCTACTTCTACTTTTTCAGGAACAAAACCCAAAAGCATACCATTTTTTACTCCCACACTTGAAAATGGAATCATTCTTATTCTATTACATATATCACTGTCCGTTATGTTTTTTAACACTTCTGTTAAATTTTCTTCCTTTTTTTCATAATAAATCAACTTAATTGTATCCGGCAAAAACTTCTTTACTACTGAAAATTCTACAACTATTACTGGTGTTGATGTCAAAGGGTCTTTAAGTGAATTTCCCGTATCTAACAACGCTTTAAATGTAACTTCCTTATTTTCAAAACTTACACTTATATTATAATATTGTTTATTTTTAGAATATAAACTTTTTATCCAGCCTACCGAAATCTTTATAATTATGTAGCTTCCTGCTGTTACCGCTATAAGTACCTTAAATGGAAAATTGTTTATATCAAAACTTATCACATTACCTATTACATTGGATAAATCAATGTAATAAAATAAGGCAATACCTGCTCCACCTACGGCAAATGCTGATATATGAAAAAGAAAAACTATTTTTAACATTTCTCCAACATTTCTAGGCTTAAAAGCTATCATTGCCGATATCATAAGTATTGCAAGTGCTGCAAAAAAATTATAAAATTTCATTAAAACGGGAACAAACATAATCATACAATAAAGTCCTGCTGCCACTATTGCTCCTAAAATAATCTTTTTGCAATCCGTTTTTTTCTTTAGCAGCTTTGATACAATCCAAAATATCAAAAAATCCATTATAAAATTTATGAAGAACACTACATCTGCATATATTTCCAAATGTCACCTTCACTTCCTTAACAAAATATTGTCCTTCAATTTCAAAATTATTATACGCCTTTAAGAGTAACTATTTTTGTAAAAATATGGTATGACGTAAAAAAAAGATGTGACAAATTATCACATCTTTCTAGGTAAAATTTCTCTATTATTTTTGTCTTCTTTTTAAAAACTCCGGAATATCAGGGAAGTTACTTTCATTTCTATTTATAGGAGGTAAAGCTGATTTTACTTCTATCGAATTTTCAGCCTTCTCTTCTTCCTTTTCTTTATTAACGGTATTATTAATCGGATTGTTATTAACCGGACTATTAATTTCTGTATTTACGAGAGGCTTCTTACTTTTGATATTAATAAACTTATCCTCTTCTTCAAGCCCTGTCGCTACTATGGTTACAACTACTTCATCTTTCTCCTCTAAGGCAGGATCAAAACTAACTCCCCAAATAATTTCTGCTTCAATATTCAATAATTCCTGAACTTTGTTACTTGCTTCTGCTATCTCTTCAAGAGATACTTCTTCCGACATCCAAAAATTCATTATCAAAGCTTTAGCACCTTCAATTGAAGTTTCAAGCATAGGACTTATAATAGCTTGGTCTAAGGCATTTTGAACTTTGTTTTCTCCGCTTGCTCTTCCTATTCCCATATGAGCAATACCCTTGTCCTTCATTATTGTTTTAACGTCAGCAAAGTCAACATTTACCATACCTTTATTTGTTATTATATCTGATATACCCTGAACACCCTGTTTTAAAACTTCATCTGCTTTATAAAATGCCTGTGACATTGTAAGTTTTTTATCAATCTTTAAAAGTCTTTCATTAGGAATAACTACCAAAGTATCCACATTTTCCTTAAGATTTTTAATACCTAATTCCGCATTTTTCATTCTTTTTTGACCTTCAAATCCAAAAGGTTTAGTAACTACTCCTACGGTAAGTATTCCCTGTTCTTTCGCCCATCCTGCTATAATAGGTGCAGCACCTGTACCTGTACCGCCACCCATACCAGCCGTTATAAAAAGCATATCTGTATCTTTCATTGCTTCCATAATTTCTTCTCTGCTTTCTTCAGCTGCTTTTTTACCTACTTCAGGATTAGCTCCTGCTCCAAGACCTTTGGTAAGTTTTTCACCTATCTGTATTTTTGTACTTGCTTTAGAATTAGCCAGAACTTTAGCATCTGTATTAACTGCTATAAATTCTACTTTATTTACACCGCTTTCTATCATTCTATCTACTGCATTATTTCCGCCGCCGCCTGCTCCTAAAACTTTTATACGTGCTTCGCCTTGCTGCGTTATATCTAAATCTAACACTATTTTGTCCCCCTAACTACACAAATCGTTCTTTTATTTTAAAGATATTAACTCTAAAAACACTATTATAAGCATATCAAATTTTTACTCTAAATTCAACTAGTTTTATTAAATTTTTAGTAAAAACTTTTTACAATTTTATGAAAAAAATTATTCTATACTGCCTCAACTCATTATTTAACAAATTTAACCATCAAACATTTACAATTTTTAATTTATAGTTTAATAAATCGAATTGAATTACAAAACAATCAGGTAAGATATTCAAATACCCAGCTTTTATTTATATCACTTATATCAAGTATACCCCTATCTTGAGAAGGTATTTTTTGCATTATAGCCAGCATTGTCCTTATTTTTTCATCATAATCCGAACTATTTCCAAGCTTAACATCTACATTCCTCATATAAATATGTATATTTTTGGTATCACTTACATCTATTTTCAATATATCTTCTATTTCATACATATCACTATACTTAAGAAGTATATTTGAAGTTTTTAAAACTACATCAAATGCCTCTTCATTTTCTACTTCAAGCACTTGACCCACCTTAAATTGTTCAAACTTAAGTCCTTCAACTATTGGAAGCTGCTCCTTGTATGATGATGAAGTTTCTAATACCATTCCTTCTTCATCTATGTACAGATATGCCCCAACATAAGGAACATATCCTCTCACTTTTCTTTCTTTTACAACTATACTTACTTCATCAGGATATTGTATTTCTATATTTGCATTTTTTATATATGGTTCGCTTTCCAAACTCTTTTTTATATTTTTAGAATTAAGCTTAAATATATTCATTCCCTCCGATATTCCTGCTTTTGCAAGTATTTCCGTCTTTGAATATATTTCTCCTCCTTTAAAATCTATATATGAAATATCAAATATCGAAGTAGTACAAAATACAAATAACACTGTAATTGAGATTGTTATTATAATTAAAAATTTCTTCACAAAATTTGTCCTCCATGTATCTCATTAAGATTACCCATTTTCCCCAACTACAAATTAAACTTTCCCAAATAATATTTTTATTCTTCAAATATAATATCTGCACCCAATAATGTCAAGTCTTTTTCTATACTTTCGTAACCTCTTTTTATATGTTTTGAATTATCGACAAAAGTCGTTCCTTCAGCCACCAATCCTGCAAGGATTAACGCCGCTCCTCCTCTCAAATCCATTGCCGAAACTTTTGCACCATTCAATTTCTTTACCCCTTGTATTACCGCCATTCTTCCATCTACTAAAACATTAGCCCCCATTCTTATAAGTTCAGATATATATTTATATCGTGACTCAAATACCGTTTCTATTATTATAGTTGTTCCCTCTGATACTGTCATAAGTGTAGCAAATTGAGGCTGCATATCCGTTGGAAATCCGGGATAAGGTTGAGTTCTTATTATATCTGCCGATTTCAATATCTTTGGTGATTTAAGATATATTCCATCTTCAGTTTTATAGATTTTACAACCACTTTCTTCTAATTTTGAAATAACTACTGATATATCCTCAAATTCAGCCTTTTTTAATAATACTTCTCCTTTAGTAATTACAGCTGCTATAAGTAAAGTACCTGCAACTATTCTATCTGGCATTACTTCATACTCCACAACATTATGGAGTTCTTTTACCCCTTCGATATATATGACACTTTCTCCAGCTCCATATATTCTCGCTCCCATCGCATTTAAAAAATTCTGTAAATCTACTATTTCAGGCTCTTTTGCTGGATTGTGTATAATAGTAACTTCACTTTCTGCCAAAACAGCCGCAAGCATTATATTTTCAGTAGCTCCCACACTCGGAAAATCTAAATATATATCCGCCCCTTTTAATCTTTCTGTTTCACATACAATAAATCCATCTTCCTCATTTATTTTTACTCCCATCTGTTTAAGTGCCTTTAAATGTAAATCTATGGGTCTTGCTCCTAATGAACAACCTCCGGGGTAAGTTATCACTGCTTTTTTAAACCTTCCAATCATTGAACCCAAAAATATTATGGAAGACCTCATTTCCTTGACTTGTTTTTCTGGCACTTCATAGTTATATGCTTCTTTTGAATTTACAATTATTGTATTATTTTCTTGCTTAACCCTGCAACCTATTGTTTCAAGTATTTCAATCATTGTTATACAATCTGAAATCTTGGGACAATTATGAATACAACTTTCACCCGAGTTTAGTACAGTAGCTGCCAAGATAGGAAGTACAGCATTCTTAGAACCTGATACAATTACTTCTCCCTCCAATCTTTTTCCTCCGCAAATTTTATAACTACCCATAGATAAAACACCTCCCAAATTTCTCCATATAGATATATTCTATACTATGAAATTTTTCAAAAAATGTTACTTATATTTGGAGGCAAGCATATCTTCTTGATTTGCTTAAATTACGAGCATCTTTATCATACAAAAATATGAATATGTGGTATTCATCTCCTAAATAAAAAGAGATGGATTTCTCCATCTCCTCAATTTACATTATTTTACTACACTGTTTTCCTTTAAAATAACATCATGTGAACCACCCTCAACAATACTTGTAGAAGATACTAATGTAATCTTAGCTTTTTCCTGAAGTTCAGGTATTGTAAGTGCTCCACAGTTGCACATTGTTGAACGTACTTTATTAAGTGACAATGTTACATTATCTTTTAAACTTCCCGCATATGGAACATAAGAATCTACACCTTCTTCAAATGAAAGCTTTTTAGCTCCACCCAAATCATAACGCTGCCAGTTCCTTGCTCTGTTTGAACCCTCACCCCAGTATTCTTTTACATAATTTCCATTAATATTAAGTTTGTTTGTAGGGCTTTCATCAAAACGTGCAAAATATCTTCCAAGCATTATGAAATCTGCTCCCATTGCAAGGGCAAGAGTCATATGGTAATCGTGAACAATACCACCATCTGAACAGATAGGAACATATATACCAGTTTCTTTAAAGTATTCATCTCTTGCTGCTGCAACCTCTATAAGTGCAGTAGCTTGTCCTCTTCCTATACCTTTTTGTTCACGTGTAATACAAATAGAGCCTCCGCCTATACCTACTTTTACAAAATCTGCTCCTGCTTTTGCTAAGTACAAGAAACCTTCTCTGTCAACAACATTTCCTGCACCTACTTTAACACTATCACCATATTCTTTACGGATATAATCTATTGTAAGTTTCTGCCATTCTGAAAATCCTTCAGATGAGTCAATACACAATACATCTGCTCCTGCATTTACTAAAGCTGGAACTCTCTGTTCATAATCTCTTGTATTGATACCTGCACCTACAACATATCTTTTATGTTTATCCAAAAGTTCATTTTTATTTTCTTTATGTGAAGCATAATCTTTACGGAATACCATATATTTCAATCTCTGATTTTTATCAATTAAAGGAAGCGAATTTAATTTATGCTCCCAAATAATATCATTTGCTTCTTTTAAAGTAGTATTTTCATCTGCCCATACTAAATCTTCAAACTTTGTCATAAATGTTTCAACTTTTGTATCTAATGGCATTCTGCTTACTCTGTAATCTCTGTCTGTTACTATTCCTAAAAGTTTTCCTTCAGCTGTTCCATCTTCTGTAACAGCTACTGTTGTATGTCCTGTTTTATCTTTTAAATTCAAAATATCTTCAAGTGTCTGTTCAGGTGAAACATTTGAATCACTCTTAACAAAACCTGCTTTATAATTTTTAACTCTTGAAACCATAGCGGCTTCGTCCTCAATGCTTTGAGAACCATAAATAAAGGAAATTCCACCCTCTTTTGCCAATGCTATTGCCATTTTATCATCTGATACAGACTGCATTATAGCTGATACAAGAGGAATATTCATTGTAATAGCTGACTCTTCTTCGCCTTTTCTAAATTTCACCAAAGGTGTTTTTAAACTAACATTTGTAGGTACACATTCACTTGAGGAATAGCCCGGAACTAATAAATACTCTCCAAATGTATGTGATGGTTCACTAAAGTAATACGCCATTTCAATCTCATCCTTTTCTTTTATAGTATTTTTTTTACAAAAGCAATTAAATCCTCATTGCTTTTTTAATTGTATATAACTCAATATTTTACCACAATTTTTTCTAATATCAAGACTAATTATGAATAAATTTTTTAAAATAATTTAGAAAGTTACATTAAATTTTATTATTTTTCAATTTATGCTAAATGTCTGTTCTTGTTGTCTTTACTGGCACTGCAAAATTTGGTGTTCCGTCTTCATTCCAATATATTTTTCTTACTGAAGTGTTTCTTCCTGCATCATATAGTGGCTGGTAATTAGGCTCACATAAATATCTTTCTTCCTGTCGTGCATGATATACCAACAAATCATCTGTACCATCTTCTGAAACTGTAAAACTGTTATGTCCCGGTCCAAACTGTCCATTTTTTCTACTGCTCTGGAATACAGGGTATGGGCTCTTTACCCATGCCTTAGGGTCAAGCAAATCTGCATTTTCATCCGCTGTAAGCATTCCAAGGCAATAAAGAGCATCTGTACCTGCTGCTGAAAATACCATAAATATTTTATGATTTCTCTTCAAAATACTTGGACCTTCATTTACCTTAAAACCATGATTTTCCCAATTATATTCAGGTCTGGTAATTGCTACTGCTTTTGTACATATTGTCCAAGGATTTGACATCTCTGCTATAAAAATATCAGAAGTACCCTCTTCACCTTTTTCTGCCCAAAGTAGATATCTTTTTCCCTTATGTTCAAAACTTGTATGGTCTAAAGAAAATCCCTTAAACGCAGTATCATCTTCTATTTCTGAAACAATTCTTCCTTTATTTATCCATTCATCTTTCATCGGGTCACCATCACACATAAGTATATGTGGCCTGATTTGCCATCTGTCTTTATCTGATATTGTGGTTGTATAATATATGTACCATACTCCGTCTATATAATGTATCTCCGGTGCCCATACATGAGGACTTGCTGTTTTATTGTTAATAGGCTCTCTTTTATACACAATTTTTTCAGTATATTCATTTGAACCATCTGCCAAACCATTTATTGTAGATGCCTTTCTTATTATAATTCGGTCATACTGGTATTTCCCATCAAGATTATGCTCCATATCTGTATAAGAAGCTGTAAAATAATAAAATCCATCTGTATGTTTATAAATAAATGGGTCTGCTCTGTGCATTATAAGTGGATTTATATATTTCATTTCTTCATTTTCTTCCACAGGCTCAGGGCTTCCCCATTTTGCTTTCATTCTGCCAAGTTCTTCTTCTGTTACCTGAATAATATCTGAAGCCTCTGATAAATCTATATTTTCCGTCAATCTTTCATTATAATACTCAACAAAATCATCTGTATCAAAAAACACTCTTTTCTCCTGCTCTGATACAAATTCTGCTGTCAAAATTACTTTACCATCTGATTTTTCTAAAAATTTAGGATTTTTTATTCTTTGTTCTTCCAAAGTTGCTGACAAGATTGGATTATTTCCATTAAAACAATACCATTCATTATTGCCATAACTGTAATCAAGATAAAAACTGTCAGCTTCTTTGTTATTCCAATCTTTTGTGTATACTCTTATGTATGCCAAAAAAACGCCCCCTATTCTTCTGTAATTTCTCTTATTTCATCTATCCAATCAGCTACATCAGCTGTAACATTGGCAATGTCTGTATCAAATGGATAACATTCCATATCCTCGATATCTAAATCTTTCATATTCTCAGTAATGAAACCTATGTTAATAAGTGCTTCTTGTAATTTTTTTAATTCTTGTAATAATTCATCATAATCTTTCATTGTGTTTTTCCTTTCGTAAATTAAATTTTTATAAATACCCCAATCAACTGCATTATTCAATTTCCCTCTACTTCGTATAACATGATATATTCAGTAAAACTCCCATTGAAGCAAGCAACATACACAATGAAGAACCTCCATAGCTTATAAAAGGGAGTGCCATTCCAGTATTTGGAAATGTATTGGTTGCTACTGCAATATTTACAATCGCCTGTATTGCCACCATTGAAGTAATTCCTGCCGCTACTAATGCTCCAAACCTTTCTTTTGCCCTTGTTGCTACTCTTATTCCTCTCCATATTAGTATTATAAAAAGAAATATCAACACACCTGCTCCAAAAAGTCCAAGTTCTTCACATATAACAGAAAAAATGATATCATTGTAAGCTTCTGGAATATAACCAAGCTTTTGAATACTATTTCCAAGTCCTCTACCAAATATTCCACCTGAGGCTATTGCATATAAAGACTGTACAGTCTGATAACCTCCATCTGAAATATATGCAAATGGGTCAAGCCAGCTTTCCAGACGTTTAAGCCTGTATCTGAACGGTTTGGGAAGAACCAAAGCCGCTCCTGCTCCTATTCCTAAAAAACCAATAAAAAACAAGTAAATAAATTTTACTCCTGCCACAAATACCAAAACCATTCCAATACCTGCAACTACTATTGCTGTACTCAAATTTTCCAAAGCTATAAGTGCTGCTGGTATTCCTATAATTCCCAAAGATATGATAAATCCTAAAGGAGTTCTTACTGCACTAGGATATTTTTCTAAAAAATTTGCCATTGTAAGTATTATTACAATTTTTGTAAATTCCGATGGTTGAAATCCAAAAATAGACCTTGTAGAGCCATTTGCTTCATCTCCCATAAATAAAACCAATACAAGAAGTAAAATAGTTCCTATGTATATATATGGCACAAATTTCTTAAGAATTCTATAATCAAAAAATGCCAAAAAAATCATTAATCCAAAGCCTATACAAGCCCACATTGCCTGTCTTTTTACAAAATAAAATTTATCATTAAATATCACATGTGTCATAGCATAATAATAACTAGAACTGAAAACCATAACCAAACCAAAAATAACAAGTATAATTACTGTAAGCAGTATTGCATAATCCATTTGCTTAGGCTTCATAATCTGTTCTATTTTGGAATTTTCAGCTTTCAAAATCTTTTTCTTTGCATTTGTAACCTTATATTTACTTTTAGCATTCCTGCCATTTGAGGCAGCAGCTCGTTTAGTTTTAGCTGTATAAGCCATACGGTAAACTCCTTTCAACTACAATTACAAAGAAGATTTTTCATAGCTGTGAACTATATTTTTAAAAATCTCTCCTCTTTGTTCATAATTTTCAAACATTCCCCAACTCGCACAAGCAGGTGAAAGTAATACACATTCACCGCTTACTGCTGTTTTCCTTGCCAAATCCATTGCCTGCTCAAAAGTTTCTACTATTTCACATTCCATATAACCTAATCTTTCAGCAGTATCTTTTATCTTCTGTGCAGTTGCACCTATAAGAATAAGTTTTTTAATCTTTCCATTAAACGCTTCTATCCATTCAGTAAAATCACTGCCTTTATCATATCCTCCCCCTATAAGCACTGTTTGCTTTTTCATTGCCTTTACAGCCTGTATTGCTGCATCTGGGTTTGTTCCCTTTGAATCATTATAATATTCTACTCCATCTACTGTCGCTACATATTCTATTCTATGTTCAACAGCTTTAAATTCTGTCACTACTTTTTTAATTATATCTTTTGGCACTCCTGCCGAATATGTAATACCTATTGCTGCCATAGCATTTTGGATATTGTGATTTCCAAATATTTTCATTTCATTTATATTAAGTAAATCCTGTTCAATATTTGAAAATTTAAGTTTTATCACATCATTTTGAAGATATATTCCTTCTTCCAATATTTCCTTTGTACTGAAAAATATCACCTTAGCTTTTGTTTTTTGAGCCATTTTCCTGCAATATTCATCATCATAATTTAATATACAAAAATCGTTTTCTTTCTGATTTCTAAAAATTTTTTCTTTCTCTGATACATAATTTTCTAAAGTTTTATGTCTGTTTAAATGGTCAGGTGTAATATTTAATACTGCACTTACAAAAGGCTTAAATTCATATGCTGTTTCCATCTGAAAGCTGCTTATCTCTGCTACTGCCCAACCCTTTTCATTCAAATCATCGACTTTATCTGCAAACGGAACGCCTATATTTCCAACTATTTCCACATTATTGCTATATTCTTTCATTATTGCACCTGTAAGCATAGTAGTAGTAGTTTTTCCATTAGTTCCCGTAATCGCTAACACTTTTGCCTTACAAAATCTGTAAGCTAGCTCTATTTCTCCTATAACGGGAATATTGAGTTTATCTGCCTTTATAAGTGATGAAATATCTCTTGGAACTCCCGGACTTATAATTATCAAATCCTTACCATCAATCAAATCATCTGCCTTTTTGCCAAGTTCAAGTTTTATATCCGTTTTATAAATCGGCTCTAAAACATCTTTAAGTTCTTCTTTTGTTTTACTGTCAGAAACTGTAACATCTGCACCTTTTTTATTGCAATATAAAGCCGCTGATATTCCACTTTTTGCCATACCTATGACTAAAACCTTTTTATCTTTTAATTCCATTTTTCTTTACCATCCTTTCAATTCTACACAATTCTGTAAGCTAAAAATCCTACCAAACAAGCAATTGCAGTTATTATATAAAATAATGCAACCACTTTTGTTTCAGACCAGCCACAAAGTTCAAAATGATGATGTATTGGTGCCATTTTAAATACTCTTTTACCATTTCTAAACTTATATGACGCTACCTGTATTATAACTGAAAGACATTCCATTAAATAAACAATACCCACTATTATAATAAATAATGGCAGTTTTAATATAAATGCCATTCCTACTACAAATCCACCTAAACCCATTGAACCTGTATCCCCCATAAATACTTTTGCAGGATAGGAATTAAAAAGTAAAAATCCCATCAAAGCTCCTATAACTGCTCCTGCTATCGGCACTGTTCCACTTCCCAATGCCCAAGCTATTACTCCAAAAAACATTGCAACTATTACAGTAACCCCAGAAACCAAACCATCAAGACCATCTGTAAGATTTACACCATTTACCGTTCCAAGTACCCCTATAAAGAAAAGAGATATATAGATTACAGGACTTAATTCATAATATTTACCAACAAAAGGAATATATACCTCCATACCTATTCCACTTTTTAAAATATATATTAAAAATAAAACTGTTATTGCTAACTGTATAACTATTTTTTGAATAGCTGTAAGTCCTAATGACTGCTTTTTAGCAATTTTGGCATAATCGTCCATAAATCCCATTGCACCAAAAGCAAATATTAATAAAACTACTACTATACCATCCATATTTCCCTTTAAAAATGGCAAGCTTCCTACCAATAAACTAACTCCTATTATAAGACCACCCATTGTAGGTGTTCCGGCTTTTTTCAAATGACTTTCAGGTCCGTCATCTCTTACATACTGTCCAAATTTTACTTTTGTAAGAAATTTAATAAATTTAGGACTTATTATTATATTTACAAAAAATGCTATAAGTATGGCATAAATTGCTGTTTCCAATGTATAATTCATTTTATAATTCCACCTTTTCAATTTTATCTATTGTATCTTCCAAGTGCATTCCTCTTGATGCTTTTACTAAAACAATATCACCCTTTTTTAATATTTCTTGTAATTTTATATCTTCTTGATTTTTAAAATATAATACCTTTTTTGCTCCAGCCCCTTCTGCACCATATTTTATATTTTCTGAAATCTCTCCCACTGCAATTATGATATCTATATCAGCCTTTGCCGCATACTCTCCTACTTCTTTGTGATATTTAGGTGCAAAATCACCCATTTCATACATATCTCCAAGTATTGCTATTTTTCTTATAAAATCAGAAGTTTTAAGTACATCTATCGCTGCTTTCATTGATTGAGGACTTGCATTATAGGCATCATTTATTATTGTAATACCATTTTCAAAATTCATTATATTCATTCGCATCTTTGTAGGAATAAATTCACTTATTCCTTTAATTATCTGCTCATTATTCAAGCCTAATTGTTTTCCTGCTGCCACTGCTACCATCGCATTATATATCATATGTTTTCCTGCCACTGGTATGCAAACATTCAAAATTTCTTCTCCAATATGAATATCACACTTACTGCCCTCAAGCCCTAAAAGTTGTATATTATCAGCATAAATTCCACATTTATTTTCTATCCCATACCAAATTATATTATATTTTTCAGTATCTAAAGTAACAAGCTTATCGTCATCTGCATTCAATATTGCCATTCCTTTTTCTTGAATAT
>CAZQDT010000008.1:0-30199 GCA_964592005.1 uncultured Eubacteriales bacterium
CGTTGACAGCTTGTTAAGTATATCACTTTTTAAATCGTTTGTCAACTACTTTTTTTATTTTTTCAAATTATTTTTTAATTTGATTTTATTTTTTCTTTTGCAACAGCAACTTTGACATAATAACATCTTTTAAATCATTTGTCAACTACTTTTTTTAATTTTTTGTTAGAAAGATTTTGCATCGCAAAATACTGCTTAACCTTATGACAATAGCTCTCTTTTTATATAATTAAAATAATTTATCAAAAAAACTTTGGTGCAATTTTTTTATAATCACACCAAATATCATCAAACAAAATACATTCTTTTTTTATATACGTATTAAAATATCATCTAAAGATATTATATCTTCACTATTATATTTATTACATAATTCTTTCTTTATATTTTCAAAATCATATGTCACAGATACAATAATCTTTACATCCCTTTCATATTGTAAATCATCTATCGACACTATCTTAACATTCTCAATTTCTCCACCCGCATTTAGTTTATCTACAAAACATTTTACTTTTACATAATTCTTAATTCTCTTATATAATTCCGTTCCGATAACGCCTGCTCCATATATAATTATCTCATCTGCAAATACATTTTCGGAAAAATCATAATTTAATAACGTTGATAATGTTTCATATTTATGCGATAATGCTCCCCATTTATGTACTAATATTTTATATCTATGTTCTATATTATTCTTATATCCATCAAACTTTAAATTTTCCAGCATTTTTTCAGCAGAAAAATTTTCACTGCAAAAAGCCGAAAAATCATCAGCATAATCAAAATAACTTCTTAAGTGTTCTTTTGTCAACCACTCAAAATTCCCTTTCATCCTATAATACGGAAAAGGAAAATTTTTAGGAATTTGAAATGTTTTATCGCAAATAAAAACTATTTTATTATTAGCATTATACCTGCTAATAATATCATTAATATAGTCTACATGAGTTTCAATATATTTAACTTCTTCCTCGCTTGCTATTCTGCGAAGATATAACCCCCCCCCCCCCCTCCTCCTCTATAAAATTCTAAAAATCTCTCAATACGTCTACCGTATTTCTTTTTCAACTCATCGAATTGAATTGGCAAAATTTCTACCTCATGTACAAAAGAAATACCAGATTTTTTATCTCTAAAATAATTATGTTCCTCATCATAAACTTCTAAATTCTCTTGCAATAAAAAATCCGAAAAATTTGTTTCTATATAGTGAAGTACCCAACCAAAATCGCTTGTAACAAGCCAATCAAAAGAACCCGAAAAAAACGCAATCCATATTTTGACATAGAGGCTGCAACTGAGCAGTTATTTCCCAAAGATACACAATAATCAAACATTTTATTCTCTCCTTTATTATTTATTTTTCATTGCTATTCAACAATTCACTCAAATACTCTTTTTTTCATATTCTCTCTGTACAACATTATAAAATACCAATGAGAGCAACATTCCCATTGTCCACCCTATCGGCCATGAAAGCCATATTCCTGTACTACTTTGCATATATGATGACAATATCCAAGACAATCCTACTCTTATAATCAAATCAGAAAAAGTACATATCATAAAATATGTCATTTTTCCTGCTCCTCTTAAAATGGCATCAGCTATAAATTTTATAGAAATCGCAAAATAGAAAGGCGATACTATTTTCAAAAACTCTCTGCCTGCATTCAATGCTTCTTGGGTGCTGTCTGAGTCCAAAAATAAATTAACCATTTGTCCATCAAAGAAGAAATATAATCCAAAAAATATTGCTCCTACACATATTGCCATTACCATACCACATTTAAAACCCTCTTTTATTCTTGAATGATATCCTGCTCCTATATTCTGGGCTGTAAAACTTGAAACACTATTTGTTATTGCCGAAAAAGAACTTATTGCAAAAGTATTTAATTTAATGGCAGCCGAGTATCCCGCAACCACCGATGAACCAAAACCATTTACCAAACCCTGTACCATAAGATTTCCTACTGATATAAAACTTTGCTGAAGAATACTCGGTACCGCTACTATCGCTATCTTTCCGAGCATATTCCATGAAAACAATTCACTTTTTCTTTCAGATTTAATAGCTTTCATTCTTTTTATCAAAGTCAATATTGATAATATACAAGCTATTCCCTGTGCTATAAATGTCGCCCATGCAACACCTGCAACTCCCATGCTGAATGTTGTTACAAATAATATATCCAAAATTATATTTCCTACTGATGAACCAATCAAAAAGTAAAGAGGTGTACGTGAATCACCCAACGCTGTAAAAATACCCGTACATACATTATATAAAAATAAAAATATAAGACCTGCTATGTAAATGTCCAAATATATCTGTGCATCTGTAAAAATATTTTCAGGTGTCTTAATAAGCTCCATAAGCGGTGTACACAACAAAAATCCACCTAATGTAAGAATTATGCTTAATACAAAAGCTGAAATAAATGTTGTAGTAACTGCTGTTTTTAACTCTGTAAATTTTTTACCTCCAAAAAGCTGTGAAATAATTACCGAACAGCCTATATTACTTCCTACCGCTACTGCCATAAAAATCATTGTAATCGGATAAGATGCTCCTACTGCTGCTAAAGCATCTTCTCCTATAAATTTACCAGCAATCATACTATCTGCAATATTATAAATCTGCTGAAACATTACACTTATAAGCATTGGTATAGAAAATTTCCAGAGTATCTTTCCTGTACTTCCCTGCGTCATATCAATAGTCATAATTTATCCCCACTTTCTATTATAAATTTAAAAACTATTATACTATTTAGATATGTTTTTTGCATCATTCAAAATTAACGAATTTTATTGAAAAATCATTTTTTCTTAGTATATTTTTAATCTCTTAATCGCCTATTTCTAAACTGCGTAGGTGTTCTTCCTACAACTTTTTTGAAAGTGTGAAAAAATAATGAATAACTAGAATAACCCAATTCCACTTGTACTTCAGTGGCTGTTTTTCCCTTAGCCAATAATTGTTTAGCTTTTGACATTTTTTGTATGGTTATGTAACTGCTTATCTGAGTTTGAGTATATTTTTTAAAAATCTTTGCTATATAATCGGGTGTCAGAAAAAATTTATCTGCTATATCTTTTACTTTTATATTTTCATCAATATGAAGATTAATATATTCCATAATTTCTTTAACAGTTTTTTGAGGTCCTGACATTTCTTCAGGTAAGCTATACTGTCCATTATACTTTCCCACTGATAAATGCAACAATTCCAACAACTCAAAAAATATTGACATTCTCAAAAAAATATTTGTATCATTACAAGCAATAAGTCTTTCAAAACATTCTATAAATTTTTCTTTATTATCATTTACAGGTACTATAACAGGCTTTTCACTTTCTACAAAATAATTATATTTGTAATTTTTAATAATATCTAAAAATTGGTCAAACCAAGTCGATTTAATACTAAGAACATATCTGTCATATGCTTGATTTTCTTTCGGAACTATATTATGTACACACTGGGCAGGTATAACAATAATCGTATCTTTTTCCACTGTTAAAAGATTTGAACCTATTAAAACATTTTTTAAATCGGAAAGATTAAAATAAATTTCTATACCATTATGAATATGTGGTATCGGTGAATAAATCGGCTCTTCGTTTCTATGAATTACATTAAATACATTGTCAATAGAAGAATATCTTATATCTTTTTTCATAAAATCACCCCAAAAAACATTATAATATTTTTGTCAAAAAGTTGCAAAAAATTATTAGCAATAGTAAAATAAATTCTACATTCTAAATTCAGAAAAGATGAAGATATTTATAATGGAAATTTTGAAGAACATCCTTTTGACGGATTTATAGAATTTACTGAAAACTACCAAAATTTTATAAGCCACATAAAAAATATTTAAACAAATAATCCAAATTGTCATTTATTTTTATGGTGACAATTTTTTATTTTCAAAATGATAACGGATTTTAGCATAAATAAAACAGTATATAAATATATACTATCTGAAAATTTAATAGTATAATTAATTTACAACATATTAAAAGGAGTTTTTAAAATGGTATTGACTGATTATTTTAAATTTTTATTAAAGGAATATAAAAGAGTACTAATAACTTTAATAAGTGTACTTTTTATGGGATTTGCTGTATCAATCTTAAATATTATAGACCTAGGAACTGACCCTTGTACTTATATGAATATGAGTATTTCAGGGCATTTAGGAATATCTTTTGGCAACTGGCAAGTTTTATTAAATCTGTTTATGTTTGTAATAATTTTCTTTATGGATAAAAAACAAATAGGTATTGGCACTATTTTCAATATGCTTCTAGTAGGTTATACTGTTGAATTTTTTTCATGGATTTGGGAACTCTTAGGCATAGATACTATGATTAATGGCTTGTTTATAAGAATTATTGTTATGATACCTGTATTGATAATTTTTATCTTTGCTGCTGCTACATATATGTCTACCGACTTAGGAACCGCTCCTTATGATGCACTTCCTTTTTGTGTTGCATCAAAAATAAAAAAAGTTCCTTTTAAATTAATTCGTTTTCTTTGGGACTGCATCGCTATAATCATTGGTTTTTTAATAAACAGAAAAATAGGAATAGTAACTATTGCTATGGCATTATTTATGGGACAGACTGTTGCATTTGTAAAAGAAAAATTTTTTAAAAATTTTTAATATAATCAAAATACAAGGAGGATTTCTATGAAAAATTTCTCAAAACTTACGATTTGCCTACTTTTGACAGTTTTTTTAATTTCTGGTTGTAATGGCAATATTTCTTCAACAGAAACTTCTAGCATAAAAAGTGCAGAAAATGTAACTGAAGCTGTGACACAAGCAACTACTCAAAACAGCACTGAAATCATTGCTCAATCAACACAAAACAGTACTGAAAATATTACTCAATCAACCACCAAAAGTACAACACAAGCTGCTACTGAAACAACAGCTCAACAAACAACTCGTGAACCAGTAGAACCTATTGACAGGGTGGGTATTGAAAAACTCACTGACAGAGCCTTGACAGCTATTGACCTTGCCGGTGATACGGGTGCAGAAATAACGGTAAGTGCTACTGATACAGATGGCAAAAATATAACGGAAGGTGTATATCTATCATGGCGTTATTTTCAAGAGGATACTACCAATACCAAATTTACTCTTTATAAAAATAATAAAGTTATTGCCGAAAATCTTACTCTTACCAACTATATAGATAATACTGGCAAATATGGAGATATTTATAAAGTGGTCGGAAATAACGATTCAGAATTAGGGTTAAAACAAATTGAAACTGCTGTATGGCAAAATTTTTATCAGGAATTTGAACTCAATGCTCCTGCTCCACAACAATTACCTTCTGAAACAGTAGAATTTAGTGCAAATGATATGTCACTTGCAGATTTAGATGGTGATGGACAATATGAATTGGTAGTAAAATGGTTTCCCGATAACGGAAAAGATAATTCACAGGCAGGTATCACAGGTTATACATATCTTGACGGTTATGACATTGACTTTTCCACAGGAAAAGCAACTCAACTGTGGAGAATTGATTTAGGACCTAATATTCGTTCAGGTGCACACTATACTCAATTTATGGTATGGGATATGGATAATGATGGAAAAGCTGAAATTGCTTGTAAAACAGCGGATGGAAGTACCACTTATAAATCTATAAATGATGAACTTATAGAAATAGGATATATAGGTGCTTGCAATTCTTCTGCAATAAACCCTGCTATTATTGGTGAAAATCCAAATGATTATAGAATTGCTTCTGGAAAAAGTCTTGGTTATATTTTGAGTGGCCCTGAGTATTTAACTATTTTTAAAGGTGATACAGGAGAAATAATTGATACCGTAGATTACTACCCTGAAAGAGGAAATGTAAGTGCATGGGGTGACAGCTATGGAAACAGAGTAGACCGTTTTTTAGCCTGTGTAGCTTATCTTGATGGCAAAAATCCAAGTATGGTATTTTGTAGAGGATATTATACACGTTCTACTATGGCAGCTTACAGACTTATCGACAACAAACTTACGCAAATATGGCATTTTGACTCAAATGAGCAAGAAAACAACAATGGTTCAGCTCAAGGAAATCACAATATAAGTGTTGCAGACGTTGATTTTGACGAAAAAGATGAAATTATATATGGTTCAATGGTAATAGATGATGATGGAACTATTTTATATAATACTCATTTAGGTCATGGCGATGCAATGCACGTAGGGGATTTTTTACCAAGTCGTGAAGGTCTTGAAGTGTTTACAGTACATGAAACCAAATTTGTTAAATATCAATTTGCTTTAAGAGATGCTGAAACGGGAGAAATTTTATTTGGACTTACTCCAAAAGTAGATGTAGGAAGAGGTCTTACAGGTGATATTGACCCTCGTTATGAAGGTGAAGAACTTTGGTCTACTGCTGACAAAAATGTATATTCTTCTCTTTCGACTTTTGATAATCCTGTAATAGTTGCTAATAATAAACGCCCATCTATAAACTTTTCTTTATATTGGGACGGAGATTTATTAAGAGAACAGCAAGATTATGCTAAACGTACTTCCGCAGAGGGTGTAAAACACCAAAGAACGACTGTTACAAAATGGAATTATGAAACAAAATCTGAAACTACTTTACTTGAAACTTCACAGTTTCTTGCAAATGTAGGAACTAATGAGAAAATGGGTATTGTAGCAGATGTTACAGGCGACTGGAGAGAAGAAATCATTTCTCGTCATGCTACCGACAGAAATAAAATAAGAATTTATATGTCAACAATTCCTACTGATTATAATATTCCATGTCTTATGCAGGATGAAGTATACAGACTTGGTATAGCTTGGGAAAATGTAGTATACAATCAGCCAGTACATTTAAGTTATGCTCTTACAGATGGGTTAAAAACTTCTATAATTACACCCGAAAATATTATTGAAACAATAGATGACGGAAGTGAAATTTTGCAGTATACTATAAATAGCAGTGAAGTCAAACTTAATTTTTCTCAAGCAAGCGATGGAAAATATGGTCATAAAGTAGAAGGCTACGAAATATACAGAACTACTGGCTCAGGTTATAAAAAAATAGCTACACTTGACTCTGATACTTTAAATTATATTGACACAGATACCTCTAACAATAGCAGTTTTACGTATAAAATAGCCGCCATAGTAGACGGAAAGACTTCTTACTATTCATTGCCTGTAAAAGTAACGATTAAAAAATAACCTAAATACATTAAACAAAAAAATTAAAGGAGAGTTTTTATGGAAAAAATTAAACCTAACAGACACACATTATTAATGAAATACCCTTCCTCTTGGTGGAGTCAATTTTGGAGAGAGGGTCTTGTAAGCGGTAATGGTATAATCGGTGCTAATGTATATGGCGGAAGTAAAACAGAAACTGTAATGCTCTGCCACAAAGATTTATGGAGTGCAGGTTCACCTCAGGAATTACCAGATGTAAGTCATTTACTTGAACAGACAAGAGCTAAAATGGATAAAGGCGAATTTTTAGATGCAAGCTGGACACTTGCAAATGAGCTTACAGAACAGGGATATAAAACTTCTCTCTCAAAGCCATTCCCTTTAGCAGACCTTAAAAGTACCATTACGCCAAAAATTGGGTTTTCACATTACCTAAGAGCCTTAAATATGAGAACAGGCGAAGTAATGTCACAATGGGACGACGATGATATTTCTTACAAACGTTCACTTTTTGTATCGAGGTCAGATGATGTAATTGTCTATAAAATTGAAGCTTCAGAAAAGGTAATGGAAGTAAAATTTGATATAGATTTACACAAAGGTTCTCAAAAACCTAATTATTTCACTACTTTAGACGAAAATAAACAAACAATTGCCGAAGATGGCTTTTTATATTATAAATCCAATTCAGGAAACAGGGATTTAGGTGCGGTAGCAAAAATCTTACCTCAGAATGGAAAAATTGTTACAAAACCGAAATCAGTAATAGTTTCAGAATGTGACAGTGTATTAGTCCTTGTAAAACTTTTTGCTGACGGAGAATATGAAAAACAGTGGGAAACCGGAAAAGAAGCCTTGGACAGCCTCGCCGACGACTATGATGATTTATTGGAACGTCACAAAAAATTGCACGAAAAATTATATATGAGTGCTTCCTTAAAACTTGGAAAAAGCCAAAATACTGCAAACGAAGAATTACTTCTTGAGGCATTCAATGAATCCTCTTCTAATGAATTAATAGAAAAAATGTGGCATTTCGGAAGATATCTATTTATTTCCGGAACAGACGCAAAAGGAAATCCATTCCCTCTCTATGGTTTATGGGGTGGAGATTATAATTTAATGTGGTCACATAATATGGCTAACGAAAATACCCAAATGATTTATTGGCATACAAATGTGGGAAATTTAATGGATTTCAACAAAGCTCTTTTCAATTACCACAATGGCAAAATAGAAGATTATAGAAATAATGCCAAAAAATTATATGGCTGTAATGGTATATTCCTCACAGCTGGAACTACACCTAATATTTCAGCTCCTAACCAGATAGTACCTGTAATTATGAACTGGACAGGTGCAGGTGCATGGATTGCACAACATTACTATCAACACTATTTGTATACACAGGATAAAGAATTTCTTAAAGAAACAGTTATACCATTTATGATTGAAATTGCCAATTTCTATGAAGATTTTATTAAATTTGACGAAAATGGAAATATAAAGATTTATCCAAGTGTATCACCTGAAAATACACCTATAAACTTTATGCCACCTCCAGAACTTATAAAAGCACATCCAATGCCAACTACAATAAATTCTACAATAGATATTGCATTGGTAAAAGAGTTATTTACAAATATGCTTGCTATAAATGAAGAAGTACATATGTTCGATGATAGAAAAGAAAAATGGGAAAAAATATTAAATTCTATTCCTGAATATAAAGCAAATGCCGATGGTGCTATGCGTGAATGGCAGCCGGATATGTATGAAGATAATTATGCTCACCGTCATTTATCACATATATACCCTGTATTCCCGGGATATGAGATAAACTCAGAAAATAACCCTGAAGTTTTCAAAGCCTGTGAAAAAGCCGTAGAACTTAGAAAAATTGACTCACAGACAGGCTGGTCACTTGCTCATATGGCTTGTATCTATGCACGTTTCGGCAGAGGAAATGATGCTATGAATTGTTTAAATAATATGGCTAAAGCAAGTCTTTTACGTAATTTAGTTACATTACATAATGACTGGAGAAATATGAATATTTCACTCTCTATGGACTCTGCTCCAGTTCAGATGGACGCAAATATGGGATATGTAAATGCAGTACAGGAAATGCTTATATATTCAAGTCCTTCACTTGTAAAATTATTGCCTGCTCTTCCTTCAAATCTTTCAAAAGGAAAAGCTGAAAATTTCCGTTTCTGCGGTGGAACAGTAGACTTTAAATGGAATATTAAGAAACATATATTTAATGCACAATTCAATGCCGATAAAGAAATTACTTTTGAAATCAAACTTCCTACACAATTTAAAAACTACCAACTTGAAACCACTGGAAGAATTTTAAACGATGCAGAAGGTAAAATAAAAGTACATCTTAAAGCAGGGGAAATTTTGAAAATAAATTAATATTAAACTTTATGATATACAGCTAGACTTTTTACAAGTTTAGCTGTATATTTGATTTAATAAAATTTTTAAAGGTAAGGTGATTTTATGTTATTAAATGAACATCATTCCTCTTGGAATGAATTTTTAACTCCTGAAATTCTTGAACTTTTAAATAATATCGAAAAACAAATAGGTGAGGATTACACTCCTAAAAAAGAAAATGTACTCCGTTTTATGAAACAAGATTTACTTGAAATAAAATGTGTATGGCTTGGACAAGACCCATACTTTTCAATGTATGGCAACAATCATTTTGTAGCAAATGGTAAATCATTCCAGCCGGATGATTTGGAAGACTGGAACCAAAAATTTAAACAAGTTTCCTTAAAAAATATTATACGACTTATTTACAAAAGTGAAAATAATATAACTAATTATAGTGATATTAAAAAATTCAATGATATTAAAAAAGAAATCAATAATGGGACTTTCAATATTCTTCAACCTAAAGAATGGTTTTATTCCTTGGAAAAACAAGGGGTTTTATTTTTAAACAGTTCACTTACAACAAAACAAGGTGTAGCAAATGCACATCAAAATATATGGGCAGAATTTTCTACAAAACTTTTAAATTATATATCTGAAAAAAATCCAAATATTCATTGGTTTTTATGGGGCAATGAAGCCTGCCAAAAAGCTAAATTCATTAAACAAGGTATCCTGCACCAAAGCAATCACCCTATGATGTGCAGTGAAAATAAAGAAAATGATTTCTTAAAATCGGACTGCTTCAGTGCTACAAAGAATATAATTAATTGGTTGGGGTAATAACATTAAAGCGGGTGTAATTTTTCACACCCGCTTATTTTATATTTTATAAACCATAATTAAATTTCAACCAATACCATACTGCTTTGTGGTGGCATTTCAATTTCAAGAATACCATTTTTTACAATATATTGTATTTTATCTGTGTTAAAACTTTCTTTTTCTGAAAAAATCTGTCTTTCAAGAATACTTTCTTTTTTTACTTCAGCTCGCCATACAGGAAGTTTTAATTTTTTGTTTACAGAGTTGTTATTGAGTATAGTTATCAGTTTGTTTTGCATATCCCAGCGTCCGAAAGCAATTATTCCATAACTGCATTCAAGATATTCTAAAGAACCTGTTTTAAGAGCAGTATAACGCTTGTGTATTGAAATCATTTCTTTATGATATTCTAAAAGTTCTTTATCTTCACTACCCCAAGGGTAAGTTCTTCTATTGTCAGGGTCAGTCCAACCCGTAACACCGACTTCATCGCCATAGTAAACAGTAGGAGCACCCGGCCATGTCATCTGAAAGGTAACAGCTTCACGCATAATAGCTTTATTAATTCCCTCCGAAGCCGCTTTTGAACCTTTAGAAGCAAGTCTGCCTACTGTCATATTTGTACGTGTTAAAAATCTGGAATGGTCATGATTAGATAATTCATTCATAGCTATTTGTATAGATTGAATATTCATACGTGCCATATGATACCTCATGGCACTTTCAAAAGCATCTCCATTACAGAGTAAATCCTGACGAAATTCATCACTATGTTTTTCCATTCCTGTCAAAAACCATGTTATAGGTTCCATAAAAGCATCATAATTCATAATACTATCCCATTGGTCACCCTCAAGCCAACTTGCAGCATCTCCATAATGTTCTGCGAGTATTATGGTTTCTTTATTGGAAGATTTTACTTTTTTTCTAAAATCTTTCCAGAATTTATGAT
Organism: uncultured Eubacteriales bacterium; assembly: GCA_964592005.1. Lineage (GTDB taxonomy): Bacteria > Bacillota > Clostridia > Lachnospirales > CAZQDT01 > CAZQDT01. The sequence continues at coordinate 11,401 of CAZQDT010000008.1, forward strand.
TAAACTCTGGACTTCTCCCTAAATCGGCAGCTACGTCAAGTCGCCAGCCATCTGCATTATAAGGAGGCGACACCCATTTTTCTCCTACCTGCATTATATATTCATATAATTCTTCAGAACCCTCATAATTAAGTTTAGGGTGATTATCAAATCCCCACCAACCATCATAACAGTCATTATTAGGCCAGTTCATTGTATCATACCATAAAAAATATTTGTTATAAGGACTATCTGCTTCTTTGTATGCTCCCGGAGGATAATTAGGCTGTCTGCCATAAAATCCTTCTCTATCCAGCCACTTATTAAAGGCACCACAATGGTTAAAGACTCCATCAAGTATTACTCTTATACCCTTTGAATGAGCAGTATTTATAAGTTCAGCAGCCAGAGCATTACTTGCATCAAGATTTATTTTATCCGTAGTTCTTTTTTCATATTTTGTCGCAAATTTGTTATGAAAATGTCCTTCTTTGAGAACTTCTCCACCATCTTCAGCTATAACGCCTATATGAGGGTCAACATAATCATAGTCCTGAATATCATATTTATGATTACTTGGAGATACAAATATAGGGTTTAGGTATATAACTTCTATTCCAAGTTCTTTTAGATAGTCAAGCTTATCTATTATTCCCTGTAAATCACCACCATAGAAATTTCGTATATCTTCTGAAGCAGGTGGACAAGACCAATCAGCAACTTGTACAGATGGTTTTCCCAAATAAATATATTCATTATTTAAAACATTATTTGTTTTATCTCCATCATAAAATCTATCTACATATATTTGATACATTACAGCCCCTTTTGCCCAATCCGGTACTGAAAAATCAGGTATTATGCTAAAATTATATACATTATCAACAGTACATGAAATTCCTTTTTTGTTATATATATATATATCTTCACCTTTATGAATTTCAAAATAATAAGAAGCTTTGTAATTATCTAATTTTATTTTCCCTTCATAATAGTCAAATAATCCTTCAGAATAAATCTTATCAAGCCATATCTTATTTGTTCTATAAACAATAAAAGCTTCATCAATATTATCTTTAGCAACCCTAAGTCTTATCTTTACAGTTTCTCCCTTCCTTGGATCAGCAGGTATTCTATAATTTGCTGTTTCATCTGAAAAAACAGCTTTTTCATTAAAAAAACCTTTGACTAAAGATTTATATAGAAGCAATTTTTCACTTTTTTTCAAGTTATCAGTATTTAGATGTGTATCCAAAATAAAACCTCCTAAACTTATTTATAGATAAGTTTTTATAATTAAGTATACCATAAATTAAGGGAAGTTTAAACTATAAATAAGGATTTTAGCAAAGAATATTTTTATATTAAAGTTTTAAATGAATTGTTTTGAAATATATTTTATGATATACAATAAGGATTAATTTCATTAGATACAATAAAAAATATTATGTGTAAATATTGAGAATATCAAGTATTTACTAAAGATTATCATCGTTTTAGAGCTGATAAAGAAGAAAATCGCAATCATAGGGGAAATTCTACAATAGAATACTTGCATTGCTAACTTTAAAAATAATTCTGTCTTAGTCGCCATTTTTACTTTCCTCCAAAAATAATTTATAAATTTCTATATCCAATGCTTTAGCAATTTTTTGTATATTATCAAGAGATATACTTCTTCTATAACATTCAACAGCACTTATATACGTTCTATGAAGTCCACATTTTTCAGCAAAAGCTTCTTGAGAAATTCCCATCAAATTTCTATATTTTTTCAGATTGTTTCCGAATACAACTTTTATATCCATTTACAACACCTCAAAAAAATTATAATTTTTTAATTACAATAGGTCTACATACAATAAGTATCATTATAATGAAGAATATAGTAGTTTTAGACACAAAAAAAACACGTATAAGCCTATTTAAAGCTTAAACGTGGTTTTCTACAAATATATTTTTATTATTTTTTTAGTTTAAATTCTTTAATTAAGTCATTCAAAAGTCCAGCTTGGCTACTTAATTCAATACTTGTAGCAGAAGTTTCTTCAGCAGTGGCAGCATTTGCTTGTACAACATTTGATATTTGTTCAATGCCCTGAGTAGTCTGTGACATTGAAACTGCTTGTGTTTCAGAAGCAATAGCAATTTCATTTACAAGATTTGTAATATTATTTGTTGCTGCTACTATTTCATCTAAGGAACGAGCTGTTTGATTAGCAGTAAGAGTTCCTTCATGAATAAGTTCAATAGTATTTTCAATTAAAAGAGTAGTATTTTTAGCTGATTCCGCACTTTCGGTAGCAAGTTTTCCTATATTTTCAGCTATAACACTGAAACCTCTTCCTGCATCACCTGCTCTTGCCGCTTCTATAGCAGCATTTAAAGAAAGTAAATTAGTCTGGGTAGCAATAGCTTCAATACTCCTTACAATCTTACCAACATTTTCAGATGCTTCATCTATTTCATTCATAACTCTCATCATTTCCTGCATATTTCTATTTCCATAATCTACAAGCTTAGAAGTATTCATTACTACTTGATTTGCAGTATTAGCATTTTGTGAGTTACGTTCTATCTGTTGAGAAATATTTGTAACAGTAGCAGTAATTTCTTCAATAGAGCTTGCTTGATCTGTTACACCTTCTGCTAAATTATGGGCAGCAACAGAAACTTGTTCAGAACCACTTTTTAAAAGTTCAGAAGATTCATTTACCTGAAGCAGTGCAGAATTAAGAGAATCTATTATTTGAAGTAATGCTTCTTTTATAGGCGATAAATCTCCTCTGTAATTTTTTTCTATTGTTACATCAAAATTTCCTTTTGCTAATTCATTAAGTACATATGTAATTTCACTTATAACTTCATTCATTTCATCAATAGTGAGCTTAGTTCCTTTTGTAAGAATAGCCGCTTCGGATTTACCTTTTACTACTTTTACAGGTGTCTTAAAATCACCTTCTCCAAGAAGTTTAATTCTATCAGCTGCAATCTTTACTGGCTTTGAAATAGTATTTGCTAAAGCTGCTGCAAAAATTAACAACAAAATTGTTATTAAAATAGTTATTTTTATTGTAGAAACAAGTCCCTGAGTTATAGTATTTGAAATTTCATATGTATCCATTGCCAAAACTATCTTCCAACCAGAAGTATGAGGTATTTCATGGTAAGAAAGTAATCTTTTTGCAACACTAAGAGAAATTTTTTCAAAACCATCACTGTTTGCAAGTACAGATTTATAAATAGGTAAAACAGTATCACTATAAGCACTTTTACTTATATCTTCAATCATATTTAACTGATCTAAAACCTGTTGTTTATCAGAAGAAGCTAAAACCGTACCTGTATTGTCTACTATCAAGTTTGTCTGCGTCTTAGCAAAATCTATCTCATTCATTATATCTGAAAGAATAAGTGCATCCTCTTTAATTGCAATAAGTCCATTAAAAGAACCAGCCTTAATAATAGGTGCAACAAAAATCATACTTATTTCATTTGTACCTTTTGAAACAATAAATTCACCAACAACTGGTTCAAGTGTTCTTCGACATTCTATAAAATATTGTGTATTTGAAACATCGTCACCTGACTGAGATTTACCATTTTTGTCTACCCAAAATACATCTTGTACACTGTTTCTTTTTACAAAATCCACTTCTTTAGGTTTAAATTCTTCTTCATTCCATATATTTTCCTGAAAAATATCATCAGCTGCTAATTCTTCAGCTAACGCTAAATATCTGTCAAAACTTTTGTCAATTGTCAAAGCTGCCAATTCAGAAATTTCTGTCATATTATTCTGCATTAAATCTTCAGAAACATCATTCATTACATTGAGAGCAAGACCTCCAACAGATAAACTCATTATTACAATAGCTGCAACCATAGATAATAAAATTTTTGTTCTTATACTATTCATTAAAAAACCCCCTTATAAAATTTTAATCATAAAGATAGCATACCTTAATTTGGATAAAAAATCAACTAAAAAGAACTATATGCTAAAAATTTAACATATAGTTCTCAAATTTTATAAAAATTATAAATTTTCCCTATGAATTTTATCTAATGAATATATTTTTTTTATGTTATTTATATTGTGGGCAGCTATATATGTTGAAGTAAAAATACAAACAACATTATCATTGCTCATCCCGATAAATTCGCCCTCAAGAACTTTAGACTGGTCTGTAATAACTCTTACCTTTGTACCTCTTTTAAAAGTTTCTCCATTAAATTGAATTATCTCAGTAGAAAATATACTATAACAACGTTGTAATATTGAATTAATTTGTTCCATATTTTCAGCACCATGCTGTATAAATTTTATAGTTTTAAAAATACGTATAAGCAATTTAACAATCCATGTAATCATAAATGCTAAAATAGCAGCAAATGTTATATCTGTTATTGTCAACATTCTTAAAATTCCTCCTTAATTATATCTCAATTATATTTTGAATTTCATTTCATAACAAAATAAAATTAACTAAAAACAATTTTACTACCCTTGGGGTAAATTTGTTTTAAAATATAATAATAAAATTTCCTACCCACATTATTGTATCATTTATAAAGATATTTTAACACAGATAATAATTAAGTCAAGAGAAGTATTTTCAAAAAAGTAAAAAAATATTAAAAAAAGTAAATTTTTTTTATTAAAAAAATTTAAAATATAAAGATAATCCAAAATATTATTGTAAAAATTTAAAATCAAAAAACACCATTTCCATTTTTAGCAAAACTTAACTATTAAGAAGTTGTTAAAATTTTTCTCAAAAATTATCAAACGGATTATTAACTTATTTCCAAAATCCAATATCCTTCATTTCCTTCAGATAAATCTTTACTTTCACAATTTATAAATTTTTCAAACCCAAGAAAAGAAGTAATTTGGACATTTTGTAAATAATATACATCTTTAACTCCTAATAAATAACCATCTTTATTATTATATTGTCCTAATATCAAATGTTTATACTTTTTATAAGAGTAATTTATAAAACTACTCCATATGTATTTCTCAAGTTGAATTGGAAGAACTGCTAATTCATAAGGTTGAATTGTTATCCAATTTACATCATTATATGTATTTTTAAATGGTTTTATTTTGGGATTATGTTCAAACATATATTGTAAATCGCTGACTATTTCACATTCTTTATTCTTTAATATTAATCGTTGTTTATCTTCTTCACTTAAGACTTTATATTTTTGCAGTTCTTCCATTTCACTATAAAATTTATTTACCATTTTATTAAAAATTTGATTTGGGGTTTCTGTTTCTAACTCAAAATATGATTGTTTATCTATAAAATTATCTTTATCGTTTAATATTTCAACAGAATTTATGGTTTCTTGAGATGATATAGGTAATTTTTGCATTTTTTCATCAATAAGATGATTTTTAGCATCTTCGCTTACATTATCATCTTTTTGATTATCTTTCTTTTCATCCAGTTTTGATTTAGGAAGTAAAAATTCTTTAAAATTATTTTTCCACAAAACTTCTTTTCCTTTATATCCTACCACAGGTGCTATAATTTCAGATGAGTTTTGAGTTTTTACCAAAATTGCTCCAACATTAAATTTTTCTATTGAAAGTCCACTATCTTCAACATTATCAGGATTAAACTCATAAATACTTTCTCCATGACCTCTGTCATCAATTTCAAGCTGTTTCATTGGAATGCCTGTACAGCTGTCATTTTCTGAAGAAATTAAATATGTTTTATATATCTCATTATTTTTTAAATTTTTTAATCCTTGTACATATGTAATTATTTTTCCTTTTCCATCTTTAATTTCTACTTTCATATAACCTTTAATTTCTTGTTTATCTATTGAATATCCACTTTGTTCAGTCTTAAACATTATAAAAAATCTATCATAACGCCTTTTTAAATTTTGCATAAAAATCCCCCTTAACATTATATTAACTTTTTGTAACTAATATATGTCAAAAGGGGGTCATATTATTCTACTTTTAAAATTACAATTAATATAGCAGCTATACCAATTCCAAAAGTATAACGAAACATATTTGAATATTTTTTATTATAATCTATATATGGAAACATTTTTCGACTAAAAATACAGAGTTTTAACCAATTACTAAAATATAAAAAATTTTGTTTTCTTGCAAACATCAAAATAAAAGCAATAATTCCATTGGATATTATTGATATAAAAACAAATGTTACTATTTTAGGATAACCTATAATTGAACCAATAGCACAAAATAACTTTATATCACCCGCTCCGAGCATATTAAATATAAAAAGTGGCAAAAGTAAAAGAGGAAATAAAATACCCAGAACAAAGTTTGAAAAATTATTTTCCAATATTGAAATAGTTAAACCTACTATAATAAATAAAAGATTTGTAGAATTTTTTACTTTAAAATATTTTATATCTTGGATAATTGCAATAAAAACTAATATTAAAGCTAAAATTTGTTTAAAAAAATCAAAATTATAAATCATAAAAATGTACTGTAAATTCCTCATTTGCAAGAATTAACTTATCTCCATTTTTTAATTCATATTCAATATTACTTTCTAGTCTTTGTGAAATATCATTTATAAAAGTTCCATTTTTAGAATTTAAATCAATTACAAACATTTTCTTATCACGTATTAAAATATCCGCATGAATTTTACTTATACTAGGATTATTTACACAATAATCAACTTTTTCCGAAAGTTTTCCTATCCTTAAGAAATTACTGTCTATATAACGAATATCTCCGTGAGTATTTCTTATATATGGAAGAATTTTAATTAATTCCGTAGCATTATTTTCTGGTACCGAAGTATAATTATTATTTGAAATAATAACTTCAGGTTCAAATTTTTCGTTATGTTTTAAATCTCCATTATTTTTTATAATATTAAAAATCAGATTTATTAAAATTAAAAGTACTGGAATTGCAAAAGCAGTGTAGATTGGAATTATTTCAAAAAATATTAAAATTGTTGGAATTATTATAGAAAAAGCATCTAACAAAATAATCATAAGTTTATCTTTATCAAAAATTGAATATGTATTGATTTTAGGTAATACTTCTATTTCATCAGTAAAATCATCAGGACTATCATTTTTAAATTCTGAAAAATCTATTGACTTAGAAAAACTTTTTTTTAACATATTTATTTTGCTCATTAAGTCAGATATTGAAATTAAATCTTCATCAAGTATATCTATAATTTCTTGAATAGAGTTATTTGAATTAATATCATATATATTTGATACCAATAAAAGCTTTATGAAGTTTTTTATATCTAAAATATCCAAATTCTTTTTAGAAGATGGAATAAATATAAAATAAGGTTTAAAATCAGCAGGATTTATATAAATGTGTTCAAGTTTCGTTATTATTCCTGAAGACGGCAGAAGATATTTCTCAAGGTCAATACATAATTGAAGATATATTTCAATAAAATTTAAAAACTGTTCAAAAGACATCTTATTTGTAGAAACTGCATCTTTTAAAGAAATAGCTGATGTTATATTATAATAAAAATATATAATGTCATTCTTTATCTGTTTTTTACAAGGAGCAAGAAAAGAAATCACATTATTGATTATAGTTTCAGCTTGATAGTTTATTATTTCATCTGATAAGTTGAATGAAACAACAAAAAAGTTTTTATTATAACTAAAGTTCATATATTCATCTCCTCCTCTTATATTCTCATTAAACTTCTATTCATTTTCACTCATCTGTTTCATTACATTCCCCACCTTTTATACTCATCATAATTATTTTTATCAATCAGAAATATTCATCAATATCTTCTTTATTTCTTCTTCTGCATATCCTAATTTTTTCATTGTTTCTATAAATTTACTTCTTTCTTCAATCTTGCCCTCTCTTACTCCTTCTCTTCTCGCACTTCCCAATTCACTCGCTTTATCATGTAATGCTTTATCTCGCATTCTCTCGATTTCTTTCAATCTCTCATCTTCACTCATCTGTTTCACTACATTCACTGCTTTTAACAACATTGGAACATCAGTCTGCTCTATCATCTTTAATTCCTCCTCGCTTTCAGCATTTATCAATTTTAACCATAATTTTAGATGGTTATTATCGCCGGTTTTATCATTTAGTTTATTTAATTCTAAAAAATGTATGCAAAATTTGTCTGTAAATACTTCATGTCTGTTCTTTTCCATAATTAAAAATTCTGAATGATATTCTTCACTTTCAAATATATCAAATGCAACTATATTTATCGAAATGCTCTGCTGTAATCTATCATATTCTTCACCTTTTTTTAAACTCGAAGTATATAATTTGGCAAGATAAAACAATGTCCTATCATTAAAATATTTTTGGTTTCTTACCTGCATTTCTATATTTATAAGCTTTTCATTGTTTAATTCAAGATTTATATCAAGTCTACTAAATTTATTCGTTACCACTTCCGGCAACAGTTCCGAATTTTTTATCGAAATATTTTTTATACTTTCATAAGGAATATTCAACACTGATGCTATAAAATCCTGCAATATATCCTTATTTTCCTCTTTCATAAACATTATTTTAAACATTACATCATTTTTTAATTTTATTATTTCTTTCATTATATTCTCCTTTCTGATAACTTACAAGCTTATAAATCTGCAATATTTTACATAAACAGGAATTAGTAAAGTTATAAAAATCCAACAAATATTTATAGATAAAAATAAAAATTCTGTGTTTAACTTGGAATTTATAAGACACAATAAATTTAAAAGAATTAATTGTATAAAATTAGAAATACATATATAAATAAAATATCTTATTGTCAAAGAAACATAAAAATTTTTACATATAGCAAATGGTGAAAAAGTAATGAGAATAATAAGGCAAATGCCTCTTATCAGCATTTCAAAATATAACAAAATTAATTCAAAACTTATTATCTTATAAAATATAGAATTTTTAAAGTCAGGAAATAAATTTTTAAAAGTAAAAGGTCTAAAAATATAAATATCACAAATAATTGTATTTGAATATATAAAAAATAATTTTAAAATTTGAGGAAATATAAAAATTATAAATAAATATTTTGCATAAATTAAAAAATCTTTTTTAACAAATATTTTAATTTTCAAACAGTACAAAATAATATCATATACAGCATTAGAAAAGAATATAGCAAGGGAAAATAATTTAGAATAATTCAGAAATTTTTCAGCAAAAGAAATATTTAAAAGTTTAAGATTTACAGTAAAAAGATTAGGAATAATATATTCGCAAATTTCATAAAGATTTTGCATAAAATTCCTCCTTCAAGAAAAAATATACAACTAAAACAATAAAATGTCAAGATTAAAATTTTTGTAAATTTTTCTATAAAACTATTGACAGCAAAAAAATTATATGATATTTTCATACTATGACACGTCTAATGTCAAATAAAGGAAGTGGTAATTTGAATTTGGAGCTTGTATTAATTGATAAAGATGAGCTTTATTTAGATATACTTTCAGAGTATATAATGAAAAATACAAATCTTTTTAATGTAGTATGTTTTACAGCAATTAAATATTTCAAAGAATATATGTGTAAAAAAACAGCAGATATCGTTTTACTTGGAGAAACAGAAGAAACTATTGAAGATATGCCTTCTGAAACTTTGGTATTAGACTGGGGCAAAGAAATAGAAAAATATCAAAGAGTAGATGATTTGATTGAAAAGATAATGTTTAAGTATGCTCAGAAAACAGGAGATATGCGAGGTATTGGAATAGGTGAAAATAACGCTGAAATGATCGCAGTCTATTCTCCAAAAGGTGGCAGTGGAAAAACTACATTGGCTTTGGCTCTAGCAGTTCTTGCCCAGAGCAAAGGAATAAATACCGTTTATTTTAATCTTGAAAAATTTTCGTCAGTTCCTAATTTTTTTGAAGTTTTTGAAGATAAAAGTTTGTCTGAAATATTTTTATCCCTAAAAGAAAAAAATCCCAAACTTATATTAAACATATTAAAAAATAAACTTGTAGATTTTAATAGTGGAATTACTTATTTTTCACCACCTGAAACACAAAGCGAAATAGAAGAACTAGAAAAAGAAGAAATTAGATATCTTTTTGATGAAATGAAAAAAATAGAAGATTTTAAATTAATTGTTGTAGATTTGGAAACCAATTTTAACAACATAGTGGTTGAAATTTTAAACCAAAGCGATAAAATTTTAATTCCAATCTTTGATGATGAATTATCTAAATTAAAAATAAATCAGTTTTATAATGAATTAGATATATGTTTTTCAGAAAGGGATATAAAAGAAAAAATACTCACTATTATAAATAAATCTGAAAATTTTGACAGCTTACATAACTCCAAAGAAATAAGAGTTCCTTTTGTTAAAGAAGCAGAAACAAGGGATTTGAAAAAATTAGGAGAAAAAGTTGGTATTTATTTAGATGAGGTGTTGTATGGAAAATGATTATGTAAAACTTGTAAAAGAAGAATTAACCACAAATTTTGATATGAATAAAGAAATCAGCAGTGAAGAATTGTTAGAACAAATAAAACATACAGTCCAAAATTTTTCAAGAAAAAAACATATAAGTCTTACAGAAAAAGCAGAAATAATTAATTCTGTCTATAATTCAATAAAAGGGTTAGATATATTACAAAATATGCTAGATGACCCTGAAATAAGTGAAATAATGATAAACGGCTACAAAAACATTTTTGTTGAAAAAAATGGCAGAGTTGTTAAAACCGATATGAGCTTTGAAAATTCTGAAAAACTTGAAAATATAGTACAAAATATTGTTTCTGAAGTAAATCGTTCTGTAAATGAATCTTCACCAATCGTAGATGCACGTCTTAAAGATGGTTCAAGAGTAAATGTGGTATTACCTCCTATTTCAATAAATGGAGTTATATTGACTATAAGAAAATTTCCTGACACACCAATTACTATTGAAAAACTTATACAATGGAATTCTATTTCAGAGGAAGCAGCAAAATTTTTGGAAAAGCTTGTAATTGCTAAATACAATATATTTATAAGCGGTGGAACTGGTTCTGGTAAAACTACTTTTCTTAATGTTTTGTCAAATTATATCCCAAAAGATGAAAGAATTATAACAATTGAAGATTCAGCTGAATTACAGATACGGCAGGTTGAAAATTTAGTTCGTCTTGAAACCCGAAATGCAAATTTTGAAGGGAAAGGTGAAATTACAATGAAAGATTTAATAAAATCTGCATTACGTATGCGTCCTGAAAGAATAATTGTCGGAGAAGTACGAGGGGCAGAAGCATTGGATATGCTCCAAGCAATGAATACCGGACATGATGGTTCAATTTCCACAGGTCATGCCAATTCGGCATATGATATGCTTTCAAGAATTGAAACAATGGTTCTTACAGGAGCAGAATTACCATTAGAAGCTATAAGACAACAGATAAATTCAGCCATAGATATTATAATACAATTAGGCAGACTTAGGGATAAAAGCAGAAAAGTGCTTGAAATATGTGAAGTTTCAGGATTTGAAAATGGTAAAATAAAACTTAACAGCTTATTTAAATTTGAAGAAGAATATGAAAATAGTGATGGAAAAATAGTTGGTAAATTAAGAAAAACAAAGAATAAACTTTTAAATATACAAAAATTAGAAATGGCAGGGATTAAAGATAAATGTATTATCTAAAAAATAAAAAGAAAATAAAAAAAATGGCATTTGATTCAAATAAACGTACTAATTATGACTATTATATTATAAATAATTATGAAAAAATAATTTATTCGTTTGCAGGAATAATTTTACTATTTTTTATAGGGTACACTTTTTATAGGAGTATCGTCATTTCAACTATATTAGCTATTCTAGGTTTATTTATACCATATTTTATGTATTTTTATTTTATAAGAAAAAGAAAAAAAGAGCTTAACCTACAATTTAAAGATTTATTATATTCTATTTCTTCAGGTCTTAGTGCTGGAAAATCACCAGAAAGAACTTTTAAAGAAGCAACAGATGAACTAAAACTACTATATCCCTTACCAGACACTGATATCATCAGAGAACTTAGTTATATAAATCGCGGATTAGAAATGAATGAAACTTTAGAAAATCTTTTAATGGATTTTGCCAACCGTACTAATATTGAAGATATAAGAAATTTTGCCGAAGTCTTTGCAAGCTGCAAAAGAACGGGCGGCAATCTTATAGAAGTTATTAGAATTACTTCAAATGTAATTTCTGATAAAATAGAAATAAAAAGAGAAATAGAGATAAGTTTATCCGAAAAAAAATTTGAACAAAAAGCAATGTGTGGACTTATGATTATTCTGGTACTTGCTCTTTCATATCTTTCAGGTGATTATATGGATATTATGTTTACCTCTGTACAAGGTAGAATAATGATGACAATAGCATTGGCATTATTTGTAATAAGTTATATCTTAGGTACAAAAATAATGAATATAGAGGTGTAGTATGAAAAAAATAAGAACATTTATTGCTAGATATGAATACAATATCAAGAAAAAAATTTTAGTTATTTATGGAGAAGAGAAATATTATCAAATTTACAAATCAGAAAAGAAAAAACTTATGAGCACAAGTACAATTGCAGTATTAATATTAGGATTATTTATGCTAATAAAAGAACACGAAATTTGGATACTTTTGTTGGGAATTGTTTTTCCAATACTTCTAGGATTTTTAAAAGATAAAGAACTTGATAATAAAATTGAAGAAAGAAAACAACAATTAAGATTTGAATTTCCTGAATTTGTCAATAAATTGGTGCTTTTAGTAAATGCAGGAATGACCATAAACAGAGCATGGGAAAAAATAGCCATAGAAAATAAAAAAAATACCCCTTTATACACCGAAATAAGAAAAGCATATATAAATATGAAAAATGGAAGAACTGATATATATGCAATAGAACAATTCGGCAGAAATTGTAATGTAAAAGAAATAGTAAAATTCAGCTCTATTTTAACTGCAAATATAAGAAAAGGTGGAGCTGAAATGGTTCCAATACTTATACAACAAGCAGATGAAAGCTGGTCATTAAGAAAAGCAGCTGCACAAGAAATAGGGGCAAAGGCTGGAGTAAAAATGATGCTTCCTATGGTAATGCTTTTACTGGCAATGATACTTGTAGTAGGAACTCCGGCTGTAATGATGATGAATCAAATATAGGAGGTCAATTTTATATGAAAAAATTTCTTATTGAAGAAAATGGCGTTTCTACAATAGAAATTGCAATAATTACCGCAGCATTACTGGCACTGGCACTTGTATTTAAAAATAAAATGTTAGAATTTTGTCAGGCATTGGCTAAAAAAATCATCTAAAAAACAAAAAAAGAAAAAAATGTATAATTTTCAAAAAAAAGTATTGACAAAATGATTAAATGGGTTTATATTAAAGTCAGACGTGTCAAATCTAAATAAAGGAGGTCGATTGAAAGCTTAAATATTAGTCTTTATCCATTTGAGGGTTTAATTAAACATTGTATTAGTCTAAAAATCAAACATAAATCCCCGGACATTAGTTATTGTACAATTAAAGTTAGTTATGAAAGTAGAAGTTATTGATGAAATTTATGAGGTAAAAGAGAAAATTGCAGAAGGCGGAGCAGGAATTATTTATAAAGCTTATCATAAACGTCTTGAAAAAATGGTTATTATTAAAGAAACAAAGGAGGAATTAACACAGAAGATAAATATACGTGCTGAAGCAGATATACTAAAATCTTTGAAACATATGTATTTGCCTACGGTGTATGATTTTATAGAAGAAAACAATCACATATACACTATAATGGAATATATAGAGGGTAAAAATCTTGAAAATTTATCTAAAGAGCAAACAAATTTTTCTGAATATCAGATTATCAAATGGTCTAAACAGCTTTGTGAGGTACTTATATATTTACAGAAAAGAGAAAGACCTATTATACATAGTGATATAAAACCTGCTAACATAATAATAACACCAGAAGATAATATTTGTCTTATAGATTTTAACATTTCTATTATACTTAATGAAGGATTATCTGCTTTGGGGCATACAACAGGATATTCTGCTCCTGAACAATATGTAAATAAGGCGGAAAAAAGGTCGGATATATACAGTTTAGGAGCAGTGATGTACTATTTGATTACAAAAGAAACACCTAATCAAATAAAATCTATATATAGTTTTAAAATAAAAGTAAACAGAAGACTTAAAGCAATTATATATAAAGCTATGGAACAGCAACCGGAGAAAAGATTTAAAGATGCACAAGAAATGTTTAATTCTCTCAATAACCTTGACAGACATAATATTTTAGCAAAATATAAATTAATATTTTTAGAACTTGTAGTGGCAGTCTTGATTTCAGGCAAATTTTTAAAAAATCAAGACTGCCTGATAAATAATAATAAAGATTATTATTTAAATTGTATAGAATGTTTAAATAGTTTAGAAAGGGAAGAAAAACTTACGCAAGAATTATTACAGGCAAGGGCAGAAAATTATTATAAACTTGCAGTAATCACAAATAAAAAAGAATATATATTAAAATCAGCAATGGATTTTGAAAAACTTTTAGAAATGAAATATATAAATTTTTATAATATAAGTCAAGCCGCAAGTTTATATGAAAAAGCAGAAAAATTCAACAAAGCGGAAGAAATTTTAAAAGAAAATGTTGAAAAAGTAAAAGATTACAGATTATATGTACAGCTTGCATTTATATATGCTAAGCAAGAAGATAAAAAAGATAAGATATATAGAGATTATTCTAAAGTAAAAGAGAATTATGAAATGGCAGTAAAATATTACGGATTATCAGAAGATAAAAAATTAGAAGAATTAAAAAAACTTATAAAAGATTTAGAAGAAAAGGAGTGGATTTAATGAACATTCTAAAAAGATTTATACAAGAAGAAGATGGACTTTCAACTATTGAAATAAGCATAATACTTTCGGTACTTATCGCATTAGGTATAGTTTTCAGACAACAGTTAAGTTCATTGTGGAATACAGTTGGAGAAATGATAAGTACAGATAAAATAAGCGATAATGTTCCTACCCTTAACAATTATTAAACCAAATAAAGGCTCATACAGCATAGAAGCTTCAATAATTACATTTGTCGTTATGGTTGTAATTATTATACTTATAAATATTAGTTCAATAATGTATGAAGAAGTAAGGCTAAATTCAATACTTCAAAATGCCGTTCAAAGAGGAGCATTATATTATTATTTAGAAGATAAAGACCCTCTTATAGGAAAACCTCAAGGCGAAACTTATGGAGATGATTTTATCTATCGGCGTATAATTGATTTTAACAAAGAAGAAAAATTAAATACCATCAAAAAAAATATAATGCTCTATATAAATAAAAATAAAATAAGCAGTCATAAATATACTTCCGAAGATATAGAGGTAGGAATGGAAGACTATTTTATGTACAAAAAAATATATGCAATCATAACAGCAGATTATACAACAATATTTAATTCAAAAATTAAAATTAAAGCTTCAGCAAAAGCAATGGTAAATGATAATGTTGAATTTATAAGAAATATTGACTTTGCAACAGATTTATTGAATGAATCTGAACATTTTAGTGAAATAAAAGAAAAATATAGTGAAGGTATACAAAAATTAAAAAAAGCAATAGAAGGAGGAAAAGTTAATGAAAAATAAAGGCAGTATTTCTCTTTTTATGGCAATAATTATGCTTTCTATGTTTATAATGAGTTCTATTTTGGTCGATGGTGCAAGAATTAGAAATTCCAAAACAGTATTGCAGGAAGCAGTCGATAGTGCAGCCCTTTCTGTTTTAGCAAAATACGATAAACAATTAAAACAAAGGTACGGATTATTTGTTTTGGAAGAAGAAAGTGTAGATGCAATACAAGAAGATTTTTATGGTTTTTTATTGGAAAATATATCTTCTCAATTGCCGACTCAAAATAATTTCAAGGAATTTGTAAATACAATTTTAGGGAATTTTAGCAATGGTATGAATTTATATGATTTTAACATTGAAGAAAATGGTTTTAATGTAGATAAGATGTACAGTATTATAGAGCCTGAAGTATTTAAAAGCCAAATTGCAGAATTTTCTAAATATAGAAGTGCTTTAGTATTAGATGAATTTTTTGATTTATCCAAAAAGATAAAAGAACTTGTAGAAACTAACAAAAAAGATATTCACAATATAAAATCTACTTTAGAATTAAGACAACGAATGCAGGATATATCTGAAGATTTCTCAAAAATCAAAGAAAAAATGATCTACACTTCTGAAGAATTTAATAAACTTAATCAAGATTATAAACCAATGATGAAAGAAATATTAGATAGTTTAAAAGAATACTCTGAATTGTGTGATGAAGTTTCAGAATTAAGTGAAATACTCTATGACTTAGAAGAAGATAATGAAAAAGGACAGAATGATGAGCAGATAGAAGAATTATCCAAAGAAATAGAAGAATTAAATAAAAAAATAGAAGAATTAGTAAATGAACTAAAGAGTAAAGAACCTGAAATATATTCATGGGCTGTTTTGGTAGAAGATTTTGAAAATGAATTTGCCGAACAAAGAAAAATTTGTATTGAAGCACTGGAAAGAGCAAATTTACTCTATAATGACATCTTTGAATATATTAAAGAAATAGATAGTAATAATGGCAATGTTGAAGATCAGATAATTAAAGATTTGCAAATTTATTTAGAGCAGTTAAAAAAAATAAAAGAATGTGGTTTAAACGAATGGTTTGATGTAACCATTGAATATTTAAAAGCATTAGTACAATCTTTAACAGATATGTCAACAGATATTATTAATTCATCAGGGGCAGACGAAAGTATTTGTATTCCTAATTCGGATAAATATCCTGAATTTGAATACATCATAGGTGAAAAACATTGGGAAAGTGTAAAAATCTTATGGGATTTCTACAAAATAAAAAAAGATAAGAAAGATGAAAAATCTAAATCCAATATTGAAATATCAGAAAATACTTTCAACAGATTGCCTTCTCAAATATATTCCAATTATGAAACTTCCGACAAATATTCTGAAGAAGATACCCAATATATAAAAGAAATGATAGAAAACGGAGAAATATATGATATTTCATCAAGCGGAAAATACGAAAATATAAATTTTACTGAATATGAATTTGAAGAATTTGATGAAATGGCATACGATAGAGATAGTATAGATAAAAATTTTGAAGTTATGGAAAATATCTTAGATGGTTTGAGTAATATGGCAAATAATACTTTAACTTCTGCAATGTCAGATTTTTATATAATGGGAATGATGAAAACAAGGCTTACAAAAAGTACCTCTCAATGGCAAGAAATCTATAAAAACAAAAAATTCGACAATTCAGAGGAATTTTATATATCAAGAGATAAAGAAGAAGAAAAAAATCTTTTGTTTGAAAATAAAGGCAATTATACAGTGGAAAAAGGGAACAATTTCTTTAACTCTGAAATAGAATATATATTAGAAGGGGAATTAAAAGAATGCGATAATGAAAATAGAATATATGCCAAAATTTATGCTATGAGATTGGTCAATAACTGGATAGCAGTATATACCAATCAGGAACTTAGAGATATCTCTCAAGGGGCAGCTTTAATTCTAGCTGCTTTCACTTTCGGTGCATTAGCACCTATTGCAGAAATTGCAATAATTACAGCTCTTGCAGCAGTAGAAACAGCTTTAGATATGTACTTCCTTATAAATATGGGTTATCAAATTCCATTTATAAAGACAAATCAGAACATCAACATAAATGTAAATAATCTTGCTAAAGTATATAAAAATATAGCAGTTGATGGAGAAATAGAACCTATTTGCAATGGAACATTTAATATAAAATATGAAAATTATCTCTATTTTTTTCTTCTTTTAACAAATCGGGATAACAAATTACTTCGTACAGCAGATATCATCCAACTTAATATGTCTAAATTAAAGTATTCAAGTTATGCTTTGGCAGAACATTATACATATATTAGATATGATACTTTAACAACTATAAAACCATTATTTATATCATCTATGTTTGTACCTGAAAATATCAGAAATAATGAAAGATTTAAAATAAGAAGCTTAGGATATAAAGGATACTAGGAGGGGATAAAATAAAAAAAGGTTCAATAACAATAGAAGCTACTATAAGTACACTGATATTAATAAGCTGCGTTCTATTTATTTCACTGTTTATTAAAGTAACTTATATACATGGAGTAATACAGCATACACTTGTACAGACGGCAAATGAACTTTCTACTTATAGTTATATCGTTTCTTCTTTGGGTTTAGATGAAATAAATAAAACAATAAATGAAAAAACATCTTATTCCGTAGAAAATGTTTCACAAGCATTAGGAAATGTAACTGGAATTTTAGAAAATGTTACAGGAATGAAATTTAATGAAACTAAACAAGAAGCAGAAAAATTGCTTTCAAGAGATTTTGAACAGCTATTAAAAGATTTTGCAGAAGCTACTGTTATGGAAGTGTATGATGAGGGAAAGACTTATGTTTTTAATTCTATTGCCAAACCTTTATTTTTTAGTTATATCGAACAAGAAAATATATTTAATTTTATAAATGGCGGTAGTAATGGAATTGATTTTTCACAAAGTAAATATTTTGAAACAAATGAAGAAGATATAATTCATTTAGTAGCAAATTACAAAATTAAAAATATATCTCCTATTCCTATAATAGAATATATTACTATAACACAGGGAATAAAGGTAAGAGGCTGGTTTCCATATTCGCAGGAAGAAATAGATGAGCAGGAGAAAGAAAAAG